>CAZXVW010000071.1:0-18163 GCA_964644025.1 uncultured Solibacteraceae bacterium | reverse complement strand
CCAGCGCCGCCTGCCAGTCGTGGCAATGGAGAATCTGCGGGCGAAACAGCCGCCGGGCCACCTCGAGCGCCGCGCGGCAAAGCAGGCCAAACCGCTCGGGATTGTCCGGGTAATCCCGGCCGCCGGCGGTGTAAAGACCATCCCGGTCATACAGCCGCGGGCAGTCCACCAGGAAGAACCGTACGTCCCGCTCCGCCGTGACATAGATATCAACCCGGTAGGAAGTCGCGCCGAGCCAGATCCCCAGGCCCTCGGCGGCCCGCTGCGCCCCCGCAACGGAAATGCTCCCGTATCGCGGCAGCACGACCGCCACCTGCTGCCCTCCCTCGGCCAGCGCCGGCGGCAAGGAGCCGATCACATCGGCCAGCCCGCCGCTCTTGGCAAACGGCACCGCCTCGGAAGCCACCATCAGCACCCGGAACGTGGAGTCAAGGCCAGTCAAGGAACTTATGATACCCCGACTCAGGCAAAACACGCCGGCGCCAGCCGTTCAGGCCGGGGCCGTCCGCTTTCCTATCCCCACGGCATCAGCAGTTAACCGTCCCTGCGGCCACGAAGTCACGTCGTTGCGCTACTGCTGCCGGCCATCCTGCCCGCGGGTACAATGGCAGGAGGGCCCCAGCCGCCCGCCGGCACCCCTTGCCAGTCGGCAGGTGCCCTGGAGCAGCAGTGAATTCCCTGATTCTCCGGTCCTTGCTATTCCCGCTTTGCGCCGCCGTGTTGCTGGCCTGGCCTCAGCCAGAAGCACCGCCGGAGGCCGGGCCGCCGCCGCGGAAGGACGTCGTCGTGGTCACCGCCACTTACCAGCCCATCCCGCTCGAGGAGGCCGACCGGTCCGTCATCCTGCTGCCGGTGGCGCCGGATAACAGTCTCCTCGCCGCCACCGTGGCCGACTTTCTCAAGCTAGACCCTTCCGTGGATCTTCGCGAGCGCGCGCCGAACCACATCCAGGCCGACCTGTCCATTCGCGGCGGGACCTTCGGGCAAACGCTCGTGTTAATTGATGGGATGCGGGTCAGCGATGCCCAGACCGGCCACCACAACATGGATCTGCCGTTGCCCATCGAATCCGTGGAACGGATCGAGGTATTGAAAGGCTCGGGCTCGGCCTTCTATGGATCGGACGCTGTCGGCGGCGTCATCAACCTTATCACGCGCGAGGCGGAGTTCTCTGAAGTCCGCTTGAGCCTTGGAGCCGGAAATTGGGGAACCAACCAGCAGCGCGGCTCCGTCTCCCTGGCCAGACGCGGCTGGTCCGAACAGCTCAGTCTCTCGCGGGATTTCTCTACCGGCTTTGCCCGGAACCGGGACTATCGCAATCTCTCGATGGCTTCCCGCACCAGTGTCAGGACTCGCCTCGGCGCTACCGGGCTCCTGCTGGCCCATTCCGACCGGCCCTTTGGCGCCGGGAATTTCTACGGCCCCTTTCCTTCCTGGGAACGCACAAGAACCTGGTTCGCTGCGGCCCGGCAAGCGTTCGGCGAAAGGACACTGGCGTCGTTCGGCTTCCGGCGCCACACGGACCTGTTCGTGCTCTACCGCGACCGGCCCGGCGTCTTCACCAACCGGCACGCGGTGGAAAGCTACCAGGCGGCCCTCCGCCGCTGGGAGCCGCTGGGCCGGAACCGGCGTCTTTACTACGGCCTCGAAGCGTTTCACGACACGATCACCAGCAGTAACCTGGGCAACCACGCTCGTTCCCGTCAGGCCGGCTACCTCGCCTTCGACATCCGCGCCCTCCGCCGGTTCTCGTTGACGCTGGCCGGCCGGCACGAGCTTCACGGCTCCGCCGGCGGCGGCTCCTTCAGCCCCACAGCGGCCACCGGCTTCTGGGTGAACTCCCGCCTCAAGCTCCGCGCCAGCCTTAGCCGCGCCTTCCGGCTGCCGGCCTTTACCGAGCTGTATTACCACGACCCGGCCAACAGGGGTTCGCCCGACCTCAGTCCGGAATCCGCCTGGAGCTACGAAGCCGGCGCCGACTGGCGGATCGGCCCTCACCTTGATGGCAGCCTCGCCGTGTTCGAGCGGCGCGAAACAGATGGGATCGATTTCGTGCAACCCACCTCCGGGGGGCTGTGGCGGGCGAGGAACTTCCGGTCGCTTCGCTTCACCGGCGTGGAGGCGGCCGCCGGTGTAACACCGGCCCGGAGGCAACGGCTGGAGTTCCGCTATGCGGGTTTGCGGGCCGCGCGGCGGATTCCCGCGGGCATGGTCTCGCGGTACGTGTTCAATTACCCGGAGCACAGCGGCGTGGTGAGCTGGCGCGCCGCCCTGCCGGCCGGGCTGGCGGTCCGGAGCCGGCTGGGCGCCGTCAAGCGTCGTGACCGCGCCGCCTACATGGTCTGGGACCTGTATCTGGCGGCCGCCGCGGGCCGGTTTCATCCGTTCCTGCAACTTACTAATATTGGGAATACGTCTTACGAACAGATCCGCGGCGTGCCCATGCCCGGCCGAAGCATTTTCGCGGGCCTCGAGCTGGCGGTCTTTTCCGCCCGAAAATAGAAAGTAGAAAAATGACGCGCTTCCTGGTTCCCTCCCTGTTGCTGCTGCTGGCCGTTCCGCAAAGCCGGGCCGAACAAGCCCAGTTGGACAGCAGCGAGACGTTGTTCACCGTGATGGCCGCCATCAATGCGGCCGGCTACGACGCGGATCTCGCCTCGCCTGCCAACCATCCGTTGCGCGGGCAGGTCCGCCGGTATCTCGCCTCGCGGAACCTCCCCTCGGTGGCCAAGTTGAAAGAATTCTTCGAGGCCCACCGGCAGGAGAACTGGACCGCTGAGCTGAGCCAGTACGTCTCCTTCGCGCTCCTGGTCGACGGCCCCCCGGCCTTCGAGTTCACCATGCTCACCTACCAGGTCCCACCCGACGCCCAGCGGTTGGAAGGCCTGGGAGCCCTACTGGCCCAGTTTTACCGGGAAGCCGACATCCACACCCTCTACCAGAAAGCTCAACCGGCTTACGAGGAGGTCCTGGCCCGGTACCAGGAACCGGTGGCCCAGGCGCTGTTCGAACTGAACGGCTATCTCCGCAACCCTACCAGTGGTGTTTTCGGGCAGAAGTTCCAAATCTTCATTTCCCTGCTCGCGGCGCCGAATCAGATCCATTACCGCACCTACGGACGCGACTACTACGTCGTGATCACGCCGTCGCCGGAGCCGCAAATCGCCGATATTCGCTACGCCTACCTGCACTACGTGCTGGACCCACTGGCTACCCGCTACGCGGCTAAGCTGGAGAAAAAGAAGGCGTTGGGCGACTACGCCCTTGGCGCGCCCTATCTCGGCCGGCAGTACAAGTCGGATTTCCTGCTCCTGGCCACTTCCTCGCTCATCAAAGCGATTGAAGCCCGGCTGGCCCGGGTCCCGAAACCCGAGAAGCAGGCCATGGTGGAAAAAGCCTACCGCCAGGGCTATATCCTTGCCCCTCACTTTGCCGAACAGTTGCCGGCTTACGAGAAACAGCCGCGGGCCGTGCGGTTCTATTTCGCCGATATGGTGGATGCCATCGACCTGGCGGCTGAGGAAGCGCGCGCACAGAACCTCGAATTCGACCAGGAACCCCCAGTCCGGATTGCCAAGAAGACGCCCGTCAAGCCTGCCGAGCCGGGCACTGCCGAGCAGCTTCTCGCTAAGGCCGAGAAGCTTTACCGGGAGCGCGATCTCGACGGCGCCAGGGCCATTTACCTCCGTGTCGCACAGCAAGCCGGCGACAGGTCAGTCCAGGCGCGGGCTTATTATGGCCTGGCGCGGATTGCCACCCTCAACAACGATGCGGAACTGTCTGAATCGCTCTTCAAGAAATCGCTGGAGCTTTCGCCCCCTCCGCAGGAAAAGGCGTGGGCTCTGATCTACCTCGGCCGCCTGAGTGATATCGCCGGGGAAACCGAGCAGGCCGCCAGATACTACCAGGCGGCCCTGGCTGTCGACGGTGCTTCGCCCAAGGCCAGGGAAACCGCCGAAAAGGGCGCGCGCGGTGCCTTCCGGCGGGATCGAAGCCACCCCAACCGGTGAGCGTCTCCCCGGGGGCACAGTCGCTCGCATATGACTCCCCAAAACAGGTACGATGGAAGCAGGAGCATTTTCGTTAATGAGTAACAGATTCCTATGCCGAATTCTCCTGGTGCTGATGGGCGCCGCGGCGCTTCTTTTCAGCCAGGAAACGCAGGAAGCGGGACCCCCGCTGACACCGCCCGAGGCGCCGCCGCAAGCACAGTCGCCCGTGGCAAAACAGCCTCAGATTAAGTCCCAGAAGGAGTTGGAGGCGATCCAGGCCATTACCAACGCGCTGGATCCGAACTCCAGAATGAAGGCCTGTGACGACCTGGTCGCCGATTTCCCGGACTCGGAGTTCAAAGCGTTCGCGCTGCAGATGGCCACCATCTCCGCGCAGATGCTCAACGACTACGACAAGATGATGGTCTACGGCGAGCGGACTCTGGAAGCTGATCCCAACAACTACGTCGTCATGCTGGCGATGGCCAACGCATTGGCCCAGCGCACCCGTGAATTCGACCTCGACAAGGAGGAGAAACTGAAGCGCGCCGAGGATCTGGCCAACAAGGCGCTCGAACTCCTCGCCACCGCCCCGCGGCCGAACCCTCAGGTCACCGACGAGCAATGGGAACAAGCTAAGGCAGATTTCAGTTCCCAGGCGCACGAGGCGCTAGGGCTGGTCGCACTAGTGCGCAAGAACTACAACGTGGCCGTCGAGGAGTTCAAGAAGGCCATTGATATCGCCCATACGCCGAACGCGGCCACCAAGGTTCGCTATGCCGCCGCCCTCAACCAGCAGGGAAACCACGACGAGGCCATCGTGGTGTTGGACGACGTGCTCAGTGACGCTCAGTTGCACCCCACCATCCGGCAGATCGCGCAATCCGAGCGGCTCCGCGCCGTCAAGCTGAAAGAGGCCAAGGCGAAAAAATAACGCTTCGCCCCCGCAGCACTTACATGGGCGTGGACCTCGAGGAACTGGAAGCCAGGCTCGACTGCCGCTTCCGCGACCGGAACTTGCTTCAGCGGGCCCTCACTCACAGGTCCCGGGCGGTTGAAACTGCTCCTGGCGGTGAAGCCCGGCACGACAACGAACAACTGGAATTCCTCGGGGATGCAATCCTCGGATTTCTGGTCAGTGAGATGCTGGTCTCCAAGTTTCCGGATCTTTCCGAAGGGCGACTGTCCAGAATCAGGGCTCGGTTGGTCAACGCCGGTCATCTCCACCAGGTCGCCCTGGATCTCAACCTGGGGGACTTCCTTCTGCTGGGCCGCGGCGAAGAGATGAGTGGTGGCCGCGGCAAGCGCGCCTTGCTGGCTGACTCGGTGGAAGCGGTCATCGCGGCCATCTACCTGGATTGCGGCTACGAGGCAGCCAGGAGATTCGTGGCTGAACGGATTATCGGCGATCCGGCCTCCCTGGCCGCCGAACAAGACGAGATCACCGATTTTAAGGGCGCTTTGCAGGAACTGACGCAGGGCGAGAAACTTCCCGCGCCCCGCTATCGCGTGGTAGCATCCAGCGGGCCGGAGCACTCCAAGAAATTCACCGTCGAGGTGTCGGTCGGAGACCGGTGGTCAGCCCGGGCGCAAGGACAATCGAAGAAACACGCCGGTCAAAACGCCGCGGCCAGGCTCCTGGAACACTTACAGCGGAGCTTGCCATCTCAGTGATGTTCCGCCGCCGGCTGCTCTCCGGCGGCGGGCCCGGCTCCCGCTGGTGCGTCTTCCCCGGCCGGTGACCCCCCGGCGGCCAACTCCTCCCTGCCCGCGGGCCCTTCTCCGGCGGCGGCCGTCTCCCTGACGGTTTCGGCCGGCTGCGGCTCGGCCTGCCGGCCGACTTCGTTGAGCAGAATGATGTCCACCCGACGGTTCCGGGCACGCCCTTCAGCCGTGTCGTTGCTGGCCACCGGGGCGTTATCGGCATAGGCGGCGATCGACATCCTCTCCTTGGGAATGTGAAACCGGCTGGCAAACAGTTCCAGCATTGCGATGCTCCGGGCGGCGGACAATTCCCAGTTGCTCGCGTAATGGGCGTTGTGAATCGGGACGGAGTCGGTGTGGCCCTCCATCCGGACCGGGTTGGGCAGCTTCCGAATCACGTTGGCGACCTTCTCGATACTGCCCATGTTCTTTTCCGAGATCACCGCCTCGCCGGAGGGGAAGAACGCCGCTTCCCGGAAGCTCACCACCAGCCCCCGCGGCTCCATCGTCACTTGCATCTTGCCGCTGGCGATTTCCTCGCTCAGTTCCTTCAACAGGAAGTCCATGGCGGGTTTCAGCTCCACCAGCGTGCCGCCTTCACCTTCACCGAAGCCTTCCTTCCGGCCCTTGTCACGGGCGACTTCCGCGCCCCCGGGACCCTTCATCTGGGCGTTGCCCACCCCGACGTCACCCGGCGCCCCCCCCAACACGCTCGCCAGCAGCGTGGTGAAGCCGCCTTGCTCCAGCGCCTGCCGGACCGAGTTCGCCACCTGCTGGGCCTTGCCCTTATCGGTCTGGGAGCTGGCGAACATTACAACGAAGAATGCAAACAGCAGCGTGATGAAATCGGCGTAGGATACCAGCCACCGTTCGTGATTCTCCGGTTCCTCGTTTTTCCTTTTGCGCGCCATGGTAGATCAACCCTCCGCCGTGGCCTTCTTGGCCGGGGCTTTCGCGCTGGCCTTCGCCCCGGGTTTCGCATTGGCTTTCGCCGCGCCCTTCTTCTTGCCTTTCGCTTTAGCTTCGCTGCCTTCCCGGGCGTAAGCTTCCAGCTTGATCCGGATCAGTTTCGGGTTCAGGCCTTCGACAATCCCCACCACCCCCTCCAGCATGAGTTCCCGGATGAGCATGGCCTTGCGGATGCGGGCCTTGATCTTGTTGGCGGCGGGCAGGAAGAAGATGTTGGCTGATCCCACACCGTAAATCGTCGCCACGAAAGCCACGGCGATGCCGTGGCCGACTTCTTCGATATTCTCCAGGTTCTTCATTACCTGGATCAACCCCATGACGGCGCCGATGATGCCGATGGTCGGAGCAAATCCGCCGGCAGCTTCGAACACCTTGGCCTGGGCCTCGCCCTGGTGTTCCTCGATCATCATCTCCAACTCCATCATCTTGTGGATCTCCTGCAGGTCCGTGCCATCGACGGCAAGATTGAGAGCCTTGCGGAGAAATGGATCAGCGACCGCCTCAGCATCTTGTTCCAGCGACACAATGCCGTTCTTGCGGGCCTTGGTAGCGTAACCGATGATCTCCTCGATGGTGGCATCGGGGGGCGCAGCCTTGTCGAAGAACACGGCGAAAAGAGTCTTGACGGCGCCCACAACCACCGGCAGCGGAGTGGCCACCAGCACGGCCCCGATCGTACCGCCGAATACAATGAAAGCCGCCGTATACTGCGCGATGTCGGTGATCTTGCCGCCTTCCAGCAGCAGACCTCCCACGATCCCGCCAGTGGCGATCAGCAAACCGGCGAAGGTAGCGATATCCGGTTTCCCGCCGCCCGATGGCTTCTCCGCCGCTTTCTTTCCCGTCTTGCTCGACTTTGCGACCTCAGCCACTCAGCGACTCCTGCCCGTCTTCGGCTTCCCGCTGGAAAAACGGCTCGTTGATCGACCGCCGGAACGCCACTACCCGCTCCACCACTTCCTCGGGGGATTCCAGCACCACGAACTTCTGCCCGGTGGTGAGACTGATCACCGTATCCGGGGTAACTTCAACGTGCTCAATCAGATCGGCGTTCAGCACCAGCGGCACATGATTGATGCGCGTCAGGTGGATCATCAGATGAGCCTCCATGTTGCTTATCGGCTCCCCCGGCCGGTTCATTGAACCGATCTGCGGCCCGAGCGCAAAAAGCGGTCAACAAACCGCACGCGGTGCCGAAAAGATCAGCAGGAGGCGCTGATGAGGAGTGTCACAGAGCCGCCCGCGGCGGCAAACGAGATCCTGAGAGCTGTACGGAAGGGTGATCTGGCTGCCCTAATGAGCGGTCTCGAACAGGCCGAGCAGATGGCCTGTTACGACCCGCAAACTCCTTCCTATACCGCCGAACAACTGGAGTTGCTGGGAGCCGTGGCCACCCGGATGCGGTGTTCCCTCGGGCGATTCCGGCGCCGCGTCGCATCTCACCTGGAGGGTGTCGACCTCGATCTCCGTCTGTTACACCATCTGGCCCGGACCCCGGCCGGCCCTGAGGCTCCTTCACTCCCCCCGATGTAATGAGGGCTCCGAAAGCTCTGGGGCCCTCCCGCCGAAGCCCCTCCCCGGAGCCACCCTGACCGCGGCTACTTCAGGATCTCCAGAATTTCGAGCAGCTCTTGGCGGACCTTTTCCACCTCCAGCGACCGGGGGAACAGTTCCCCTTGCCCCCGCCCCTGGCCCACTGCCGGCGCTTTCGTCGGCACGCGCTTCGGTCTCCGCGACAGGTACTTGCGCGCGCCCTCGATCGTGAACCTCTCTTCGTAGAGAAGCCGTTTGATCTCCAGGATTAACTCGACGTCCTTGCGCCGGTAGAGCCGGTGCCCACTCCCGGACTTCTTCGGCGAGATTCCCGAAAATTCCGTCTCCCAGTAACGCAATACGTGCGGCTTGACGCCGGAGACACGGCTCACCTCCCCGATCCGGAAGTAAAGCTTATCGGGGATCTGGACCGACTCGGCGCCCGGCGCTGCATCCATCGCCCGCATCTTCTTGACATTCTTAATCTTACGGAATGCGTTGGCTGGCGTCAACCAGGCCCCAGGCTCGGCCGCCACGTCCGGAAACCTCTCCCCGCCGGCCCGTCTCGCCGGTGCCCGTCACCTCTCCGGCCGCTATGCGGCCGTCTCCCGCAGCGCCGGGAGCATCGATCCGGAATCAGGTCTGTGCCAGCGCTTCCAGTTTCTTGCCCGTTTCCTCCAGCACGCCGGCGTGCAGGCTGTTGCCATGAGCGTCCATCGTGACGATCGCCATGAAGTCCTTCACCTCGTAGTGCCACATGGCTTCCGGGATTCCGAATTCCAGGTGATGCACGCCGAGTACCTTCCGGACCGTCCGCGCATAATACTGAGCCGCGCCGCCGATGGCGTTCAGGTAGACCGCTCCGTGCTCTTTCAGCGCCGCCAGCGTCTTCGGCCCCATGCCGCCCTTGCCGATCACTGCGCGGACACCATAGCGCCGGATTACCTCGTGCTCGTATGGTTCCTCGCGAATGCTCGTGGTCGGCCCCGCGGCCTTCACCGTCCAAGTGTCGCCATCTCTGAGCATTACCGGGCCGCAGTGGTAAAGCACTGAGCCGTAAAGGTTTACCTCCGGCTCGTTCTTCAGCAAGTAGGCGTGCATCGCGTCGCGGCCGGTGAACATCTCGCCGGAAATCAGAACCACGTCACCCACTTTCAGCGCCCGCGCCTGTTGTTCCGAAATCGGCGGCGTGAGAACCACCTCGCGCCCGGTGAGCGGAAACCCCTCGCCCGCGGTCATTCGGTCCACCGGACGGTCAGGATCACGATACAGCCATTTCGTGACCGCACCCGTCTCTGGATCCAGCCGCACGCCCAGGCGCCGGAACGCCCAGCAATCATAAGCCACCGACACGAAGAAGCACGCCGGAATCCGGTTGGCGGCGGTGATCTTGCAGCCGATCAAAGTGACGTTTCCGCCGAAACCCATTGAACCAACGCCGATCCGGTTGGCCTCTTCCATGATTTCGTCTTCCAGCTTCGCCAGTTCCGGGTCCGGGTTGGTGTCGTTGAGTGTCCGGAACAACTGGGCCTTGGCCAGCGCGTAGCCGTTGGCTCGGTCCGCGCCGATGCATACCCCCAGCGCGCCCGGCGCGCAGCCCAACCCTTGCGCATGCCATACCGCGTGCAGGATGCACTTCCGCACTCCCTCCAACGTGCGGTCCGCCCGGCCCAGGTGGTCCAGCTCACAAGGCAAGGAATATTGGATGTTCTGGTTCTCGCACCCGCCGCCTTTCAGCAGCAGCTTCACTTCGATTTCGTCCCGGTCCCACTGTTCATAATGAATCACCGGGGTGCCTGGCCCGAGGTTGTTCCCGCTGTTCTTGCCGGTGATCGAATCGACCGAATTCGGGCGCAGCTTGCCGCGCCGCGTCGCTTCGGCAACGGCCTCTCGAATCGCCTTGCTGAATTCGATCTGGTTCACCCCGGCCGGCGCCTGGACCAGAAACGTCGGCATGCCGGTGTCCTGGCAGATGGGTCCTTCATCCTCGTAAGCCATGTCCACGTTGGCGGCTATGACGTTCAGTGACTGGAACGATTGTGTGCCGGGCTGCTCCCGGTGGAGCGCCTCGCGCATGGCGGCGCGCACATCCGGAGGAAGATTCGTCGATGTCTGTGTAATCAGCTCCAATAAGCTATTTGACAAGAATTCCATGATGACCTCGCAATTCCATCCTATGGTATCTCGATCGGTCCGTCGGAAGTGAGAAGCCGGAAGGAGCTTGATCGCGCTCAGGGCGCCCCCGACGGTGGGACGGTGAGGATGGTCACCTGGGCGGTCAGGCCGGGCCGCACGTCCGGGCTCGGGTTAAGGAACGCCACGACGACCCGGCCGCCGTTGATCTCGCGCACCACCCCCGCAATTGCCTCATCGGGAATCTCGGCAACGCGAATCCGTGCGGTCTGGCCGGGATAGATTCGGGCTAGATCCGCCGGAGAAGGCTCGACGGCAACCTCCATGTGCGTCAGATCT
This sequence comes from uncultured Solibacteraceae bacterium, assembly GCA_964644025.1. Classification (GTDB taxonomy): domain Bacteria; phylum Acidobacteriota; class Terriglobia; order Bryobacterales; family Bryobacteraceae; genus CAZXVW01. The sequence goes on along the minus strand of CAZXVW010000071.1, from coordinate 7,493 downwards.
ACCGCAATCTGAAACAGGCTCTGCATGCCGGGGTTGACCTCTTCTCCCTGCCGCGCGCTCATCCCGGTGACCACGCCGTCAACGGGTGAAAAAATCTGAGTGGCCTCCAGGTCCTGGTTTGCGCCTTCCAGGTCAGCCTCGGCTTCGGCCAGCCGCTGGCGGGCTTCGTCCAGGTCCCGGCGGACCCGGTCCACTCGCTCCACCGCCTTACGTGCCACCTGGTCGATGGCCTCGAATTGCTCACGTTTGGCCTCGTACTCCGCCCAGACCTTCTCGAAGACGAGCCGCGGCGTGGCGCCCTCCCGGTAGAGCATCTGCTGGCGCCGGGCCGCCTTCTCGGCTTTTTCGAGCTCGCTGCGGGCCCGGGCGGCATCGGCGTTGGCCCGCGAGGCCTCCAGCCGGGCCGCGACCTCCGCGTTCTCCAGGTTGTGTACGCGCGTCTGGGCCGTGTCCACTCGCTCTCTGGCCGCCTGCGCCTCGGCTTGCAGAGCCGTGTTCTCAATGTCGGCAAGCAGCATATTCTGGTAAACCTCGTCGCCCACCTCCACCATCACCATGCCCAGCGTACCTTCGATCGGAGCAGGAATCGAGACCACGTTTTGCGCCGCCAGCACTCCCGGTAGACTCACCTCGGCGGCCACCGGCCGGTCAATCTTCTTCTTCGCCGGCGGTGCAACTTCGGCCTGCTTGTTGCTTTCGCGCAACAGGGAAACCGCCCCGGCAATCATGCCGGCGACCAGTGCCGCCACCGCTACCAGGGCCCACTTACCGCGCATATGCCGATCTTACACCTCCCCGGCGGACGAACTCGCCTCGGGTCGTGAGAATTCGATATACTGCTCCCCTGAAAGAAGGCGTCTCAGCGAATGCGACAGTTACGTTTAGGCGATGACATCGACGACCATTGCGTCAAGTGCAAGCGGATCACGAATCATTTGATCGTGTCTTTCCTCGGGCCCGAACCCGCGAAGGTGCGCTGTCGGTCCTGCTATAACGAGCATGACTACCTCCACGGGCAGGTCCCGCCGAAGAAGCGTGCCAGAAAGCCGGCGTCTTCCTAGGCTCCGGGCGCCTATCCTGCCATTATGGAAATCGTTAACACTCCGGCCGGCCGGCTGGCCCGGCGGGTCGCCATGCGCCTCCGCCAGGCCGGCTACCAAGCCTTTTTCGTCGGCGGCTGCGTCCGCGACCTGCTGACCGGGACGCCGCCAAAGGATTTCGACGTCGCCACCAGCGCTCCGCCGCCGCGCGTCCTCGAGCTGTTCCCGCGGGCCCGCCTGGTCGGAGCCCAGTTCGGCGTGGTGCTGATCGCCGAGAATGGCGAACAAGTCGAGGTCGCTACGTTTCGCAGCGACCATACCTATCAAGACGGCCGCCACCCGATGAAGGTCGATTTTGAAACCGACCCGCGCCGCGACGTCCTCCGACGGGACTTCACCATCAACGCACTGCTGCTGGACCCGGAGACGGGCGAGGTTCTGGATTTTGTCGGCGGGCAGGAAGACCTCCACCGCGGCCTGATCCGAACCGTGGGGGATCCCGAAGCCCGCTTCCGCGAGGATCATTTGCGGCTCCTCCGGGCCATCCGCTTCGCTGCGCGTCTCGGCTACAGGATCGAACCCGCCACCCGCTCCGCCATCGGTCGCCTGCGGGAACTCGTGCGCCGCGTCGCCGCCGAGCGCCTCCGCGACGAGCTGATCCGCATTCTCACGGAGGGCGGAGCCCGGATGGGTTTCGAACTGCTCGATGAAACCGGGCTGTTAGAGGAGGTTCTCCCCGAGGTTGCCGCAATGAAAGGAGTCCCTCAGCCGCCCCAGTTTCATCCCGAAGGCGATGTCTGGACCCACACGTTGCTTATGTTGGAAGCAATGCACGAACCGAGCCCCACGCTTGCCCTCGGCGTCCTGCTGCACGACGTCGGCAAGCCGCCCACCCTCCGCGTGGCCGAGCGCATCCGCTTCGACAGCCACGCGAAAGTCGGCGCGGAAATGGCCGTTCGCATTCTTTCCCGCCTCCGGTGCTCGAGAAACCAGATCCGCCAAGTGGAAGCGTTGGTGGCCAATCATCTCCGGTTTATCGAGATCCGCCGGATGAAGGAAAGCACTCGCCGGCGCTTTTTCCGGCTGGAACACTTCGACGAGCACCTCGAGCTGCATCGCCTGGACTGCCTGGCCAGCCATGGCCGGCTTGACAACTACTGGTTCGCCCGGAAGAAATTCGAGGAGCTGCCTCCCGAAAAACTAAAACCGGCCCCCCTGATCACCGGCCGTGACCTCATCCGCGAAGGCTACCACCCCGGGCCCATTTTCCGCCGCATCCTGGAGGCGGTGGAAACGGCCCAGCTCGAAGAGCGCATTCAGACACCGGAAGAGGCCCTGGCGCTGGTTCGATCCGAATTTTCGCCGCCCGACGGTTGTCTCAGGTCGGCTGATAAGTGAAGACCATATACAGGACCAGGGCGACAATCAGAAAGATCGAAGTAGCGGCCAGAAACTCGAGGAAAATAACCTTCTTCTCATCCGGGTCCGACTGATCGCGCTTGGTAAGATCGACCATCGAACCACCCTCCTCCAACAACCTCTGCCTCAACTGTACGCCTCCAATCCCACCCTGTCAAGCGGACAGCCTGCGTGCTTTGTCAACCGGGACAGCCTGCGTGCTCCCCTTGGCGAAAACCGCCAAGGTGTCAGTCAGCTCCGTCCCCTTCGCAACTTTCAGGCTTTCCGACCCGAACCCCGCTAAAAACAGGCGCCGCACGCACATTGCCCTTATGATCCTCACCGGCCGGGTGCAGGCGGAGCAGCGGAAGACGCGCGCTCTCGCTGAATAATTTCGCATCAAACCGCTGATGTCCGGTGGGCTAAAGCTCGCTTGGATCCTCGGCGCCGGGCCAAAAAGTGCCGCAGTTTCAGCGGGTTGGGAAAGAACCTGCGGGATTGCCGTCGCCCCGTTTCCGACCGGGACGGAGCTGACTGACACCTTCGCTAAATTTACGAAGGTTGCAATGCAGGCTGTCCCTCTATGCTAATTTCGGGGTCAGGTACCAACGCAGCACCCCCCGGGGGCGCGGAATCGCCTCCCGGAGGTCAATGCGCATCAGTGATCCTTTCTTCAGATCGATCAGCAGTGAGGGAGTGCCGAGCAAGTAGGCGGCCAGGTAACTGAGCAACGGTTCATGGCCGCTCAACAGGAGGCGCCGCGAGGACCACAGCCGGCGTATCTCCTCCCAGACCTCCTCCGGGCTGCCACCGGGCCGGAGCGCGTCCGCCGTCATGATTTCCCCGTCGTAGCGGAGAACCTCGGCCGCAATTTCGGCGCTCTCGACGGCGCGCCGGTACGGGCTGGTCAGAATCACGGTGGGCGAGACTCCGGCGGCGCGGGCACGGCCCAACACGGCACGGAGCTTTCTCTTTCCCTCGGGCACCAGCGCGCGGTCTGCATCGCTCATCCCGGCTCGGGCTGTTTCGGCAATCCCGTGACGAAGAATGTAGATTTGCATGCTCCTCCGCGTTGCACACCCGGCAGCCAGCAACCATCCTGCCACGCTTGTCCCCGGCGGCGGCCGGTGGCTGACCAGAACTTCATTTTGGCATACTGAGAGTCGTTGCCCAGGTAGCGCTGATGACAAACCAGACCTTCTTCGAGCGGGCAGCCTTTTTCCTGACTTTCGGCTCGGCCGTCTCGGTGCTGTTCTCCATCGCCGTCTGCCACACGCTGATGGCCCTGGCGCTGGCCGCCTTGCTCCTGTCTGGAGAGAAGCTCCGCTTCCCGCCCTTGAAGCTCCCCCTGGGCTTATTCCTGCTCGGAACGATCCTCTCCCTGGCCTTTTCCGCTGATCCGGCGGCCGGGCGCCCCCAACTCCGAAAGTTCTTCGTCTTCCTGACCCTCCTGCTGATCTACGGCACCTTCCGCCAGTTACGGCACATTCGCTGGCTGGTGATCGCGTGGGCTGGTGCAGCCACGCTGTCGGCGGGATTCGGCCTCATCCAGTTCAGCGGCAAGTACGAGCAAGCCCGGCTGCTGGGCGTGCCCTTCTACCAGTACTATGTCGCCGACCGGATCACCGGCTTCATGAGTCACTGGATGACATTCGGCGGCCAGATAATGATCACGGCCCTGCTGTTGGCGGCGTTCCTTCTCTTTTCGGACACGGCCCGGCGCCAGCGGTGGCTGGGGCTGTTTTGCGCGCTCGTGCTGGCGGCCGCTATCGTGCTGGGCTTCACGCGCAGTATCTGGCTGGGGACCGGCGCCGGCGGCCTCTACCTGCTCTGGTTCTGGCGCCGAAAACTGATCCTCCTACTCCCAGTGATCTTGGCCGCTGCCTTGTGGCTCGGGCCGAATTCGCTCCGCGAGCGGTTCACGTCCCTGGTCAGACCTCACGGAGAGTTGGACTCCAACGAGCACCGCATCGTGACCTGGCGCACCGGCTGGGAGATTCTCAAAGCGCATCCCTGGCTCGGGATCGGGCCGGAACTGATCAAAGAACACTTCAACGAATACGTGCCAACCGATGTTCCCCGGCCGCTCCCGGAGGGCTGGTACGGCCACTTGCACAATATCTACCTGCACTATGCAGCCGAGCGCGGCATTCCGACTACGCTGGCCCTGCTTTGGCTGCTCGGCAAGATCCTGTTCGATTTCCGCCGCGCCTTACGCCGCCGGGCGCCGCCCGGGGTCACCTACATTCTCCACGGGGCGGTGGCCGTGCTCATCGGGATCCTGGTCGAGGGATTCTTCGAGCTGAACCTGGGCGACACCGAGGTGCTCACCATGTTCCTCGCCGTGGTCGCCTGCGGCTACGCGGCCCTGGACCACATACACGATGGCCGCGCTACCGAAGCCGGCGCCTGATTTGGTTCCCGGCTAAGCTGTTCGACGACACCGCGGAAGCGGCCAGGTCCGATTTCAGGCCGCCCCCGCCGACGGCTCCCGTGGACGGTACACAGCGGCCGCGACAATGCCGAGAAGGATCGTCTCAACCAGCGTAAAGATAAACCATTGCCAGGCAAGCGAGCCGGGTATCGGCATCATGGCATAGGTGCCGAAGGCCATCGGAATCGAGGTGAACAACCCGATGAGAACGCCGAACCGCACGCCTTCCATAATTCCCCTGCCCTCGTACCCCTTGGTGAAAATGCAGACGAACAACAAGGACCAGATGGCGTCGACCACCGGATACATCCACATCTTCGACTCCATGTCCGGCCGCCACAGTTGTTGGAGCGACGCGTACGTGGATGCCAGGAGCAATTCGTGAATCACGTACTCCAGTATCTCCGCCACCACAAACACCGCTGCGGAAGCGGCGAGATAACGCTTGGCGTTCATAATACCCTCCTTAGGGAAACTACTGCCCGAAGCATACCCTTACGAGAGGGCCCGGTCAAGAAAAAAACGGCTTTTTCCGCCGGCGGGGCTCAACCTTCTTCGATGGTCACCCGGTTGAGCGCGTCCCCCTGCTGGATGGCGTTGACTACCTCCTGCCCCTCGATCACCTGTCCGAAGACCGTGTGCTTGCCGTCGAGCCAGTCAGTGACCACGTGGGTGATGAAGAACTGGCTGCCGTTGGTATTGGGACCCGCGTTTGCCATCGAGAGCGAACCCACCTGGTGTTTGTGCGGGTTACCCTCGAACTCGTCCTCGAAACGGTAGCCGGGACCGCCGCGCCCGGTGCCGGTCGGGTCGCCTCCCTGGATCATGAAGTCCTTGATCACCCGGTGGAACGCAGTCCCATCATAGAATCCTTCGCGAGCCAGAAAGACGAAGTTGTTCACCGTCTTCGGCGCTTCCTTGGCGAAGAGTTCGCAGACCACCGTGCCCCGCGCGGTCTCCAGCCTCGCCGTGTATTTCTTGCTCGCGTCGATGCGCATGGGCGGCGGCATCCCGTATTGTTTCAGCATGAAGACCAGTGTAGCGTCCTCCCCGGAAGGCCGCCAAACCGCCCGCCGGAACAGCCTCCGCTAAAATGGAAGCATTCCCCGGGCGGCGACCGGCGGATTCCGGCGCCCCGCCGGAAGCATCAGCATGGGCGAGCGGCTCCTAACCCGGTTCCTCCGTTGGTTCCGCGCCCGCCGAATGCGCGGCTTCCAGCGGCGCTTCCGAATTACCGCCACCACCCGCATCCTGGACGTCGGCGGCACGCCGTTCAACTGGGACCTGCTGCACGAGCGGCCGCGCGTCACCATCCTCAATCTCCCCCGCGCGCTGGAGCCGGCTGACGAGCAGGCCATTACCTTCGTGGCCGGCGACGGCTGCCGCCTGCCGTTTCGGGACCGCTCCTTCGACCTCGTCTTCAGCAACTCGGTGATCGAGCACCTCGGCGCCGCTGAACAGCAGGCCGCGTTCGCCTCCGAAGTGGCCCGGGTGGGCGCCGGCTATTATGTCCAGACACCGAACCGGCGCTTTCCAGTCGAGCAGCACCTGTTCACCCCGTTGCTCCACTGGCTTCCGCGCCGCTGGCAGCGGACCATCGCCCGGAGATTCACCGTCTGGGCGCTGGTGGTGCAGCCGTCGCCGGACCGGTGGGCCTATTACATCGAGCACTACCTGAACGAGGTTCGCTTGCTGGACGCCCGCTCCTTGCAGGCACTGTTCCCCGGCGCGGAGCTTCACCGGGAACGGCTGCTGGGCCTGGCCAAGTCCTTGATTGCGGTCAGGATCCCCACCGCCGTGCCGCCTGCCCGCCACCGGGACCGACACCAGAACGCGGTTAACGGCCCAACGAATGCAGCCGGTAGAACAGGACCGGCGTGACCACCAGCGAAAGGATCATCGACACCGATACCCCGCCGATCACCGCGATTGCCAGCGGCTGCAGGATATCGGCCCCGTGCCCGACGCCGAACGCCAGCGGCGCCATTCCGAAAATGGTGGACAGCGCCGTCATCAGGATGGGACGCAGCCGCCGCCGCCCGGCCTGGAACACCGCATCGCGCAACGGCAGGCCGAGACCGGAGAAGTGTTTCTCCGAGTCGAGCATCAGGATCCCGTTCTTGTGCACGATGCCGACCACCATGATGGCGCCCATGAAGGAGGAGATATTCAGGGTCGCGCCGGTCACAAGCAGCGCCAGCAAGGCCCCGAACGTGCACAACACCGTGGCCGCCAGGATCGCCACCGGGTGCGAGAAAGACCGGAATTCGAACACCAGGATGACGAAGATCAGGATCACGCTCATCACCGCCACCATGGTGAGCGCGTGGAACGATTCCCGCTGGATCTTGTACAACCCGCCGAATTCCACGTCCGTGCCCGGCGGAATGTGAATCTCCCGGGGCAACCGGCGCTGAATTTCATTGATGGCCGATCCCAGGTCCCGGCCGGACAGCCGCGCCGTGACGGTGGCGTTGTTGCGCAGGTTCTCCCGGCGAATCTCGCGCACTCCCTGCTTGATTTCCACGTGCGCAATGCTCGCCAGCGGCACCGTCACGCCGGTCGGTGAGGTCACCAGCAGTGACCGGAGCTTGTCAACCGAGTCCCGGTATTGCTTGGGG
>CAZXVW010000070.1:0-18351 GCA_964644025.1 uncultured Solibacteraceae bacterium | reverse complement strand
GCCGCAGAGGCGCTGGTGCGTTTCTTTGTTGGTTCGGAGGCTGTGTGCGAACCACCCCCGCCGCTTTCGCCGTCTCCCGGCCCCTTACGGACGGATTACGGTCCGTCACCGGTGCGCTGGCGGCAACCAGCGACCTGCTATGATTTGTTAGGAGTTGACCGATGCTCAGCATCCGCTCACCACACAAACTCGAGCAGGTGGAAGCTGCCCTGTGCCGGGCCGCGCAACAGCACGGGGCCCATATCCTGGCGGTCCAGCCGCTGGGAGAGCTGTTCTCGGGCGAGGCCCGGCAAGGCACGCGCGACGCCATTTCCTTCAGCGTGTGCCACTTCGAACTTTACCGGGCCATGCTGGCCGCCGACGTTCGTTTTTCCTTGTTTCTGCCGTGCCGGATCGCGGCCATCCGGGACGAGGAAGGCGTATCGCTGGTAACCGTTTCGCCGAAACTCTTCTGCCGGCACCTTAACCGGAGCGATCTGGACCGGCTCGTGGCACCCCTGGAAACCTTGTTGCGCGCGGTGATGGGAGACGCCGCCAAGGCGTCATCTTTGCGGGTGCCTCAACCCCACGTGACGGACTCCGCGCTGGGCGCCCGGGAGGGCCAGGTATCGGTGCGGGGACCGATCCCACAGCGAATCGATTGCCGTGGCACCAAGATCGAAGACCTCGCAGGAACCGGGGAGCCGGATGCCCCCGGTGGCTGAACAGTGAGGGCCGCGCCGGCGGATCGCTGAGCCCGGATCGGCCGGGGTGGTTCTGGGCGCTGCCCTGAGCTTATGCACGCTTACCTGGCCAAGACGACTCCGAATCCAGCCGCGAACCGCGTGCCGTGGTACCGGCTCGCGGCGCCGTGCTATGCAGGTCTGTTCTTGTGGGTCGGCTATTACCAGTGCCTGGCTGAGGGGACGATCAACCGGGCCCCGCTGGGGCTGCTGTTCGCCGGCCTGGTGGTGGCTGCCGGAATCAGCTATGCCCTGTTTTATTCCGTGCCGGCGCTGATGGGCATGCAGACCGGCTATCCGCTGGGTGTCATTGGCAGCTCAACGTTCGGATCGCGGGGCGCCCAGCTTGTGCCGGGACTGCTGGCTGGAATCCTGCAGGCAGCCTGGCTCGGAGTAGCGGCGTTTTACGCGGCTCGTCTCGTCCTGCTCGGCATCGGTGTGGAAGGCGAAGCGCGTAGCGTCCCTTTCATCATCGTGGCTGTCGTGTGGGCTTCCGGGTTTGCTTACGCGGGGACGAAAGGGATCGGAGTGGCGTCGAAGCTGGCGGTGTACCTCGGCGTCGCGCCGGTCATGGCGCTGCTGGTGATGCTGTCGTGGTCCTGGGAGGGACTGTCGCTCCACGGGCTGGAGATGCCGGAGCCGTACGCGGCGTTCGTTTACACGATCCACCTGGTGACGGGGTTCTTCGCGGTGGCCGCCGTCGCCTCGCCCGGAATCGGGTTGCACACCGCCTCAAAAAGGGACGTCCGCCTCGCTGGTCTCACGGGGATTTTGGCGCCCGCCGTATTTGCGGGCGGCGTAGCTCTCACGACCGTGGCCGGCGCCCGGGCCCTCAACCCGGGCCTGGGCAGCTACGGTTACATCGAGGCCGGCGAGAGCGTTGCCGGATCGCTCGGCGCGGTGCTGCCCTGGCTTCTGGTGATCGGCTCAATTCCCGCTTCTTGCGCGCTGGCGTCCATGGCCAGCGACAGTTTTTCGGTCATGCTCCCGCTGCTCGGGCGCGGGCGCGGGGCCGTGGGAGTGGCCACGCTCGGAATCGTGCTGGCCATTTCCGGACTCCCCGGCGAGCTGGCGGTGTTCATCACCGTTGCCGGGGCTCTCTGCGCACCGCTTTGCGGCATTATGGCCGCCGACTACTGGCTGCACGGCAAGCGGTGGCCGCACACCCGGCCCGGCATCAACTACGCCGGCTACAGCGCCTGGATTCTCGGCTTCGTAACGGGGATTGCCCCGCTGCTTCCGATCCCCGAACCTTTCCGTTTCGCCGCCCATCCCGCGGCGGTCTATAGCTGGATTGCCGGGTTTGCCGGCTATATCGTGCTGGGTAATCTCGGGCTGAAACCGTACCGAAGGCACCGCCGCAAGAGGGTGCCCGTGGATTCGGCAGCCGAAGGGCGAGAGCGCTCCATCGCCCGGAAGCGAAAGTAGGGCCTATCGCGCCTTTCACCGGCCGGATGCCGGCGTCGCGGCCCCTCCGGCAACAGGATCAGTAGTATACTCTCCAGAGACTTGCTGGCAAGTCGGTTTCTCCGCGCGTTCTCCGGGCCGGGTGAACCGGCCCGGAGTGGCGCGGGTTGACGTACCGGGAGCGGCTGAGGCCGCCTCCCATTTACAAGGAGGGAAGCTGATACATGCTACCTGATTACCTGGCGAAAGCCACTCCGAATCCATCCGCGAATCGTGCGCCGTGGTATATCAACACGGCGCCCAGTTATGCCGGAATCTTTCTGTGGGTTGCCTTTTACCAATCGATGGCCCAGGGCACCATTGAACGCGCGGGTCCAGCGGTGTGCATCCTGGCGCTGGTAGTGGCTGGATTGCTGAGCTTCGGCCTGTATTATTACGTGCCGGCGATGCTCGGCATGAAGACCGGCTACCCGCTCTACATCGTAGGCAGCTCGACGTTCGGCGCCACCGGCGGTTATCTCATGCCAGGCCTGCTGATGGGCTTGCTGCAGGTGGGCTGGTTTTCAGTGAACACGTTCATCGCCACCAAGTTCATTCTGGCCGGCATCGGCTCCGGCGCGGGTCCGATGACGCCGCTGTTTGCCGTGGTAGCGATCGTCTGGGGTTACATCCTGGCCTACGTCGGAGTGAAGGGAATTCAGTACGTGGCGCGGATTGCCACCTACGTCAGCCTCATCCCGTTCCTGATGATCCTGGTGGTTTTTGCCAAGACCGCCGGAGGGATCGGGGATTATGTGGTTGCCAACCCGGAGCCGTTGCTGGCGTTCACGCTGCTGCTGCAGATCGTGATCGGCTTCTTTGCCACCGCGGGCGCGGCGGGCGCCGATTTCGGGATCAACAGCCGCGATGGCCGGGACGTGCGCCTCGGGGGCCTGGCTGGAATCACCCTGGCCATTGTTTACGCCGGGGGGCTGCCGCTGCTTTCGGTGGCCGGCGCCCACGGCCTGCATCCCGGCCTGGAAGGCTTCACCTATGACGCCGTGATCGGCTCGATCGGCGGATTCCTGGCCGCTTCGATGTTTATCCTGTTCGCCCTGGCGTCGGTTCCGTCGGCCTGTTTCTGCTCCTTCATCGCCGGCAACAGCTTCGCCACCATGATTCCGTCAGTGCCCCGGATGACTTCCACGATGATCGGTGTGACCATCTCCATCGTCCTCGCCATCACGGGCGCGGCGGAAAACCTGGTGGGCTTCTTCACCATTGTCGGCGCGTCGTTCGGACCGATCTGCGGGGCCATGGTCGCCGATTATCTGCTGGCCGGAAGGAAGTGGGCCGGCCCGCGGCAAGGGATCAATTTCGCCGGTTACGCAGCGTGGGCGATCGGTTTCGTGGTGGGGATTCTGCCCTTCCTGCCGGTCTCCGAACAGGTGAAGAATCACTGCCAGCCAGCGGTGGTTTATAGTTTCTTCGCCGGATTGATCGTCTACACCGTGCTGGCGAGACTCGGCCTGGAACCGAAGGCGGTGGAAATGCCACAGGCCGGAGAAGCCGCGGCGGAAGGCTGACCCGGTCAGGCGCGTTTCCGCTTCGTTCGCGTCTTGATCACCAGCGGGGTGCCCGGGAACTCAAACCGCTTGCGAATCTGGTTGACCAGATAGCGCTCGGTGGAAAAGTGCAGTTTCCGGGCGCCTTCGGTGAAAACGAGGAACCTGGGCGGGCGGACCGAGGTTTGCGTGATGTAGTTCACCCGGAGACCCATTTCCAGATCGAGGCTTCTCAGGAAGCGGTTCAGCTCGCCGGTCGGCACCCGCCTCGAGGCCGCCTGGTATCCGCGGCGGATCAGGCCGAACAGTTGCTCCACGCCGGCCCCGGTGACGGCCGAGAGAAAGGCGACCGGAGCGTAGTCGAGAAATTTCATCGCGTGGCGGATCTTCCGGACGAACGCCGCCTTGTCCTTGTCGGGACTCAGATCCCACTTGTTGACGCAGAGCACGATGGCCCGGCCGCCCTCGTGGGCATATCCGCCGATGGTGGCGTCGAGGCCGACGATTCCTTCCGAGGCGTCGAGAATCAGCAGGACCACGTTCGCCATCCGGATGTGGCGGCGAGCCATTACGACGCTGAGCTTCTCGGCCATCAACTTTGTCTTGCCCTTGCGGCGGATGCCGGCCGTGTCCACGAAAACGTAGTCGACCCCATCACGCCGCACGGTTTCGTCAACCGCATCCCGCGTCGTCCCGGCCACCGGCGAGACGATGGTGCGCTCCTGCCCAGCCAGCGCATTGAGGAGGGTGGACTTGCCGACGTTCGGGCGGCCGATGATGGCCACCTTGATTCGCTCCTGCCCGGTCTGCTCGCCGCCTTCGGTCTCCGGGAAGCTGCTGGTGACGTGCTCGAGCAACTCATCGATCCCCAGGTTGTGCTCGGCGGAGATCGGGAAGAGCGCGTCGAACCCAAGGGTGTAGAATTCGTGGGCGGACTCCAGGCGGGAAGGAACGTCGATTTTGTTCACGGCCACCGTGACGGGCTTGCCCAGCCGCCGCAGCATTTGCGCCAGCTCATGATCGGCGCCAGCGATCTCGGCGCGGCCGTCGATGAGGAAAATGATGTGCGCGGCCTTCTCCAGCGCCGTCCGCGCCTGGCGCAGGATCTGGCTGGGTATCAGTTCCGCGTCGTTGGGGATGATGCCGCCGGTGTCGATCAGTTCGAAGCACTTGCCGGCATAGGAAGTCCGCCCGTGGATCCGGTCCCTGGTGATACCAGGCTCGTTGCCGACGATGGCGCGCCGGTTCCCGAGGATACGGTTGAAAAGAGTAGATTTCCCGGTGTTGGGCCGGCCCACGATGACCACTGTGGGCAGGCGGTCCTGCCGCTCCATGTACGCTTCATGATAGCACCCAGGGCCACGTGTTCAGAGGGCGGAAGAGCTGCCGCGGTCTTGCCGGCCGGGAAGCCATTTCCGCAGCACCCGGCGCAGCCTGCCGATGCTGAGCGGTTTACTCAGGTAGTCATTCATCCCCGCCCGCAGGCAGCGCTCACGGTCTCCCTCCATCGCGTAGGCGGTAATGGCTATCACGGGCGTGGACCTGATCCGGGCGTCTGCCTTGCGGATCTGCCGGGTGGTCTCCAGCCCATCCATTTCCGGCATCTGGCAATCCATCAGGATTATGTCGTAATCCCGTGCCGCCAATGCTTCGAGGGCCTGGCGTCCGCCCGGCGCCACATCCACCTCGAGGCCGAGCTTTCGCAAGAGACCGGTGGCAACTTTCTGGTTGATGGGGTTGTCTTCCACCAGCAGCGCCTTCGAGCCGCGAAATTCCTCGGCGGGGAAAGGCTCCAAAGCAGCGGCGCGGGCTTCCCGGAGCGTGTGGACGGTGATCATTCCCACTGACACACCGGATTTTCTGGCGCCGAATACTCCGGCCAGGGTCTCGCGAAGGATAGACTCCCGCACTGGCTTCACCAGGTAGCCGTCGCAGCCCGCCTGGCGAAAGCGCGTTCCTTCCCCGCGCTGCCCGGTGGATGCCAGGATCACAATCGCGGTGTCCCGGAGCGCCGGCCGCCCGCGAATGGCCCGGGCTATCTGCTCCCCGTCCATGCCGGGCATCAGATGATCCAGGAGGACGAGGGCAAACGGATCTCCTGCTTCCCGCGCCGTCTCCAGGAGGCGGATCGCCTGCTGGCCCGAAGCGGCCTGGTCCGTGCGCATCTTCCATTGGCGGCAGATTCCAGCCAGTACCGCCCGGCCCGCCTCGTTGTCGTCCACGATCAATGTTCGGAGCCCCGCCAGTTCGGCGGCCGGAATCCGGGCCCGTGCCGGGGATCTGTCCCGTTCCAGGCACAGGGCGAAGGAAAACGTCGACCCTTTTCCGGGCTGGCTGCTTACGCTGATTTTGCCGCCCATCAATTCCACCAGGCGCATGGAAATTGCCAGACCGAGCCCGGTCCCCTCGTATTTCCGGGTGGAAGAGGGATCCAACTGCGTGAACTTGCGAAACAGCAACGGGAGCTTGTCTGGGGAAATGCCGATTCCGGTGTCGTGGACCGAGAGCTGGATGGACGCTGTCTTTTCTGTCTTCGCCAGGCATCTCATCTCGACGAGGACATGGCCGGCGTCCGTGAACTTGATGGCGTTTCCCAGCAGGTTGAGCATGACCTGGCGAATCCGGCCAGGGTCACCGACAAGGCGCCGCGGGGCGTCGGCTGCATAGGACAACAGAAGTTCCAGACCCTTTTTGTCAGCCGCCGGGGCCATCAGCTCGAGCAGGTCCTCCAGGGTCACCCGCAGGTCGAAAGGCACCTGGTCAATGTCAACGTTGCCGGATTCAATTTTTGAGAAGTCCAGAATGTCGTTGACGATCTGCAAGAGCGCATCCGCCGAAGCGCTCAGCGTCTCCGCCAGTTCCCGCTGCGCCGGCAGCAGGTCCGCATCCAGCAGCAGCCCGCTCATCCCGATGATACCGTTGAGCGGCGTTCGGATTTCGTGGCTCATGTTGGCCAGGAACTGGCTCTTGGCCTCGTTGGCGGCCTCCGCCTGCTTTCGGGCCTGTTCGAGTTCTTCCTCGTACCTGCGGCGCTCCAGCGCGCCGGCGATGATTCCCGCCGCGATCTTGAGAAAAGAGATGGTGCCCTCGGAAAACTGTTTCTCCTGGTGGACGGTGGACCAGCCGATGAAACCAAGCAGCCGGTTGCCGTGCACCATCGGCACAAGGAGCAGCGACTTGGTCCCCAGCGACCGGATTGTGTTCCGCAACGCCTCTTCTTCGGCCGGAACCAGCTCCCGCGAAGGCAAGTGAAAAACCTCGTGCCGTTTCAGTGTGTCGACCACCCATGAGTAGCGCGCGGTCCGAAGCCCTTTGAGCATGTCGATACGGCTGGTTATTCCCGGCCGGGTCCACTCCGCCACGCAATCCGCCGTCGTGAGATCGTCCGAAAAAAGATATACGTAACTCCGGTCCACCTCGGCGAACCGGCCGATTTCAGCCAGCGCCTGCTCAATGCCTTGCATGACTTTCTTTGCCGGCAGATGGACGAACCGGCCCGAAATGGTTGTCAGCAGGCGCTCGAATTCACTGCTGAAGCGCAGCGCGGCCTCGGCTTGCTTGCGGGCGGTGATATCCCGCACGATGACCTGGACGTAAGCACCGCCACTCAACCGCACCGGATTGAGGCTGACCTCGGCGTCGAAGACAGTGCCGTCGCAACGAATGTGCCGCCATTCGAAGAACTGCGGATGGCCGTCGAGCGCCGCCCGGATCCGCTCCAGCGCCTTCTGCCGGGAATCCGAGCCATCGGGCTGCGATGCCGGCGAGAGCCGGTAGGGTGTTTCGCCGATGATCTGATCCTGCCGGCAGGCGAACATCTCCAGCGTCTTCGGGTTGCACTCGACGAAGCGGTCATCCCGCATGAGCAGGATCGCGTCGCCAGAGGATTCGAACAGCGCCCGGTAACGCCGCTCGCTTTCCTGGAGGGCTTCCTGGGCCTTTCTCCGCGCAGTGATATCGGTGGCGCATAGGGTGGCACCGATGACCTTCTCCCCCCGCAGGATTGGCGCGACGCGGCACCAGAACCAGATTTCCTCGGTTCCCGGTTCGACGGTGGGAACCTCCATTTCTTCGGGTTCCGCGTTCTCAATCACCCGCTGGAAACGGGAGCGCGCTTCGGCGCGGAGTCCCACGGGCAAAAAATCGAACGCGTTCCTCCCGATGACATCGGCGGGCGCCCGCGGTGGAAACGTACGGTTAATGTACCGGATCGTGCCGTCCGGGTCCAGGACCATGATCAGGTCCGTGGCGGTGGCGAGGGTGGCCTGTAATCTGGCCTCCGTGTCGCGGAGCCGGTCCAAGGCGGGATGGCTTTTCTCCGAGCCGGCCTTCTGTTCGGGGAGCTGCCGGCGCAGGTCGGTAGCCCCCGGGGCCAACTTGTGGTTTGCTTTTCTGAGGTCCTCCGTCACACGGGTCCCCTTATTCATTTCGGATGAAGTTGGCAACCATGATAGCGAATCGAGCCGCTGGGGCGGACAGAAACGCCGGCAGGATGTAGGGGCAGCCTCGTCGCGGTGCTGAAGATGCGCGCCCCGGAGAAGTGGTATTGACGCGGATTGGGCCGCCAGGGTAACATAGAAATGCGGGGTGGAGCAGTCTGGTAGCTCGTTGGGCTCATAACCCAAAGGTCGGCGGTTCAAATCCGCCCCCCGCAACCAACCCGCCGACGAACCAACCAATCGCGCCCCTTGTGTTTCCCGCAGTTTCTGGAGCTTGCGATCCCGCTGTATCATAAGAGTTCTCAGATTGGATGCCTTCAACCGGACGAATCCGTTATAAAGACGCGGGCGTCGACATTGACGCCGCTGACCGGGCGCTGGCCCGAATCAAAAAGTACGCCCGGAAAACCTTCACTCGCGATGTGCTCACATCCATCGGCAGCTTCGGTGCCGGCTACCGGCTGCGGGGCTGGAAACGGCCGGTGCTGGTCAGCTCGGCCGACGGCGTGGGCACCAAGCTAAAAGTAGCCTTTCTCGCCGGCCGCCACGACACGGTGGGCGAGGATCTGGTCAATCATTGTGTGAACGACATCATGGTCCAGGGCGCCACGCCCCTGTTTTTCCTGGATTACTTTTCCACCGGGAAGCTGGAAGCGGAAGTGGCGGCGCAGGTGATTTCCGGCCTGGCCCGCGGCTGTGCGGCGAACGGCTGCGCGCTGATCGGCGGGGAGACGGCCGAGATGCCCGGACTGTATCAGCCGGGCGAGTACGACCTGGCGGGGTTCATCGTGGGCGCGGTGGAACGGAACCGCCTGCTCACCGGGGCCCGCATTCGCGCCGGAGATCTACTGCTGGGCCTGCCTTCCACCGGGCTGCACACGAACGGTTATTCGCTGGCCCGCAAGTTGTTGTTCGACGTGGCCGGCTACAAGATCTCGACCCGGGTTCCGGAGCTCGGCTGCACGGTGGGAGAGGAGCTGCTCAAAATCCACCGCAGCTACGCCAAGGCGCTGAAGGCCCTGCTTTCGGCCGGAGTGGCGAGGGCCGCAGCTCACATCACCGGCGGCGGCATTACCGACAACCTTCCCCGAGTGCTTCCCGAAGGCCTGGGCGCCGAAGTGAACACGTCGGCCTGGACTCCGCCCCCCATTTTCCCGCTGCTGAAGCACCTGGGCCGGATTCCTGACAAGGATTACCGGCGGACCTTCAACCTGGGCGTGGGCATGATCCTGGTGATTGCAAACCGGCGCCGGCGCGAAGCGGAGAAAATATTGCAGCGGGCGCGCGAGCCGTACATGGTGATCGGCACGGTTGTTCCCCTGCCAAAGCGCGCCCGGCAGCGAGTGAGATACCGATGAAACGACTTGGAATCCTTCTGTCTGGACGTGGCTCGAACTTCGAGGCCATCGCCGATAACGTCGATGCGGGCAAGATCCCGGCCTCGATCGCCGTGGTAATTTCCAACCGGCCTCAGGCCAGGGGGCTGGAGATTGCGCGCAAGCGTGGCTTGAACGCGGTTTGCATTCCCTCCAAGGGACTGGAGCGGGAGGTCTACGACCGGATGGTGATTGCGGAGCTGCGGAAAAACCAGGTGGACCTGGTGTGCCTGGCCGGCTTCATGCGTCTGCTGAGCGCCCACTTCGTGCGCGAGTTCCCGCTCCGCATTTTGAACATCCACCCCTCGCTGCTGCCCGCTTTCCCCGGGTTGGACGCGCAACATCAGGCGCTGGAACACGGCGTCAAGGTTAGCGGGTGCACGGTGCATTTCGTGGATGAGCACCTGGATTCCGGCCCCATCATCGCCCAGCGGGCGGTGCCGGTGGCCAACGACGACACTGCCGAAACCCTGGCGGCGCGGATCCTGGAGCAGGAGCACCAACTCTACACCGAGGCGATCAACATCGTCCTCTCCGGCAAGTTCCGCATCGAGGGCCGCCGGGTGATTCTGGAGGAATAGCTTCATGCGACGAAGAGCGTTTCTGGCCGCCACCGCCGCATCCACCGCACGGGTGCGCGGCGCCAATGACCGGATTCGTGGCGGCATCATCGGCAGCGGCGGGCGCGGCCGCTATCTGACGGCGGAGTTCAAGGAACTCGGCGTCGAGATGGCCGCCGTTTGCGATGTCTATGAACACAACCTGCAGGCCGGTTTGAAGGCCGCCTCCACGAACGCGCGGGGCTACGACAACTACAAGAAGATGCTCGAGGATCCTTCGCTCGCCGTGGTGATCGTGGCGACGCCGGATCACTGGCACGCGCAAATGACCATTGACGCGGTCGAGGCGGGAAAGGACGTTTACGTTGAGAAACCGATGGCCCATACCATCGAGGACGGTTTCCGCATGATGCGCGCCGTGCGGCGCACCCGCCGGGTGGTCCAGGTGGGCACGCAGCGGCGGAGTTTTCCGCTCTTCCAGCGGGCCCGCCGTCACATGAGTGAGGTCGGCGATGTGCACCTGGTCACTTCCTGGTGGGTGAATTACCGGGAGTCGCTCCGCCGGAAAAAGCTCGACGGAAAGCTCGACTGGCGGCAATGGCTCGGCACTGCCCCGAAGCGGGAACTCGACCCGGTGCGCTTCTTCAACTGGTACTTCTTCTGGGATTACTCCGGAGGCATGATGGTTGGGCAGGCCGCACACATCATCGACGCCATCAACTGGTTTGTGGGGAGTTCTTTCCCGACGGCGGTGACCTGCGCCGGAGGCCAGGTCAACGTGAAGGGAGCCGAAGTCCCCGAGACCACCTCGATGATCATCGAGTATCCGGAAAACTTCCTGGCGGTGTTCACGGTGGGCTACAAGGCCATGCGCTACAACCGGTTCAACGACCAGATCAAGCAGTTTCACGGCACGGCGGCCCGGTTCGACGTGGGCCGGGAATGGTACAAGCTCTACCCGCAGAGCCTGGAGGTGGACTTGAAGCCCAGTGCCCAGGAGCGGCAGCCGGGTACGTTCGACTCGGCGACCCGGGCGCACATCCGTAACTTTCTGGAATGCGTCCGGAGCCGCGAGGATCCCAACGCCACCGTGGAGATGGGCCAGTGGACCACCGTCGCGCTGTGCATGGCCATGAAAGCGCTGCGCGAGGGCCGCCGCATCACTTACAATCCGCGGACGAAGAAGATGGAAGCGTGAGCCCCTCTCCGGGACACGCCGGCCGTGCTATCTACCGGAGCCGTTGCAGTTCCGCGCCCAGCCGCTCGAGATCCTCTTCGTTGTTGTAGAAATGCGCCGAAACGCGGAGGTTGCCATGCCGGGCGGAAACCAGCACCCGGCGCTCCCTGAGACCGCGGGCCAGTTCGGCGGCGTCGCGGCCCGGAAACCGGGCGGCGATTACCGGGGCGTCGTAATGGGGCGCTTCATCGCACAACAGCCGGGCGCCCAGTTCCCGGAGCAGGTCGCGGGTGTGGGCGGCCAGTTCCTTGACCCGGGTCTCAATGGCCGCCGGGCCGATCTCGAGCATCATCTCCAGCGAAGCGCCCAGCCCAAACAGCGAGGGGAAGTTCAGCATCCCCCCTTCATACTTCTCCGCCGCGGAGGCGAACTCGGGCGTCCCGTGGTGGAGGTTGGCGACGCGGCGCCAGTCCTTGTGGCTTCGCCAGCCGATCACGGAAGGCCTGAGGCGCCGGCGAACATCGGGCCGGACGTAAAGCAGCCCGGAACCGGTGGGTCCGAGCAGCCACTTGTAAGCGTCAACGCCCAGCACGGCCGGCTGAATGGCGGCGGTGTCGAATGGCAAAGCGCCGACGCTCTGCGTGCCGTCCACGTACAGTAGGACGCCCCGCTCGCGCAGAAACGGCGAAATCTCCTCCAGCGGCGGCCGGAAGCCGTTCGTGTAGTTGACCGTACTCAGCAGCACCAGGCGGGTGTGTGCAGTGACGGCATCGTAGAAGCTTTCCCAGGGAGTCTCAACGAATTCTACGCCCAGGCCCGCGAGCACTGCGGGGGCGTACAGGTTGTTCGGAAACTCGCCGGCCAGGGTCACTACGCGGTCGCCGGAATGCCAGTCCATCCCGTTCATCAGCGTGGCCAGCGCCGTGGCCGCATTCGGAACGAAGGCGATGTCGTCGGGCGCGCAATGGAGCAAGGTGGCGGCGTTTTGGCGAATACGGTCCGCGGCGGAAAACCACTCCAGGAAGTCCGTGCAGGCTGTTTCATCCCGATGAGCGAAGTGCCGCATGACCGCCTGGACGGAGCGGCGCGGGAGCTGGCCGAAGGTGGCTGTATTGAGAAAAGTCCAATGATCGAGCGCGGGGAATTCTCTCCGGATGCGGCTCCAGTCAGCGCCCATTGCTCCTTGCGCTCCGCACCTTTTCCTGCACCAGTGACGGCGCCTGATCAACCGGCACATCCACGGTGGCCCGGGTGCGCCGCTCCACCAGTTCTACCAAGCCCCCGGCCAGCTTCTTGCCGACGGTGATCCGGTAGGGGATGCCGATCAGGTCGGCGTCCTTGAACTTGACGCCGGGCCGCTCGTCCCGGTCGTCGAGGAGCACATCCAGCCCCAGTCCCCGGCATCGTGCGTACAGATGTTCTGCCGCGGTCCGCTGGGCGTCATCGGCCCGGTTCACCGGCGTAATCACCAGTTCGAACGGGGCGATCGGGACCGGCAGCGCCATGCCGTCCTCGTCGTGGTACAGCTCGATCGCGGCGCTTAGGATGCGCTCGATGCCAATCCCGTACGAACCCATGATGACCGGCACTTGCCGGCCGTCTTCGGTGAGAACATGAAGCCCCATCGATTTGGAATACTTGTAACCCAGTTTGAAAATGTGGCCCACTTCCACGGTCTTCAACACCTGCAACGGGCCCCCGCAGGAGGTGCAAGTGTCACCCTCGGCCACCTCCCGCAAATCGTGGAATTCGGCGCTGAAGTCCTCGCTGGGGGTCACGTTGCGGAGGTGGTAGTCATCTTTGTTCGCTCCGCAAATCATGTTGCGGCGGCTCTTGAGTGCGTTGTCGGCGAGGATGCGCATGTTGGTGACGCCGACCGGGCCGAGCGATCCGGCAGCGGCGCCAAACCAGTCGCGGATCTCGTCTGGATGAGCCGGGCGAATCTCAACCGCGCCGGTGACGCCGGCCAGCTTGCTTTCATTGAGGGAGTGGTCCCCGCGGAGCAGAATCAGAATGGGCTTGCCGTCAGCTACCACGACCAGGCTCTTGATCTGGGAGGATTGCGGCAGTTTCGTAAACTCCGCCACTTCGGCGATGGTCTTGCGCCCGGGTGTGTGGAACTCTTCCGGGTCGAGGTCGCCCTCTGGATCGGCGGCGGCCGGGGGCGCGGGCACAGACTCGGCTTTTTCCAGGTTGGCGGCGTAGCCACACCTGGCACACCGGGCCACGAAATCCTCGCCAGCGTTCGAGACCACCATGAACTCCTGGGACTGGCTGCCGCCCATCGCGCCCGAGTGCGCTTCCACCACCAGGTACTCCAGGCCGCACCGGTCGAAGATCCGGCAGTAAGCCTGGTAATGCTTCTCGTAGGCGGCGTCCAGTCCCTCCGCGTTGAGGTCGAAGGAATAGGAGTCCTTCATAATGAACTGCCGGACGCGGAGCAGCCCTGATTTTGGGCGGGGCTCATCGCGGAACTTGACCTGGATCTGGTACCAGATCTGGGGGAGCTGCTTGTAGCTGCGCAGCTCGCCGCGGGCGATCACGGTCATGATCTCTTCGTGCGTCATGCCCAGGCAAAGGTCCCGCTGAAACCGGTCTTTCAGCCGGAACATGTTCTCGCCCATCACCTCCCAGCGGCCCGATTCCTGCCACACTTCCGCCGGATGCAAGGCCGGCAGCAGCATCTCCTGAGCGCCGATCGCGTCCATCTCTTCCCGGACGATGCGAGTGATCTTCAGCAGCGAGCGCTGCGCCAGGAACAGGTAGCTGTAGAGGCCGGCGGCGAGCTGGCGGATATAGCCGCCGCGCAGCAGGAGCTGATGGCTCACTACCTCGGCTTCAGCGGGCGTTTCGCGCAGGGTCGGGATGAATAACTTGCTCCAATACATGAGGGTTCTCTTGCGGGGAACAGGGAATAAGGTCCAATTGTAACATGATAGAATTGAGGTCTATCCTTCAATGAAACTTGCGATCGGTTCCGATCACGGCGGCTTCGTGCTCAAGGAACAGCTTCGAGATATTCTCCGCGACAAGGGACATGAGGTGGTGGATCTTGGCACTTACAGCGCCGCCTCGACCGATTACCCCGACTACGGAGCGGCCGTGGCCAGGGCGGTTGCCAGCGGGCAGGCCGAGCGGGGGATCCTGATTTGCACGACCGGCGTGGGGATGACGATCACCGCGAACAAGATCAACGGGATCCGGGCGGCCATGGGCGTGAATCCGGATGAAACCCGGCTGGCCCGCGCCCACAATAACGCGAACATACTGACCTTCGGAGCCAAGTACATCGAAGCTCCGGCAGCCGCTGAGCTGGTGGATATCTTTCTCAAGACCACCTTCGACGGAGGCCGCCACGCCCGCCGGGTGGCCAAGATCACGGCGCTGGAGAGTGACTGCGGCAAGCTGGAGAAATTGCAGGGAGTATCAGAATGACCGATCAGGAACGGATGGCGCTTCCGCTGGCCGAGGTGGACCCGGAGGTCCACGCGGCCATCCAGGCGGAGCTGGAACGGCAGAACTCGCGGCTGGAGTTGATCGCCAGCGAGAACTTCACCACCGAGGCCATTCTGGAGGCCACCGGAAGCGTATTCACGAACAAGTACGCCGAGGGTTATCCCGGACGCCGTTATTACGGGGGGTGCGAGAACGTCGACACGGTCGAAAGCCTGGCTCGCGAGCGGGCCAAGAAACTGTTCGGGGCCGAGCATGCGAACGTGCAGCCGCATTCCGGCTCGCAGGCCAATGAAGCCGCTTACGCGGCCGTCGTAAAGCCGGGCGACACGGTCTTCGGGATGAACCTCTCTCACGGCGGGCACCTCACACACGGCCACCATCTGAATTTTTCCGGTAAGACTTACAACATCGTCCCTTACGGGGTCCGCCGCGACGACGAGCAGATCGATTACGATGAGCTGGCAAGACTCGCCGACGAGCACCGGCCGAAGCTGATCATCGCCGGTGGCAGCGCCTACCCCCGGGTCATCGACTTTAAGAAATTCCGCGAAATCGCTGATGCGGTGGGCGCCGTGCTGCTGGTGGATATGGCTCATTTCGCGGGCCTGGTGGCGGCCGGGCTGCACCCGAACCCCTGCGAGTACGCCGACATCGTCACCTCCACCACCCACAAGACGCTGCGCGGCCCGCGCGCCGGGCTGATTCTGTGCCGCGAGCAGTACGCCAAGGCGGTGGACCGGAGCGTGTTCCCGGGCGTGCAGGGCGGGCCGCTGTGCCACGTGATCGCTGCCAAGGCGGTTTGTTTCCAGCAGGCGATGACACCGGAGTTCGCCGCCTACCAGAAACAGGTGGCGGCCAACGCGGCGGTCCTGGCGGACAGCTTGCAGCAGGCCGGCTGGCGGGTCGTCTCCGGCGGCACCGATACGCACCTGCTCCTGGTGGACCTGTTCGCCCGGGGTGTCCGCGGCAAGGCGGCCGAGGGCGCTCTGGACCGCGCCAATATCACCGTGAACAAGAACACGATTCCGTTTGACACGAACCCGCCGCTGAACCCGAGCGGAATCCGGCTGGGCTCGCCGGCGGTAACCACCCGGGGCTTTCGCGAGGCGGAGATGAAGGAAGTGGCCTCCTGCATCGCCACCGTGCTGGATCAGCTTGGCGCCGGGGAGCAGGTGCTTGAGGAAACGCTCGCCGCGGTGCGCAAGCGGGTGCGGGCCTTGACGGACGCTTTCCCGCTGTATGGCTGGAAACTGAGCGCGGCCAGTGCCTGAGAAATGCCTTGGCGGATTGTTATCGACTGTCGGCGCTTGAAAGATTTCGGCGTTGGCACTTACATCCGCAATTTCACGCGGGCGCTGGCGGGCATCGACCCTAAGAACCACTACATCCTGGTGGCGCGGCGCGAGGACGCGGCGGAGCTGGCCGGGCTGGGCGCGAATTTCGAGACGGTCGTCTATGATCAGCCGGACTCGAACCCGCGCGACAATATCAGCTTTCCTGTTTTCCTGCGGCGGTTCAGGCCGGACCTGTCTCACATCCCCCATTACGAAGTCCCGGCGCTGCTGGGGAAGCCTTACGTGGTGACCGTCCACGACCTGAGTGCTCTGCTTTACTCACCTGCGGAGGGCTGGCGCCATCACCTGCGGATCTACCAGGTGCGCCGCGGGCTGCTGCGGGCCGCGAAGGTGATCGCTGTTTCCGCGGCCACCCGGCGTGACGTGGAGAACCTCCTGGGTGTGGCCCCGGAACGGATCCGGCTGATCTACAACGCGCCCGACCCCCGGTTCATCAGCGACGTCACGACCGCCGGCGCGGGGACGAAGGAACGGGAGGCGCAACGCCGGCACCGGGAGCGGATCCTGGAGCGTTACCAGATCAATTACCCCTTCGTTCTATACGTGGGCAACATCCGGCCGCAGAAGAACGTCCCGCGCCTGGTGGAAGCCTTTGCGGTACTCCGGGGAGATCTCTCCGATCATCCGCGGTTCAAGGATCTGCGGCTGATCATCATCGGCGATGAGATCACCCGGTACCCGGCGGTCCGTCTGGCGGTTATGCATAGCCGGGTGGAAGACGTAGTGCGGTTCCTCGGCTTTGTCCCGGTGGACACGCTGCGGGTTTTCTACGAGGCGGCCTCCGCGTTTGCGTTCCCCTCGCTGTACGAGGGTTTCGGCTTGCCACCGCTCGAAGCCATGGCCGCCGGCACGCCGGTGGTTACCTCCAACGTGAGTTCGCTGCCGGAGGTGGTCGGCGACGCCGCCGTGGTCGTGAACCCGGAAAATGTATTCGATATCGCCCGGGGACTTCGCGATGTCCTGCTGGACGAGAAGCTGCGGGCGACGCTGATCGCCAGGGGCTACTTACAGGCCCGGCGGTTTGACTGGCGGAAGACCGCCCACCAGGTGCTCGATACCTACCAGGAGGTGCTTCTGCCCTCCGCCCCGGCCCCGCATTCCGGCCAGACGGCGGCCACCGGCTCGTGAGCCGGCGCTGCCCGCCGCGGGTTCAGCGGTATCGTGATCTGGCTACCCAATATGCCTCTGCTTCTTCCCGTTCGATCAGCTCAAGCACGGAGACCTCCAGCCCCGCCAGCAGGCGGTCCGCCGTAGTCGGGGTGAGAACTCTGGCGCCGTTCAGCACATTATGAATATGGGACTGTGATAAGCCGACGCGACGGGCCAGGCCCCGCTCGGTGAGTTCCCCGTTGCGGATCTTCCGCAGCAAAAGATCCTTGAGGCGGTCCAGGAGGCCGGCGAAATCCAGGGGTGGAGGCTCGCCATGCCCTATTTCTGTCTGAAATAGGCCTTCCATCACTCCAATATATTATCACATAAAAGGAAGTCTTTTCAGAATATATGGACGCCACAACGTGGGCGCTAACCCTTGTGGATTCAGTAAGATAGGTGATCCGTGCCAAGAAACCAGAAAATCAGTGTCAATTTTTCTGCTATTAAATGTTGACTGTTCCGCCTGTCAGGGTAGGATAATGGCAAGGCTTTAGGCGGGGAGGCCTCGGTGAATAATTCAAGAAACAAGAGGCCGGCCCCGGAGGATATGAAACATGGAATGGACCCGATCTGAAACGCTGGCGCTGGCCGCGAATTCCTGCTCAACCTGTCATGGCTTGGGCATCGTATTCGGCAAACGGGGAAAATCGAAGCCCTGCAACTGTGTTTTCCGGGCGATCTTCCGCGCTTGCTACCAACGATTCCGGGAGTGCGTCACCAAGGAGAAATACATGAGCAAGGTCTCCTTGCAGTTCACCCGGGGAACCGATAGAAGGCTCACCTGGGGGCGGAAGGATGAGGAATACATCGCGGATTTCATTTTGGTGAGCCGCCGCACCCTGACCGAGCTGGAATACAAAATCTTCAATTATCACTTCTTGCTGGGCGCTGACTGGAAGCTGTGCACCAGGAAGCTCGGCATGGACCGCGGCAACTTCTTTCACGCCGTCTACCGCATCGAGCATAAATTGGGGCGGGTGTTTCGCGAGTTGGAACCTTATGGGCTATACCCGCTCGATGAGTATTTCTCGACGGTGGTCAACTCGGCGAAACCCATCCAAATGCCGCGGCGGGAACCGGCGATCTCTCATCCGGTGGAACCGCCGCTGCGGAAGGCCGCGTGAGGCCGACTCTGGCAAACTGTTTCTCCTGACAGAAGCAAT
>CAZXVW010000069.1:0-18453 GCA_964644025.1 uncultured Solibacteraceae bacterium | reverse complement strand
AACGGCTTTGACCATTACTTCGGGATTCCCTACTCGAACGACATGAGCCGGAAGAGCAACCCGCACCACCCGCTCTACCGTTGGAAACTGGTGCCGCCGCTGCCGCTGATGCGGGATGAAAAGATCATTGAGCGTGAGCCTGACCAGGACCTGTTGACCCAGCGTTACACCGAGGAGGCGATCCGCTTCATGCGCACCTCTCATGCTGAAGGAAAGCGGTTTTTCCTCTACCTGCCCCACACTGCTCCCCATCCTCCGCTGCACGCCAGCGCGCGTTTCCGTGGCCGAAGCCGGCGCGGGCTGTATGGGGATGTGGTCGAGGAGCTCGACTGGAGCACGGGCGAGATTCTCCGCACCGTGCGGGAACTGGGGCTCGATGAGACCACGCTGGTGATGTTCACCAGCGACAACGGCCCGTGGCTGGCCAAAAAGCAGGACGGCGGTTCACCGGGCCTGTTTCATGAGGGGAAAGGCAGCACCTGGGAGGGAGGCGTGCGGGTCCCCTTCATTGCCCGCTGGCCGGGGAAGATACCGGCCGGCGTCACCTCTGAGGCCTTTGCCACCGCAATGGACCTGCTGCCCACCTTCGCCCGCCTGGCCGGCATAACGCTGCCGGCCGGCCGCGCCTATGACGGCGTCGATCTTTCACCGGTTCTGTTCCAGAACTCTCCGGGCCGCGAAGCGCTGCTGTTCTACTGGGTCGGACACCAGTTGCGGGCCGTGCGGAAAGGCCCGTGGAAGCTGCATGTGATCACTAATTCACCCTCCAACCACACGCGGGCCACGAAGCGCCGCAATCCGCCGCTGCTGTTCAACGTGCTGGAAGATCCTTCGGAAGCATACGACGTCGCGGCGGATCATCCCGGGCTGGTGAAAGAGCTTCTGGATTTGATGAAGGAACATAAGAAAGAAGTCTTTCATCGCCGCAGCCGGTTTTAGGGAGCTGGTACATCTGCCAGCGTCACGTTCGGCCGGCAGGCACCCCGAAAGTGCGCGATGATGTCAGAAACGGAGGCAACTCATGAATAACCTTCTGCGAACCCTGCCGGCCGCGGTCGCCATGGCGGCCGTGACGATGACGAACGCATGGGGGGCCGGCGCCGATATCGAGAAGCGGATCGATGACCTGCTGGCCAGGATGACCCTCCAGGAAAAGCTCGGCCAGATGTCGCAGGCGTCGTTCGGCCGTGGCGGCCTCAGCGATCAGGTAAGACAGCAACTCCAGCAAGGGCGCTGGGGATCGTTTTTGAACGCGGGAACGATCGAAGACAAAAACGCGCTCCAGCGCATCGCCGTCGAGCAAAGCCGGCTGGGCATCCCGCTGATCTTCGGCCGGGACGTGATCCACGGCTACCGGACCGTCTTTCCGATCCCGCTCGGCCAGGCTGCCAGTTGGGACCCGGAACTGGTCGAGCGCGCCGCCCGGATCGCCGCCCGGGAAGCTTCCGCGGTGGGTATCCACTGGACGTTCGCGCCGATGATGGACATCACGCGCGACCCGCGCTGGGGCCGGGTAGCCGAAACCCTCGGCGAAGACCCGTACCTGGCCAGCACGCTGGCGGCGGCGATGGTGCACGGATTCCAGGGTGACTCGCTGGACAATCCCGAGACGATCGCCGCTTGCGCCAAGCACTACGTGGGCTACGGCGCCGCCGAGGCCGGGCGCGATTACAACTCGACCTGGATCCCCGAAGGCCAGTTGCGCGACATTTATCTGCACCCGTTCCACGCCGCCCGGGAAGCGGGCGTGGCAACCTACATGAGCGCCTTCAACGCCATCAATGGCGTGCCTGCCTCCGGCAACGCCTTTACCCTGCGGAAAGTGCTGCGCCAGGAATGGGGCTTCGATGGCTTCGTCGTCAGCGACTGGAGTTCCGTCGTCGAGATGATCCCGCACGGCTACGCCGCCGATGAGAAAGACGCCGCCCGGAAGGCCCTGGCCGCCGGCGTCGACATGGAGATGGTGAGCACGAGTTACTACGATCACCTGAAGGAATTGATCGACGAGGGAAAGGTCCCGGTGAAGCTGGTCGACGACGCCGTGCGCGGTATCCTTCGGGTCAAGTTCCGGCTCGGGCTGTTCGAACACCCGTACGCCGACCCGGCCCGGCAGTCCGTGCTGCTGGCTGGTGAGCACCTGGAGGCCGCCAAGAAACTGGCCACCGAGAGCGTGATCCTGCTCAAGAACGAAAACCGCACGCTGCCGCTGGCGAAATCCGTCGGCAAGGTCGCCGTGGTGGGCCCGCTGGCCGACAGCCCCGCGGACCAGATGGGCACCTGGACTCCCGACGGCCGGCCCGGGGATGTCCAGACCCCGCTGGCTGCGATTCGGAAGTTGCTCGGCGCCTCCCGCGTCGTTTACGCACCGGGGCTGGCCAAGAGCCGCACCACTGACACCAGCGGCTTTGCCGCAGCCTTGAAGGCAGCGGAATCGGCCGACGCCGTCCTGGTGTTCCTGGGCGAGGAACGAATCCTCTCCGGCGAAGCCCGGTGCCGTGCCTTCCTGGATCTCCCCGGCGCCCAGGAGGCGCTGGTGGAAACGCTTGCCGAGGCGGGCAAGCCGATCGTGGCCGTCATCATGGCCGGTCGCCCGCTCACGTTCCAGAAGGTGGCCCGGCGCGCGGCGGCGGTTCTGTACTCGTTCCACCCGGGCACGATGGGCGGGCCGGCGCTGGCGGATCTCATTTTCGGCGCCGCGGTTCCTTCCGGCAAACTGCCCATCACCTTTCCGCGCACGGTTGGACAGATCCCGATCTACTACGCCCACCTGAATACCGGCCGGCCACCTTCGCCTTCCTTGCTGGGGATTCCCACGGGCACGCCGCAGAATCCGAAGGGTTATGTCTCGATGTATCTGGACGTTGATTTCACCCCGGAATATCCGTTCGGCTACGGGCTGTCGTATACGACGTTCGAGTACACCAACCTGCGCCTGTCCGCGCGTTCCATTCCGCTCGGCGGCAGCCTCGGCGTGTCGGTCGACGTGAAGAACACCGGGGATTTCGACGCCGACGAGATTGTGCAACTTTACGTCCGCGACCCGGTGGCCAGCGTCTGCCGGCCGGTGAAAGAACTGAAGGGCTTCCAGCGGATGCACCTCCGGCGGGGAGAAACGCGGACGGTGAAGTTCCGGCTCACGACAGCGGACCTCGCTTTCCATAACCAGCAGATGAAGCTGGTGACCGAGCCCGGCAAATTCTACCTCTGGGTGGGGCCGTCCTCGGCGCACGGCCTGCGGACCGAGTTCGAAGTGACCGACTGAAGGCCGCTTCCCGCTACCGCTTCACGGCAATCGTGGTAACGATGGCTCCAGAATGACTGGGATCGCCGCTCGGGCGATCATACATGACCACTACCACGAAGACATCGCCGTCCGGCGTGGTTTCCGGGACCTTCACGTTGATCTGCCAGACGCCTGCGAAACCAGGCGCGAGGCCGGAATACTGGATGTCGCTCTCCGGCAACCAGATTCCATTGATGGCGACGCGCGGCATCACCGGCGTCCAAACCAGCCCCGTCGCGGCTTCCCCGTCTGGTGGAGCTCCTGGGATATGCCCGGCTCCGGTACCATAAAGGCTCACGTATTCACCAGGCTTAGCAGGATTATCTTCGGAATTGATCGTCACCACGTTCTCGCGGTTGTTCAGCGCCGCGATCTGCCCTTTGCCGATCGGCGGGATAGTGAACAGCCCCGGCGAGGCGATGTCCATCGGGACAACGTTCGTGGCCAGGATCTGGCGCGTGGACGGCCGCAAAATCGTCACTTCCACTGTGCCCGTGGTAGGCGCGTCGTTCGGCATCAGGATGTTGATCTGTTGCGGGGAAACGAAGTACAGCGGCACGGGCGCCCCGTCCACCAGCACCTGCACGTCGGACAGCACAGTGGGAAGCGGCAGGCTGGCGGCGCTGGCGGACACGATCGAATCGACGCGCGGAAACCAGAGCGCCGTAATCATTCCGGGAGCGATCCGGGTGAGGAAGTTGGCCCCGTTGGTCGCCACCAGCGCCGGGAAATGGCCCACCACGCGGTTGTAAGCATCCGCGATGTAAAGGTCGCCGAACGGGTCTTCGGTCACCGCCATCGGGCCCGGCGAACCAAAACCAGGGACCGACTGCGCTCCCTGCGTCAGTAACGTGTCGAATTGCGGGTACTGGAGCACCTGGTTCCTATTGGTGTCCGCCACCCAGGCCTTGCCGGTCACCGGACTCACGTAGACGTCCCATGGGTTCTTGAGGCCCGTGATCGGGAGCACCGCCTGCACGCCCGATCCGGCAAGGCGGATGTCGCCGAACACCAGCACCCGGTTGTTGTTGGTATCGGAAACGTACAACCGGTCGCTGGTGTCGGTGGAAATCCCCCGCGGCCCGTTGAGCTGGTACAGCGCATTACCGGCAGCCGTGGAGACGAAATCCGGCTGGCCGAAAACCTTCGACGCCGCCATTCCGCTCTCCAGAGGTGGCTCGAACAGCAACACGCGATTGTGGGCCACATCGGAAACCAGCAGCCCGCCTTCGACGGTGAAGGCAAGCCCGAACGGCGCGGCCATTGTTCTCGATGTCGCGTCCGTGGTCCGGGTGGTGAAGTCAGACTGCCCCAGCACGAGATCGGCTTCCTGGAGGCCCGGCTGCTGCTCGAACGGCTTGGGAAACCGGAGCACGCGGCTGTTGCCCCGGTCGGCCACCCACAGATTCCCCTCGGCGTCAACAGCTACGTCGGTCGGCAGGAACAACCCGCTCTGGTTCGGCTTCGACGGGTCATTGGTGGGGAAGTTCACCAGGGAGCGGTACATCCCGGGTTGCCCGATGACGATGTCCGCCGTGGTTCCGTTCCGCACCCGGCGCGCGTCGGCGAAGCCCAGCACGCGGTTGTTGTTGGCGTCGGCCACGTACAGCCGGGGCGGATCCGAATTGCGGTCGATAGCGATTCCGCCGGCTTTCACTACGGGTCCGTTGAAGAAGAACTCCCGTCCCTCGATCCGGTTCACTGCCCGGTTCTCCAACCCTGGCTGCCCCAGGACCCGCTCGGCGGCGTAGGGCGCTCCGACAGCCGTTTCCGGCCCGGTGGACAGGTCGGGAAACACCAGGACCCGGTTGTTGCCGGAGTCCGCCACGAACACTTTCCCGAAAGCCACCGTTGCCGAGATCGGGTTCGAAAACGTATCCGCACCTGGTTCGGCCCGGCCGCGATTAGAGATGACTTCATCGGAGGTGAATGAGTCCTGTCCGATCACGGCTTGGGCGGCTGGCGAAGGATTGATGGGATCCTCGGGTGGCCAATCATCGAAGGGTGCGTACCGGAGAATCCGATTGGCCGGCGTATCCAGCACGAAAGGAATGTCGCCGATAGTAAAAACACCCTCCGGTGGCAGCCAGGTATTTCCCAGGAATATGCCCAGAGACCGGTCATTGATCGGTGGCGGGAGGGGTTGCCCCTGCTGCTGGACGACGATCCCCATGATGCGGCTGGCCGGCTTGCCGGTAAACAACGGAGGCTCGTAGACCACTACCCGGTTCAACGCGTCCGCCACGAACAGGCGCCCGGAGGCGTCCAGCGCCAGCCCGGAAGGCTCACGGAGCCCTTCTTTGCTCAGGCGGTTGTTCGCATTCCGCGCCAGTGCGTCGGCGGTCTGGAAGTCCGGCTGGCCCAGCACCAGGTCGGCGTCGGGCCCGTCTTCGGCTCCTTCGCCCAGAGCCGCGGCCGGGTAGCGGAGGATACGATGATTTCCGGCGTCGGAAAAATACAGGTTGCCATCGGCATCGAACGCCAACCCCGTGCGGAATGCATTGCCCCGGTTATCAGTGGTGTTGACGCTGCTGGCCGAAAGCCCCCCGGTGTTGCGCGTATCGGTAAACAGGTTCGGCTGGCCCAGCACCAGGTCGGCGAGGATGACTTCCTGCTCCTGCTCGAAGGGCCGCGGATAACGCAGGATGCGGTTATTGCCCGCGTCGGCCACATACAGGTTTCCGGTGGTGTCCACGGCCACCGCGGTCGGCTGCTGCAGCCCGCTTTGCAGGGAGGTCCCCGGGCCGCCGGGGCTCGTTGAAAATAAGTCCCGCTGGCCGATGACGATGTCAGCCGTCGCGCCGTTGAGGAAAGTTCGCGCGTCCCGCCAGCCCAGCACCCGGTTGTTGCCCGTATCGGCGACGTAAAGCGCCCCGGAGGCCAGGTCCACCGCGACCGAGTGTGGGCCTGCGAATTCCCGTCCCTCCACCAGGTTGGGCTGGCTCGACTTTGGCGCGCTGGCCCGCACGCTCGGAGGCTGGCCGAGGGCAAAAGATGGAACCGGGCTGAGCTGCACCTGGGCGGCACCCGCCACCGGGAGCATCATGGCCCCGCAGATAACAAGCAGTTGTTTCGTTTTCATGAGAGTACGAGGGGACACCGCGCCGGAAATGCCCTTTCCGCACGATAGCATGGCGCGCACGGCCTCGCAATCCTGCGACCGTACTGGAACCACCGGCCCGGTGTGTTTTCCGCGCCGCCACGACCGTTGGCCGGCGCCTCAGTCCGGCACGCCGAACGGTGGTCTTTCGAGTGCGAGGAGCCGGACGCTGGCCAGGAAACCCAGCACCACCAGTCCAAGAAATCCGATCCCCCAGAAGCTCAACAGGTCGGCCGCGGGTGGCCACAACCTGCCCGCGAGCCCCGCCCCCAGCCCGAGAAGCAGCCAGGCCAGAAACAGGGCTAACAGCGGGAGACGCCGCCACAGCCGGCCCACTGCCTGCCCGGCGCCGCGCAGCAGCCGCGCGATACCAGGCAACCCGTCCCGCATGATTCCACCCGCGGCAGCAGGCCGGCTAGCGTCCTTCTCCGCCGTAGCATGTGTCACCGGGGCAAAAGCGGCAGGCAGCGACGGCGCCAGCGACGGCGCGTCCACGAGCGGCGCCTCCCGGACGCCGCCCGGCGCCGCGCCGGCCGCCCGGGCCGCGGCCAGGGCCTCGGAGTGACGGCCCAACTCAACGGCCACGCGAGCCAGCTCCAACAGCAGTTGCGAAGGGCTGTTTGCCCGCCGCAGCGATGCCATCTCAATGTGGCGCATCGCGGCAGCCAGCTCATACCAGGCGCCTGGACTCAGCGAAAGGCTCCGGTTCGGCTCTGGTGCCGCCGCCGCGAGCTTCGCCGCCACCAGGGGCACCGCTTCCGGCGGAATGGACGCTTTCTCCGTCGCCAGGGACACTGCATCACCGGCCGGCGCCGGCGCCGCCCTCTCCGGCAACGGCATCTGGCGGGTGGCCAGCAATTGAATCAACAGCACCCAGTTGGCTTCCCGAGCGCCAGCTACGGCTGCGAGTCCTGGCATGTTATCCTTATCGGCCCGTTCCGCCGAACTCACACCCAACCGGGACAGCCTGCGTTGCCACCTTCGCAAATTTCGCCAAAGTGTCAATCAGCTCCGTCCCCTTCGCAAACTTCGAACCTCCAGCCCCCCGGCGCCGCAAACTCGGGCCAAATCACCCCCGCCAACGGCTGGTTATGACGCTCGGAACCGTCCAACAGCACCCTGAGACTCCAATCCCCACGATCCGCCGGGAGGATTTTCTTGCTGTCCACCCGGCTCGCTTGTCGGCCGCCGGAGGGTGCCGAGATGAACGTAGTGATGCAATGCAATAGTACACACCGGGGATTCCAAGGCCATCAACAGCCAGACGGACAAGCATGTGGCGGCACAACCCACGAAAGGGACGGAGCTGATTGATACCTTCGCATTTTTCGCCAAGGTGTCAACGCAGGCTGTCCCCTTGGATAAACTGAAATGTGGGCTTGCTTTCACTCACCCGCGACGATGTCGATTACCTCGTCGAGACTTGTCGGCAGGCCGGCGCAGTGGTCATGGAGGTCTATCACACCGACATCGAGGCGTGGCGAAAACAGGACGGCTCCCCCGTCACCGAGGCGGACTTGCGCTCGGACCGGCTGATCTCGGCGCGGCTCCGCCAGCGGTTTCCCGGCGTCCCGGTGCTGTCGGAAGAAACCGTCGAGGAAACCCCCTACGAACTGCGGCGCCACTGGAGCGAGTTCTGGACCGTGGACCCGCTCGACGGCACCAAGGAGTTCCTGAAGCGGAACGGGCAGTTCACGATCAATATCGCGCTCATCCAGCACGGCCGGCCCACGGCCGGTCTGGTTTACGCTCCGGCGAAAGATCTTCTCTATTGCGCCGCGGGCGAGTATGCCTTCCGGCGCGAGGGCGACGCGGCGCCGCGCCCGTTCCCACCTCTCCAACCAGCCTCACGAACAACGTTACGCGTGGTCGGCAGCCTCTCGCACCCTTCCCCGGAAATGAAACGGTTCCTCGCCGAGCAGCGGCACAGTTACGAGCAGGTCGAGTTCGTAGCCATGGGCAGCTCGCTGAAGATCTGCCTGGTGGCCGAGGGCCGCGCCGACATCTATCCGCGCTTCGGGCCCACCATGGAATGGGATACTGCCGCCGCCCACGCCATCGCCAACCGCGCCGGCCGCCGCGTGCTTCGTTACGGCAGCGATGAGGAACTCCGCTATAACAAGCCCGACCTCCACAACCCGTGGTTTGTCGTCTGCTGACCCCCGTCGCGCTCCTTGCCCACGTCCATCACCGTGCAAAGCTCACCCGGATTCCGGTGCTCAGCAACACGTCGTTTGTCTTGTTGCCGGGCAGCGGATTGCTCAAGTACCGGTTGCTCACCGAGAACCGGAATGACAGCCACTTGTTGAGCCGGGTGATGGTGCCGATGTCAAAATTGATCCGGTATTGACCCCGTTCGGTCATATTGGGGTATACGATCAACTTCTCTTCCAGCTCGGTAATCCGGAACAACTTGTAAGTGAAGCTCTGTCCGGCCACCAGCTCGCCCGATTTGCGGGTGGTGTTGTTGGCGAAGTACTCCTTGTTGAAAGAACCGCCGGCTTGAACGTTGAAGGCCATGTCTTCCCGCTTGACGATCTCGTACTCCATGCCGCCGCCGGTGACCACGCGCAGGTCCAGGCGCTGGAACTCGTCGAACTCCAGGTCAGTAAATCCGAACGTGGACCACCGGTCGCTGACGCTCCGGTTGTACTTGACGCCCCCGCGGGTGGCGTTGGCCGTTTGCAGCTTGACGCCGGCGGTCGTGTTGCTGGCGCGAATGGCGGTCATATAAAGAGAGACCTTGTCCGTCTTGGTGGCCCGGGCTGCGTTGAATTCCGTGTTGAATGTGGAAGTAATCGCGTTGCCCCGCGTCGCCGCGAAACCAAGATCCACGTAGCCCGCCCAGAGCTGGAGCAGCCCAGGGTTCTCGTAGCGCTTCACTTCCGCCTGGTAAGCCGCTTCTTCTTCCTGGTTCCGAATCGCGCGAACCGCCGCTTTCTCCACCGCCACTGCGCCTGCCTCCGCCGTGGAAACTTCGATCTTTCCCGCGCGTGCCCGGACAGCGCCCACCAGTTTCCGCTCGTCCTTGAGCGTCAGATTCAGTGGTTCCGTCGAGGAGAAGCTAGTGATGGCCTCCCACTCGATGGTCACTTCTCCAGCGAACTCGGATTTCATCGTAAGGCTCTTGCCGTCGTACTTCACGATGACCCCGGTCAACCGGTCCCCATTTTTCATCACCACCTGGTCGGCGAACGCGCCACAGCTCAGCGCGACGCCCGTCACCAGCAAAGCCAGCTCTGACCGCAAATTCATCCTCCTCTCACCGGCAAGCCACCACTCGTAGCAGCAATCTTCGTTGACCCGTTGTAACATAGCTGGTTATGTTGCGTATCGTCCTTGTGGTTTTGATTGCCTTCGGCCCGGCCTGGGCGCAGCTTCCTACGGCCTGGACGCCGGAGGTTTCCATGCAGGTCCTCGGCGTCGGCTCGGTCGTCCCTTCCCCTGACGGCCAGCTTGTCGCTTACACGCAGACGCGCGCCGTCATGAGCCCGAGCAAGAGCGAGTACCTCACCCAGGTCTTCCTGGCGCGCGCCGATGGTTCCAGCCGCCTTCAGTTGACCCAGGCGGACAAGAGCAGTACCGCCCCGGCCTTCTCGCCCGACGGCCGCTATGTCTACTTCCGCTCGGAGCGGACGGGGAAACCGAACCTGTTTCGCATCCCGGTGGACGGCGGCGAATCCGAGCAGCTCACCGACTGGAAGGGATCGATCGGCAGCTTCAAGATTTCCCCGGACGGCAAGTGGGTCGCCTTCACCGCGCGAAAGGAATCCAAAGAGGAAAGGGAGGCGAAGAAGGAAAAGCGCGACTTCAAAGTCGTGGATGAGAAGCCGGAAAACCACTCTTTGTGGCTGATTCCGGCCGAAGCCGGCGAAGACGACAGCAGGGAGCCGAAGCGGCTCGTCAAGGAAGATTACCACGTGGCTGAGCTTGATTGGTCTCCCGACAGCCGTTTCATCGCATTCGTCCACCAGCCTACGCCCGTGGCTGAGGACACGTATACCAAGCGCGACATCGCCGAAGTGGAACTCAGCACCGGGAAGGTGCGGGAGCTGGCCGCCACCGGCGCCGTGGAACAGAATCCCAGGTATTCCCCCGACGGCCGCTGGCTTGCTTTCGAACAATCCGCCGATCCTCCCCCGTGGGCGGACCAGTCCCACCTGGCCGTGCTGAACCGCGGCGACGGCTCCATCCGTACCCTGCCGGCAACCTACGACGAACAGCCAACGTTGCTGGGCTGGACGGCGGATTCGGCCCGCCTGTTGTTCGCCGAATACAAACACACCCGGCGCGTCATCTTCGCCGTGCCGCTCACCGGCGCTCCTGAAGTGTTCTATGAGCCGCCGGAAGGCACGCTGGGCGCGGAAAACTTGAACCGCACCGGAACTCACGTTGGCTTCGCCCGGGAATCGTTGGAGGAGCCCCCCGAAGCCTTCGTAATGAGTACCAGCGGCGGCCGCCCCGTCCGTGTCAGCCGGGCCAACCTGGACCTGCCCCGCCTGCCGCTCGGCAAAACCGAAATCATTCACTGGACCTCGACCGACGGGCTGGAAATCGAAGGACTGCTCACCCGGCCGGTCGGCTACCGTCAGGGCAAACGGGTCCCGCTGATTCTGAACATCCACGGCGGTCCCACCGGCGTCTATACGGAGCGCTTTCTCGGCCGCCCCGGTCTCTACCCGCTGGCCGTGTTCGCGGCCAACGGTTACGCCATCCTGCGGGCCAATCCCCGCGGTTCCAGCGGCTATGGCCGGAAGTTCCGTTTCGCCAATTACAACGACTGGGGGGGAATGGACTACCAGGACTTGATGCGGGGCGTCGACCACGTCATCGAGATGGGCGTCGCCGACCCGGACCGCCTGGCCGTCATGGGCTGGAGCTACGGCGGTTTCATGACGAGCTGGATCATCACCCAAACGCACCGGTTCCGCGCCGCCGCCATCGGCGCCCCGGTCACCAACCTGTGGAGTTTCACCGGCACCTCTGACATCCCCAGCTTCCTGCCGGATTACTTTTCCGGTGAACCCTGGGAGAATTTCTCGGCCTACCGGAAGCATTCGCCGCTGGCCCATGTTACCGGCGTGACGACGCCGGCGTTGATTCTCCACGGTGGCGCCGACGTCCGCGTCCCCCCTTCGCAGTCCTACGAGTTCTACCACGCCCTGAAACGCCTGGGGGCAACCGTCAAGATGGTTGTCTATCCGCGCCAGCCGCACGGGCCGCGGGAACCCAAGTTCATTGTCGACATCATGAAGCGCCACCTGGAGTGGGTTGACAAGTACGTTCGCTAAGGAGGAACACAATGAAACGGACAGCGCTGATCCTGACCATTTTGACAACCGCGTGGGCTGCGGGCGCGCCCCCGCAATGGACGCCCGAGCTTTCCATGAAAATCCAGCGCGTGAGTGCGGCGCTTCCTTCTCCCGACGGCCGCGCGGCGGTATGGACGCAAACCCGTGCCGTCATCGCCAAGGAAAAAAGCGTCAATCTGACGCATGTATTCCTGGCTCCGGCGGGGACTTCGCGGGTGGTGCAGCTTACCCGGGGCGAGAAAAGCGCCACGAATCCCTGGTTTTCCCCCGACGGCCGTTACGTCTATTTCTCTTCGCGCCGTTCGGGGAACCCGGGCCTGTACCGCATCGCGGTGGCCGGCGGCGAGGCAGTGCGAATCCTGGAATGGAAAGGCGCCCTGGGCGCCTACCGGCTGTCTCCGGACGGGAAATGGATCGCCTTCACCGGACGCCGGCCCGACGCCGAGCGGGAGAAGGCAAAGAAGGCAAAACTCGATTTCTTCGTGGTGGACGCTAACCCGCCGAACCATCGCTTATGGGTGATCTCATCGGACCCGGAAACGGCGCGACGGAATCCTCCCCGAAAATT
Organism: uncultured Solibacteraceae bacterium; assembly: GCA_964644025.1. Classification (GTDB taxonomy): domain Bacteria; phylum Acidobacteriota; class Terriglobia; order Bryobacterales; family Bryobacteraceae; genus CAZXVW01. The sequence goes on along the minus strand of CAZXVW010000069.1, from coordinate 6,190 downwards.
ATTCACGGCGAACTACCATGTCGGCTCATTCCGCTGGTCTCCAGACGGCCGCCTCATCGCTTTCGAACATCGGCCGTCCCCGGCCCTGGATTTCGGCAGCCGCACCGACATTTCCGAAGTGGTCGTGGAGAGCGGCGAAGTGCGGCCGGTGGCGCGCACTGCGGCCAACGAACACGCACCCCGCTACTCTCCCGACGGCCGCTACCTGGCCTACGTGGAAACGCTGGGAAACCGGGCCAGCGATATGGACGGCGAGCGCATCGTGCTGCTCGGGCGCGACGGCGGCCGCCGCCGGCTTCCCGCCACCTTCGAGGAAAACCCGAGCCTGATCGGCTGGTCGCCCGACTCCCGCCGGCTCTTCTACGCCGAGCCGCGGCACACGCGCGCGGCAATCTACGCCATGCCCTTGAACGGCTCCCCCGAGATCGTCTACCGGCCGGCTTCCGGCACGCTCGGCCGCGGCGCCTTCCTGAACGCTACTGGCACCTGCCTTGGCTTTGCGCAGGAAAGTCCCGTCGATCCTCCGGAAGCCTATGTTCTTTCGCTCGCCGCCGGCGCCCCCCGCCGCGTCAGCCGCGCCAATGCCGGCCGCCAGCTTCCGCCACTCGGTGAAACCCGCGTAGTGAAATGGAACTCGAAAGACGGGCAGGAAATCGAGGGTCTGCTCACGCTCCCGCCCGGCTATGAAAACGGCCGGCGCGTCCCGCTGGTGCTGAACATCCACGGCGGCCCCTCGGGCGTGTTCACGGAGTCTTTCATTGGCGGACCCAGCCTCTATCCGCTGGCCGTCTTCGCCGCGAAAGGTTACGCCGTGTTGCGAGTGAACCCGCGCGGCTCGGCCGGCTATGGCCGCCAGTTCCGGGCCGCCGTCCGGGGTGACTGGGGCGGCATGGATTACCAGGACCTGATGACCGGCGTCGACCACGTCATCGAAATGGGCATCGCCGATCCGGATCGCCTCGCGGTAATGGGATGGAGCTACGGCGGCTACATGACCTCCTGGGTGATTACGCAAACCCGGCGTTTCCGCGCCGCTGCCATTGGCGCCGGCATCACCGACACGGTCAGCATGTGGGGCACCAATGATATTCCGACCGTGCTCAGCGACTACTTCAACGGCCCCTGGTGGGAACGCTTCGACCTGTACGTGGAGCGGTCGCCCCTGACCCACGTGGCCGCCGTCACCACGCCGACCCTGATCCTTCACGGGGCCAAGGATCCCCGCGTGCCCACTACCCAAGGTTACGAGTTCTACCGCGCCCTGAAACGGCGGGGCGTCCCGGTGAAAATGGTGACGTATCCCCGCACCGAACACGGACCACGCGAGCCCAAGTTTGTCCTCGACATCATGCGACGGCACCTGGCCTGGGTGGAAGAGCACCTCCGCTGAGCAGCCGCTGCCGCACGGACAAAAGCGCCAGAGGAACGAACCGGACCATCACTGGTTCTCCTCGGCCCGGCGCCCGCCAAACCATGCGCCTGTGTTGCTTATAATCTTGTGGTGAAGAGCTCTCCTATCAAATGGGTCTGTTGGATCTGCAGGGGAATTGCCTGCCTGCTGCTGTTGCCGGCGCTGCTGGTCCATTGCGGCCGCCCGGCTGCTGACGGCGGCTTGATCGTTCCCCGGGGTGCAACCTTGTCGGTAAGCACCGACACCGTGGTTTCCACCGAAACCCATCACGAAGGGGATTCCTTCACGGCGACGCTTGGTGCGCCACTCAGCCGGGACCGCGTGATCTTTGTGCCACTGGGCGCGAGGGTCGATGGGGTGGTGAGCAAAATCGACCGAAGCAAGGATGGCCCGACCCGCATTTTCCTCCGCCTGACCGCTCTCCACCTGCCGAACGGGCAGGTGTTGCCATTGGAGACCAACCCGATCCCCCGGGACGCAAAACCGCCCGCCAGTTCCGGCGCTCCACCCGCCACCACCACGGACCTGAAGCAAACTATTCAGAACCTGACCGGTGAGAAGCACGCCGGAGCGGACAAGACCGCTCCGCCGGTTGAACCGCAACCCGGCAATGAGGTCTTGATTCCCGCTGAATCACGCCTGGTATTCACTCTGGCGTCCCGGCTGCTGGTGCCTCCGCCATCATAAAGAGAGCGCAAAGGCCCGGCAGCCGTACAGCTCATCCCTGCTCCGGGTTGACGCCCCGACGCCCGGGTGAGATTTCGTCTGCTCTCACGCCACCTGTTTTGGTGGAGCAACTTCCGCACATGGAAAACCCCGCTGCAGCCGCCGCGCTGACGCCAGCCCTGGACCGCGACGAGGAACTTCACTGGCTGGCTCTGCGGCTGGTTCCCGGGCTCGGAACGGCGCGGGCCGCGCGTCTGATCGAAAGGTTCCGGACTCCCAGGGCCGTCTTCCGGGCCTCCCGCACCGAACTGGAAGCCGCGGGGTTGCCCGGAAATCTCGCCCAGAGCATTGCCAGCGGCTGTTCGTTCGACGACGCCGTGCTCCAGCACGAAAAGATGCTCGCCGCCGGGGCCGCCCTTGTCCCGATCCAGGATCCCCGCTATCCGCCGCTGCTGCGAGAAATCCCGGACCCGCCGATCCTCTTGTTCGCCCTTGGGCGGGTGGAGCTGCTCGGCTCGACCATGCTCGGCATCGTCGGCACCCGGCGCGCCACCCCCTATGGGCAAGCGGTTTGCGAGCGGCTGGCGGGCGACCTCGCCCGGGCACACCTGACCATCGTCAGCGGCATGGCCCGGGGAATCGACACGGCAGCTCACCGCGCGGCCCTGGCTGCCGGAGGCAACACGATCGCGGTTTTCGGCTGCGGCGTGGATCAGATCTACCCGGCCGAGAACCGCCGGCTCGCCTCGGAGCTGAGCGGACGCGGCTTGCTGATCTCTGAGTTTCCCATGGGCACTCCCGCCTACCCGCAGAATTTTCCTGTTCGTAACCGCATCATCAGCGGGATGAGCGTCGGCGTCCTGGTGGTCGAGGGCGCCCAGTACAGCGGCTCCTCGATCACCGCCAAGCTGGCCATGGAACAAGGGCGCGAGGTCTTCGCCGTCCCCGGCAACATCACTTCCCGGATGAGCTGGGGGCCGAACCTGCTCATCAAGCAGGGCGCCAAACTGGTCCAGGAATGGAACGACATCATCGTCGAGTTGCCTCCGCCGGTCCGCCGCCGGTTGGTCGAAAACAGCAAGGCCGGGGTTCCCTCCAGTCAATCTTCCTGTGCCGGCGGTGGAACCTCCCGGCCCGAACAAGCATCTCTACCCATGGGGCCGATGAACGCCGCGGCCCGGGAAATTCTGAATCTGCTGGCCGCGGACCGCGCCACCCAGCTTGACGAAGTCCTGGAAAAGGTGGACAATTATTCCTCGTCGGAAATCGTCGCCGCGCTCTTCGAACTCGAGATGCTCGGGCTGGTTCGGCAACTCCCCGGCAAGAATTTTGTTAAAGTGTGGTGAGAAGCCCTGGTGGAACGTGACCGTCTCCGGACGGAAAGCGCTCCGCCGGGAGAGCAACGGGGGCTATGATGCGCGGCGCGGCCGCAGCGCCGGCTTCAGCCTGACCCAAGTCGGGATCGCCACATCCCGGAACGCACCTGGCACGGCAGGGACGCCCGGCGAGGCGATAGTGTGACAGTTTAGGCTGCCGGCCTGCGCGGTGCTTCCGTAGCTTTATCTCAGCAGGAGGATGATCGGAATCTTCTCATGGCTAAATCTCTCGTCATCGTCGAGTCGCCGGCGAAGGCGAAAACAATCGGTAGATACTTGGGGAAGCAGTACACCGTCAAGGCTTCGCTCGGCCACGTTAAGGACTTGCCCAAAAGAGACCTCGCGGTCGACGTGGATCGTAACTTCGAGACCCGCTACGAAATCATCGAGGGAAAGAAGAAGCTGATCCAGGGGCTGAAGAAGGCCGCCCGCAGCGCCGAAGCCGTCTACCTGGCCGCTGACCCGGACCGGGAAGGCGAGGCGATTTGCTATCACCTGGCCGAGGAGCTGCAAGGCAATAGCAAGAAGAAGACGGGCCCGAAGATCTACCGGGTGATGTTCAATGAAATCACCGCGAAGGCCATCCGCGAGGCTTTCCGCCGGCCGGGTTTCGTCAACACCCACCTAGTCGATGCTCAGCAGGCGCGGCGCGTGCTCGATCGCCTGGTGGGCTACAAGATCTCGCCCCTGCTGTGGGACAAGGTGCGCCGCGGCCTGTCCGCCGGCCGCGTCCAAACAGTGGCCTTGCGCCTCATTGTGGACCGGGAACGCGAAATTCAGGCCTTTCAGAAGAGGGAATACTGGACCATCGATGTCAACCTCAAGGCCGGCAAGCCCCCGTTGCTGACCGCGCGCCTGGTCAAGCGCAACGATAAGGCTCCGGAAATTCCCGACCAGAAAACAGCCGGTAAGCTCGTGGCAGCCCTGGACGGCGTGTCCTACACGGTTCACTCCGTTGCCACCCGCGAGAAAAGGCGCAATCCGGTGCCGCCGTTCATCACCTCGACGCTGCAGCAGGAGTCCTCCCGGAAACTCCGCTTTTCGGTGAAACGCACCATGGCTCTCGCGCAACAGCTCTACGAGGGTGTGGAACTCGGCCGGCAAGGCCTCGTGGGGCTGATCACGTACATGCGCACCGACTCGACCAGGGTGGCCAACGAGGCGGTGGCGGAGGTGCGCGATCTGATCCGGAAGCGGTACGGCGAGAAATATCTGCCCCCCTCGCCCGTCGTCTACCGGAGCAAGAAGGGCGCCCAGGATGCCCACGAAGCCATTCGACCCACCTCCGTGCTCAATACGCCGGATGAGGTCGCTCCCTACCTCGCCGAGGACCAGCTCAAGCTTTACCGGCTTATCTGGAGACGTTTCGTCGCCTCCCAGATGATGCCGGCCCTGTTCGACCAGACCACCATCGAAGTGGCCGCCAGGGGCAAGGATGGCGCCGAATACTTGTTCCGCGCCACCGGTTCGACACCCAAGTTCGACGGTTTCCTTGCGATCTATGAGGAAGGAAAAGATCAGAAGGACGAGGAGGCCGAAGAGCTCAAACGTAAGCTCCCAGTCGTCGTCGAGGGCGAGAGACTCAAATTCAAATCCCTGAAACCTGAGCAGCACTTCACCGAGCCGCCGCCCCGCTACACGGAAGCGACCCTGGTCAAGGAACTCGAAGCCGACGGCGTCGGAAGACCTTCCACCTACGCTTCAATTCTTTCCACCATCCAGGATCGCGAGTACGTCACCAAGAAGGGTGGCCGTTTCTATCCCACCGAACTCGGCACCGTGGTTACCGACTTGCTCTTGCAAAGCTTCGGCGATATCTTCGACGTCAACTACACGGCCCGGATGGAAGAGCAGCTCGACGAGATCGAGGAGGGTCGCCGCGACTGGCGCACGGCCATGGCCGCCTTCTACGACAAGTTCAAAGTCGACCTCATGCGCGCCGAAACCGAGATGACCGACATCAAGCGCATGGAGGAGCCCACCGATCAGAAGTGCGAAAAGTGTGGCCGGCCCATGGTCATCAAGTGGGGACGCCATGGACGCTTCCTGGCCTGCTCCGGGTATCCGGAATGCACCAACACCCGCGAGATCGCCGTCGAGGCCGGCGAGGAGGAAGGAGCGGCGCTCGGCGACCAGGGCGAGGAGTATTGCCCGAATTGCGGGCGCCCGATGGTCCTGAAGAAGGGCCGGTTTGGCCAATTCTACGCCTGCTCCGGCTATCCGGACTGCAAGACCACCAAGCCGCTGAATCACCGCCAGAAAAAGCCCGACGTGCCGCTGGAGGAAACGTGCCCGAAGTGCGGCAGCCAGCTCGTTGTCAAACAGGGGCGTTTCGGGGAGTTCACCGCTTGCAGCAATTACCCGCAGTGCCGCTACATAAAGCAGAACACCATCGGCGTTCCTTGCCCGAAATGTTCCGAGGGGGAACTCGTCCAACGCCGCACCAGGCGCGGGCGTACCTTCTACGGTTGCAACCGCTACCCGGATTGTGACTTCGTCTCCTGGAACAGACCCGTGGCGGAAAAATGTCCGCAATGCGGCAGTAATTATTTGCTCGAAAAATGGCGGAAATCGGGACCGGTGCTGCAATGCCCGAACGAAGAATGTGACTACGAACGGCCCGTGGAAGCGGCAAAGACCGGAACCAAGTAGCTCATCGTCTTGCCCGCGGCCGACCCCCGGCCACCAACGTCCGGGACTGTCCCCTGTGTCCCGAAGCGAAGCGGAGTGGACACAG
>CAZXVW010000068.1:0-18877 GCA_964644025.1 uncultured Solibacteraceae bacterium | reverse complement strand
CCCCACACAGAACTCTGCATAGACCCGGTTCCCCATCCTCCACGCACCGGCGAAATGCCCGCATCGGGACCGGATCAGCAGCTCGCCATAATCCCCGAGCCGAGCCGAGAAGCGCCGGCCGCAGGGCGGGCAGGCGCACTGATCCTCTCTGAGCGGGATGGAGATACGGATCGGCCGATCAGCCGCGGGGCTTTGGCTGTTGCCCATCGCGCCGCGCCTGCGCCGCCGTGATCCCGAGACCCGCCAGACCGCCCGCCAGGATGAAGCTGGCGATATCTTGTGCCAGCGGCGGGAAGTACTGCGGGGCCTGCACCACGAATGCCGCCAGCGCGGCGATGATCCCACACAGGATCGTCTTCCAGTCTTTCATGCTGTTCTCCAGGCTCAGCCGCCGCGAATCCCGGCGATCAGGACGCGGCCGTAGGCGCCGAGCGGGCACGCTAGCCGATTCCAAAAGCACTGCCGGTTGATCCAGATGGCGCCGGCGATGTCGAGATCCTCCGGATGCCGGGAGTCGCCGATCGAGCGCAGGTACCGCGCGGTGATGCCGTAACTCACGCTGCCAGCCCCAGAATCTTCGGGAGCATAGCCGCCTTCGAGCTTCAGTAGATGCTCGATGGCCGGGCCGAATTCCGCCATCTCGGACCTTTCCCACCTCGATCACCCGCCGCCGCAGTGGTTTGCGGATCCAGAACGGATTCGTGAGCCGCGTGCGCCGGCCGATCAGGTGAGGCAGGCGGTACCAAACAGACTCAGACGGGTGAACCCGCAGCGGGAGCAACCCGCCGGCTGGTGGAAGTACAATTAAGGACGTTACGCTGACGGGACGCTGATGAGGTTGCGCCTGAGCCAGTTTCTTCTCGCCTGTCTCGCGCCGCAGTTTGCCTGGCTGGGGGCGCAGGATCCGCCACCGGCGCGGGAGGCGATGACGGACCGGGGCCTGCAAGTCATCGTCCGCGATCGAAGCGGCGCGGTGGTGCCGGGCGCCTCGATCCGCGTGAGAACGCCGGCAGGGCGGCTGATTGTTGTCTTACCGGCGGATGAAACAGGCCGCAGGAAGTTTCCGGGGCTGAGGGATGGCCCTTACGATCTCGAGGTCACCGCGCCGGGGTTTGCCACCGAGCGATTGAAAGTTGATCCGGGCGGTGCGACCGCCGGTCCGATTGTTGTCGAGCTGCGCCCGGCCGGCATCCGGACCCAAATCACCGTCACGGCGGCCCGCGCCGCCGAGCAGGAGGTGCGCAGCGCCGCGGCGATGGTAACGGTGCGAGACCGGACTGACATCAAGAGCCTGCCGTTGGCCACGCTCGGCAATGTGCTGGCCGGCAGCCCGGGCGTTTTGGTGCAGCAGTCGACCTACGGTCAGGCGTCGCCGTTTTTGCGCGGCATGACCGGATACCATGTGCTCAATCTCATCGACGGAATCCGGTTCAACAACTGCACGTTTCGATCCGGTCCCAACCAGTACCTGGCCTTCATCGAACCAAGCCAGGCCGAACGCGTGGAAGCCGTCCTGGGGCCGTCCGGCGCGCAATACGGGAGCGACTCAATGGGGGGCACCATCAATGTGCTGACACCCAGGGCCGCCTACGGTTCGGCGCCTGGCGTGCGGACCCGCGGTGAGCTGCGGTTCTACGGCGCTTCCGCAGACGCCTCCCTTGGAGTGAACGGCCGTGCGGTGTTCGCGGCTCCGCGGTGGTCCTGGCTCGTCGGCGGCGCCGGACGGAAACTGAACGACCTGCGCGCCGGCGGGGGAACGGATTCCCGCAACGTCTACCGCCGCTATTTCGGTCTGACCGACGCCGAGCTTCGCGGCCTGGTGGGCAGCCGCCAGCAGGACACCGGGTTCTCCGAGCGCGGAGTGCACACGAAGTTCGCTGCGCGCCTTGCCCAAGGACAAGATCTCACGCTGTGGTACCAGCACAGCACTCTGGCCGGCGTCCGGGGCTACAAGGACCTTTTGGGCGGCCGCGGTCACCTGCGCTCCGAGTTCACTCCGCAGGCACTGAATTTCTTCTACGGCCGGTATGAGAAGCGCGGCGCCGGTTTTCTGGATGCCGTCACCGGCACCTTCTCGTTCAACTCGCAGCAGGACGGCTCGGTGCGCCAGAGCCTGCAATTCAGCGATCCAGTGACGACGGACTTCAATCGAGTGGACGCCTACGGTTATTCGGCCGAGGCGATCTCCAACATCGGCTCACGCCAGGTTGTTGTGTTTGGGGGCGAGTTGTTTGACGAGCGGGTACGGTCGTCGCGGCTCGTGTATGACCCGGTTACTCACACCCGGGCGCGCCGGCGCCCGCTGTACCCGGATGGGTCGGTCTACCGGACGTTCGCCCTGTTCGGCCAGGACAGCGTGGAAATCATTCCGGGCCGCCTGCGCGCGGTCATCGGGGGCCGCCTGACTGGCGTGGACTTTGAGACCCCCGCCAAAGGAAGCCAGCCGGGCATGGGCGGCGGCGCCGGGGTGGTGGATGCGTCGCAGCGGTTCCGGGACGTGACTTTCAAGGCTGCGCTATCGTGGCAGGCAACGCGTTTCGCGGCGCTGCACTTTCGGACCGGGCGCGGTTTTCGCGCACCGAACCTGAATGATCTGGGGGCGATCGGACTCAATGACCTGGGTTTCGAAGTGCCCGCCTCCGAGGTGGAGGCGCTCGGTGCGCTGATTGGCAGCAGCAGTGGCGACGGTGCACTGTCCACTGGCAAACGGGTCACCGGCCTGGTGGCGGAGAGCCTGTACAACTACGAGTTCGGCGTCACGGTTCATGGCCGGCGGCTGCAGGCGCGGGTGCAGGCGTTTGACGCCGAACTCTACGATCCGATCGTGCGCCGCACTCTTCTGTTTCCCGCTGCCGCAGCGCCCGAGACGATTGCGCACATGGCCGTCATGCCGGTGGCGCCGACTCAAGCCCAGCGGGAGCAAGGCGTGGTCCCGGTGGCGACCGAGCTGGACCCCCGAGCAGTGAAGGCGTTCGTCAACGACGGGCGTTCCCGCTATTACGGCATTGAGTCGCTGGCGGAGTACCGGTTCCGGCCCGGCTGGTCTGTCCATGCCAACTACAGTTTCCTCGCCGGCAGGGTCCTGAATCCGAACCGCAACGTGCGCCGGCTGCCGCCCCAACATGGCAGCCTGACCCTCCGCCATCTGCCCGGCAGACGGGGGATTTGGTGGGAACTGGCGGCCGCGGCCGCCGGCTCACAGAAACGGCTCAGTGGAGGCGATCTCGCCGACGAGCGGATTGGCGCCGCGCGGAGCAGGAACGACATTGCCGGGTTCTTCGGCGGAGCGGTGGTGAGTCCGTTCATCGACCGGACGACGCCACTTCCGGTCTTCGTGCCCACCGGGGAGACGCTGCCGGAGCTCCAGAACCGGGTGCTGCCGCTCGGCGCAACGGTGAACGGAGTCATCGTGCGGGATGATAACACCCGCGTGCCGCTGTACCTGAAGACGGCCGGGTGGCTTTCGCTCAGTCTTCGGGGCGGCGTCCCGGTCGGGGAGCGGGTGAGCCTGAACTTCGCCGCCGAAAACCTGCTGGATCGGAACTATCGCTATCACGGCTCCGGAGTGGACAATCCCGGCATTAGTCTCTACCTGAGCCTCCGGTACAGTTTCTGAAGCCGGCAGCCGCGCGCCGCCTCAGGCGCCCGACGCGCGCCGCCGCAGCAGGCTGGACCGGTTTCCGGCTGTCGCCGCGAGCCGGGGGTGCGGAGATGGCCGTGGTAGCCTGGAGCAGGATGAAACTGTTCCGCTTACGGTTGGTTCGCATCGCCGTCCTCGTGGCGGCGCTGGTCATCCGCTGCGGCGGCTGCGCGCAAGGCGAGTCCCGCTCCCTCACGATTCTCCATGTCAATGACCTGCACGCGCGCTTCCTGCCGGACGAGGAGGGCCGCGGCGGGTTTGCCGAGCTGGCCACGGCCATCCGGCGGGAGAGGGAAAAATCGCCGGGCGCGCTGGTGCTGAACGCCGGCGACCTGGTTCAGGGCACGCCGGTATCCTCAATTTACGAAGGCGTTCCCTGCTATGAGGTGGCCAGCGCCATGGGCTTCGATGCCGCCACGCTCGGCAACCATGAATTCGATTACACCTGGCGCAAGATCCCCGAGTTTTTCCGGGCCGCGAGCTTTCCCATCGTCTGCGCCAACGTGGTGAGGGAACGCGGCGAACTGCTTGCCCCGCGGCCGTACGTGATCCTGAAAGCGAACGGTGTGCGGGTGGGCGTGATCGGGGCGCTCATGGAGCACCTGGAATTGCTCACCAAAGCCCGCCAGCGCGGTCCGTGGCGCGTGCTCCCGGTGGTGGAAACGGTTCGGCGCTACGTGTGGGCCTTGCGGGAGAAGACCGATCTCATCGTAGTGCTGGGGCACCTGTTCGCCGAGGAAGAGGACCAGCTCCTGCGCGAGGTTCCCGAGGTGAACCTGGTGGTGAGCGGGCACAATCACGGCGGCTTGCGTCGGCCCAAGAATGTGGATGGCCGCCTGTGTGTGCGGGTCTTGGCTTACGGGGCCGAACTGGGGCGACTGGATCTGAAGGTGGACGTGCCGGGCAAACGGATCGCCTCGTACGAATGGCGTCGGATTCCCATTGACCGGAACCGGTATCCGCCGGACGCCGCAGTGGCCGCGCTGGTAAGGAACTGGGAAGCCAGGGTCTCCGCACTGGTGGACGTACCCATCGGAGTCGCCGAACGCCGGCTGGGGCGCTCAGAGGTGAAGAAGCTGATCGAGGAAGCGATGGCTGAGGCCGTCGCCGCCGACATCGCCTACACGAATTTCACCGGCATCCGCGACTTGCTGCCGCCGGGGCGGATCCTAGTGCGGCAGGTCTGGAAGATTCTGCCGTTCGGCAACCGGATTGTTTACGGAAAGGTCAAAGGAAGCCAGATTCCGGCCGAGGCGACCGGTGGGCGCCGCGTCGAACCCGGACGTGATTACATCCTGGCCACCAATGACTTCGTCGCCGAACAGTGGCGGCGGTCCGGCGGGCCGGCGCTGGAGAAAACTGGCCCGCTGGTTCGCGAGGCTTTCATCGACTTCATCAAAGAAAAAAAGGTGCTCCGGTAGCCAAAGGGCCGCCGCTGGCGAGCCTGAGTCACCGGCGCCGTAGAGCCGCGGCGCGGACGGTCAAGAGTTCGCGCCACGGCCGGATTCAGTCGGTGTGCGGGACCACGCAGATGAAGCGGAGCACCCCCGAGCCCGTGTTGCGGAACTGGTGCATCTCATTGCCGGGCACGAACACGACCGTGCCTTCCCGCAACGGCCGGTCGCCGTCCTCGCTCTTGACGACGCCTTCACCGGCGAGCACAAGGACTTCGTGCTCCCACCAGTGCTGGTGGTGGGGGGTAGCTTTACCCGGCTCCACCTCGAAAACGCGCATGGCGAAGCGCGGCGTTCCGTCCTGCTTGGCAAGGACCCAGCGGACGGTGACGCCCTCGGCTTCGCCGGCGGGTTTGGCTTCCACATCCCGGTAGTCTCTGACGATCATGGTTTGCTCCGAAGTTTCGATGATACGGTCCGCGCCGCACGGGCGCAACCCGGCCGGCCTTCGACGGGCATGTGAAATTGACACTCACCAGACCGGGGGTGTAGCCTTGGAGGAGTTTCAGCCAAGCTGAAGCTGGCCTATTCAGACTCCGGGTGCCCGGAAGGGCGTAACAGGGAAGTCCGGTCGGAATCCGGCGCGGTCACGCCACTGTGAGTGAGGGCCAGCCCTTCAGAAAGCCACTTGGCCGGCAGCGGCCTGGGAAGGCGAAGGGCTTCGGAACCGAATCAAGGTGTTCCACCTCACGAGCCAGGAGACCTACCCGAAGTTTCAATAGCAAGATTTCTGCGGGAGACAGAAAGAATGCGCATTTCCGAAAAATTCACCAACTATTTCTACAATTGTTCTGTTCTTGCCGCCCTGGTGATCGGCTGGGCGGCTGTATTAACCTTCGCACAGACAACCGGATCCGTCGCCGGGCAGGTTCTCGATCCCGACGCGCGGGCGGTGGCCGGCGCCTCCCTGGTGTTGTATTCGCGGGAATCCGGGGGGCGGCTCTCCACCACCAGTGACGGGGAAGGAGAATATCATTTTGCGGGTCTGGCCGCTGGCGACTACCTTCTCCAGGTAACCGCGGAGGGATTTGCCGGTTCGAACACACAGGCGGTCCGGGTCGCACCCGGCCGGCAGGTGAAGCGTGACATCACGCTGAAGCTGGCGCGATTGCAGACCAGCGTGGTGGTGACAGCCTCCTCGACGCCGCTGATGCTCGAGGAAGTCGCCAAGGCGGCCGATGTGGTGACGGCGGAGGAGATGAGCCTCCGCGATGCGCACTCGGTCGCCGAGGCGCTTCGCCTGGAACCCGGTTTTTGCGTGCGGCAGCGCGGGGGACCCGGGAGCCTGACGGCGGTGCGGATCCGGGGCCTCCGCAGCTACGACACGGCGCTGCTGGTGGACGGGCTGCGGATGCGCGACGCCGCCGATCCCCAGGGCTCGGCCAACCCACTGTGGGAGGACCTGCTCGTGCTGGCGCCCGAGCGCGTCGAGGTGTTGCGGGGATCGGGATCGTCGTTGTACGGCTCGCACGCCATCGGCGGAGTGGTGAACGTGGTGAGCGAGCCGGGCGGCGGCAGGACCCACGGGGAACTAACTGCCGAGGGCGGCGGCCTGGGCCTGCTGCGGGGGCTGGGAAAAGCCAGTGGCGGAGCGCTCGGCAACCGCTTGCTCTACAGCGGTGGCTTCACCCATCTGAACGTAACCCGGGGGCTCGACGATGTGAACCCCTACCGGAATACCAGCGGCCAGGGCTTCCTGAAATACAAGTTGACGCCGCGGATTTCCTGGAGCGGGCGCCTGCTGGCCGGCACCGCGTTTCTGCAGGCGCCGGACAGTCCGTACGTGGCGCCGGAGCTGGAGGCCAACTACCCGGCCGCGGGCGTGGTCCCGGCGCGGCCGCTGCCGGATGAGCAGGTCCGGCTCATCGAACAGGGCCTCCCCTACCAGGCTGGCGCGGCCACCTACGTTCCCTCGCTCAACGACCCGGACAGCCGCCGCTCGTTTTCCTTCTACAATCTGGCCACGATCTTCTCGCACCGCGTCAACCGGGCGGTTTCCTACCGCGCCAGCTACCAGTTCCTGGACACGAACCGGCGCCACCAGGACGGTCCGGCCGGGCAACGCTGGGAACCGGCCTTCAGCACCAACAGCACCTTCGACGGGCGCGTCCACCTGGCGCAAGGACGCGCCGACATTCAGGGGGGCGCCAACCAGCTCTTCTCCGGCGGCTACGAGTTCGAGCAGGAGGAGTACGACAGCCTGAACACGGATGAGAACCCGGTGGCCGCGGCGCGGGCCCACAACCGCGTGACGCTCGGGCAGCGGAGCCACTCGGCGTTTCTCCAGGACCAGGTCAGCCTGCTCGGCCGGGCGTTGCGCATTGCCGTGTCCGGCCGCGTCCAGGCTTTCCGTCTGCAGGAGCCGAAGTTCCTCGGCGGCGGTTCACCCTACGCGGGCATTTCCGTCGAAAGCCCGAAAACAGCGTGGACGGGCGACGCGGCTGTTTCCTACTTGCTGCGGGCCACCGGCACCAAGTGGCGCGCCCACGCCGGCAACGCCTACCGCGCCCCGTCCGCCTTCGAGCGGTTCGGAGCGTCCTTCTTTTTCGGCATGTTCAGCCCGTTCGGAGATCCGCGGCTCCGCCCGGAACGGGCCATCTCGTTCGACGGCGGCCTGGATCAGTGGTTTGCCAATACCACGGTGAAGGTGAGCGCCACCTACTTCTACACGGCATTGCGGGATGCCATCATCTTTGATTTCAGCGGTCTGATTCCGCCGGACGACCCGTTCCACCGCTTTGGCGGTTACCTGAACTTCGGCCGCGCGCGAAGCCGGGGCCTGGAAGTGAGCCTGCGGGCGAACCCGGCGCCGGGCACGGTGCTCGAAGGCGCTTACACCTACGTGAACTCAGACCAGGGCCAGCCGTGGGACGCGGCCCGACAACTCCGGCAGACACCGGGAATCTCCGCCAATAGCTTCAGCCTGCTGGTTTCCCAGTGGCTCGGGAAGCGATTCAATGTCACCTTTGACCTGTTCGCCGCCGGCGATTATCTCACCTTGTTCGGGACAATGGGCGGGCCGCGAGCGCTCGAGATGAATGGCCCGGTCCTGGCGGACCTGGTGGCACGGTACGCAGTGCCGGTGGGCGAACTTCGCCAGGTGGAATTCTACGGCAAGCTTCAGAATTTGCTCAACCGCAACCTGTACGAGGAGGGCTACCGCACGCCCGGAATCCAGGTCCTCGGCGGCCTGCGGCTGGTGTTCTGAGAACCCGCGCGCCCGCGCCGGGCCAGGCGCCGTCGGAGCGGCGAGGCCTGGGATCACCGCTCGCGCTTCTCGGCGCGGGCCAGCTCGGATTTCTTCTTGATCGGGATCTCGAGGCGCTTGATCTTCTGGTTCAGCGTGGAAAGCGGGATATGCAGCGCCTCGGCGGCCTCGGTCTGGCTGTAGTTGCAGGCCTCCAGGTACTCGATGATCTTGCGGCGCTCAAAGTCGGCCACGATCTCGAACAGAGAGGCGTCGGGCGGCAGCGAGCCGCGCGGGTCCCGGCGGATCCGGATCCCGCTGGCGTACAGCACGTGGTCGGGCAGGACATCGGCCGGGATGGTGGGGCTGGTAGCCAGCACCACGGCGCGCTCGACCGCGTTTTCCAGCTCCCGCACGTTGCCCGGCCAGGAGTGCTCCATCAGCACTTGCATGGCTTCCGGATCGAACTGGAGGATCGAGCGGCCGTCCGGCCCGAGGAACTTGTTGTTCTCCCGGCAATACTTGGTGAAGAAGTGCTCCACCAGCAGCGGAATGTCTTCCTTACGCTCGCGCAGCGGTGGCAGGACCAGGTTGATCACGTTGAGGCGGTAGTAAAGGTCTTCGCGGAATTTGCCCTCCTCGACCAGACGGCGCAGGTCGGAATTCGTCGCCGCCAGAATCCGCACGTCGACCCGCACGGTCTCCGAGGAGCCGAGCGGCATGAATTCGCGCTCCTGGATCACGCGCAGGAGTTTGGCCTGCGTTTCCAGGCTGATATTGCCGACCTCGTCGAAGAAAATGGTCCCCTTGTCGGCGATCTCGAAGTAGCCTTTCCGGGAGGTAACCGCGCCGGTGAAAGCGCCCTTGACGTGCCCAAACAGGGTGGATTCGAGCAGGTCCGGCGGCAACGAACCGCTGTTGACGGCGATGAACATGTGGTCGGCCCGGGGACTGGCGGCGTGAATCGCCTTGGCGATCAGCTCCTTGCCGGTGCCGGTCTCCCCGCTGATCATGATGGTCGAGCGGCTGGGCGCCACCTGGGAGACCAGGTCGAGGATGTTCTGCATCCGGTCGCTCTTGCCAACGATGTTGGGAAAGCTGTAGCGCTGCTTGAGCGCCCGCTTCAGTTCGACGTTTTCCCGCTCCAGCCGGCCCCGGGCGATGATGCGCTCGATCTCGATGAGCAGCTTTTCGTTGTCCCACGGCTTGGTGAAGTAATCGGTGGCGCCCGCCTTGAGAGCCTGGACGGCGTTTTCGATCGAGCCGTAGGCGGTGATCATGAAGATGGGAGTCTGCTGATCGCGCTCGCGGATGCGGGCGATCACCTCCATGCCGGACACGTCGGGCATCATCAGGTCAAGCAGCACCAGGTCGTAGGCATTCGCTTCCAGGCGCTGCAAGCCCTCGGCGCCGCTGGCGGCGGAATCGACGCGGTAGCCCTCCATGCCGAGAAGCAGCTCCAGGCTCTCGCGGATGTCAGCCTCGTCATCCACGACGAGGATGCTGCCTTTGGTTTCGGAAATGCTCACCTCCTGTGCTGAGCCGGCGGCCTGGCCGGAGGCGCGGCCCGCTCTGGAACCGGGGGCGGCGGCCCGCCGCTCAGGCGGGAACGGCCTTCCTCACCAAGGGGAAATCCAGGTGAAAACAGGTGCCCGCGCCCGGCAGGCTCTCCACTTCTATGCTACCGCCATGCTCCCGGACGATGCCGTAGGTTACCGAGAGGCCGAGCCCGGTGCCCTTCCTGGCGGGCTTCGTGGTGAAAAACGGATCGTAGATCCGCGAGAGGGCCTCGGCCGGGATCCCCTTGCCGGTATCGGCCACGTCGACCAGCGCCGAGGCGCCGTTCGAGGATGTGCGCACCCGCAGCACGCCTCCCTCCTCCATGGCGTCCCGGGCGTTCAGGAACAGGTTCAGGAACACTTGTTGGAGTTTGCCGGCGTTGCCCTTGATCGGGGGCAGCCGCCGGTCCAGGTTCAACTCCACCCTGATCCGGGCTTTCTTCATCTGGTGCTCGAGCAGGTTGGCCGTTTCGCCGATGACCCGGTTCAGGTCGACCTCGCCGAACTCGGTCTGCGAGGTCCGCGAGAAATTCAGCAGGGAATTCACGATCTCGCTGGCGCGGAAGGTTTGCCGGGCGATCTTGTCCAGCATGTGGGCTTTCTGATCGTCCCCGGAAAGCTGCCGGGCGAGCATCTGCGCATAGGTGGAGATGACGGCCAGCGGTGTATTCACCTCGTGAGCGACGCCGGCGGCGAGCAAACCGATAGAGCTGAGCTTGTCGGCCTCGATGAGCTGGCGCTCGAGCTCGGAGCGGTCCGTGATGTCATCAAAAATAACCAGGCGCCCGATGCGTTCCAGGTTCTTGGAGACCAGCGGCGCGATGGCGATGTTCAAAACCGTCTCCCGGCTAGCCGCGCCCTGGCCTTTGCCGTTACCGCCGCTCCGGGCCACCACGAGGTCGCTTTGCCGCAGCTCGGCCGGGATCACCTCGGGCCGAAAGGCGAACTTATAAATATGATGAATGCCGCTGTCACCGCGTGTCCGGTCAAATTCGGCCACCAGTTCGGCCGGGAACAGCTCGGCCAGTTTGCGTCCCAGGGCCAGTTTTCGGGGGATGCCGGTCAGTAGCTCGATCTGCGTGTTCCAGCTCTCGACCCGGTCATCCAGGTCCGCCGCCAGGATTCCAACGTTGATCGACTCGACGATGTTCTCGCTGAAGTCCTTTAACCGCTCGTATTGCTCCACCTTGCTTTCCAGGGAGCGGTACAGCCGGGCGTTCTCAATGGCGATACCCACGTTGCCCGACAAGGTGACGAGAAGCTCCAGGTCGTCACTGGTCAGGAAGTCGCCCTTGGTGGTGCGGCTCACGCCGAGGTAGGCGATGGTGCGGCCGCGCACCGTGCAGGGCACGTAATAGGTGAGGTCCAGCTCCGCAATCGTCCTCCGCACTGAAGGCGGCCAGTCCTGGGAGACCACGTCGATCGGGTGCTTGGTGCGCTCGATGAACAGGTAAGGCTTGCCGGGATCCGGCGTCAGGAAAGACAGGTCCAGCCGTCCCGGGGGCCGTTGCGTCCGCCCGACCGTCTTCTGCAAAAAGAAATGCCCGCCGCTCTCGTCAGCGAGAAAGAAAGCCACATGCTGGATCGACAGCGTGCGAATCAGACGATCCGCCACCGACTGCAGCATGGCGTCCAGGTCGGTTTCCGAGCTCAGTTCCCGGGCGAACTCGATCAGCGTGCGGCGGTAATCGTAGCGGTCCTTGTAGAAGTAGTAGCGGTCCAACTGTTCCTGGATCCAGTTCCGGATCGGCTGGAAGACGAACGTGGCGATCAGAATCAGCAGCACCACGGCCGTCGGGCTGAGTTCCTCAAACCGGCCGAGGGAAACAATTAATCCGTAGAAGACGCCGAGCACGGCCAGCGTGGCCAGCGTGTAGGCGTAGCCTTGCTGGAAGATGACGTCCACGTCCATCAGGCGGTAACGCAGCACGGCGTAGGCCCAGGTCAGCGGCACCAACGGGAGGGAGAAGATGGCCAGCTTCATGTACGGGCCGGGCACCGCCCCGAAAAGGTAAGGCGTTACGTAAAAGAAGGTGAACGGCAGGATGCCGAACACGGCGCCGTTGCGCAGCCATTTCAACTGCTGGCGCAGCACGGCGTCCTCGGCCCTCCGGAACTCGCGGGTCACCACCGCCGCTCCCAGCAAGTAAACCCCGGCCAGAAAGGCCAGCCACACCCGGTCCATCATCCAGCGCAGCTCGACGAGCGAGATGGCTCTCACCCGCAGGATGCCGGAAGCCAGCCCCAGGTACACGGCGAGGATCAGCGCTGCCGGCAGGTACAACAGCGAGGCGCCGAGCCAGCCCCGGAACCAGCGCCTGCGGTCCGGGAAGGCCAGGGCGAAGTGCAGGAAGATGGTGGGCGCGGCCAGGCCCGCCGCGACGTTGCCCCAGTAAATCACCTTGTCGAAGTTGTTCAGCTTGCCCGTGTAATGGAACGTGGACAGCACAAAAGAGGCCAGGCACAGGATGAAGAAGTGGCGGGCCTTGGGTGCATTGCCGCGCCGGAAGTAAACGAAGATGCCAATGGCAAGGTAGGCCAGGCCCACCAGGTACTGGTAGTAGATCGCCGTGTCCGGAGCCCGCTCCCCGATGTAGACGTTGGCCTTGACTTCCACGCTCCCCCGCCGGAACAGGTATTCGGCCTTGTTCCAGGCGCCGATACGCACCAGCGCCTTGGGTACGGCCAGGGCCGAGTCGATGGGCGTGCCGTTGATCTTCAGCAGCACGTCGCCGACCTTGAGGCCGGCCTTGGCCGCCGGGCTGTCCGGAGCGATGTAGATCGCCTCAACGGTGCTTTGGCTTTCGGCGGCCGGCTGGTCCACCCAAATGGCCCCGTCTTCCGGAAGCCGGAATTTGCTCTGCTGCTGGAAATTGATGCCGGCGCAGACGACCGCCGCCGCGGTGAGAATCACCAGCAGGGCGCCCACGAGCTGTGCCTTCAAATCCTTCATTACCAGCCGCGCTTCCACGAGCCAGGAGTGGCGATACACCCCTGCCCCATTAGACTTGCAATCAGACTGCCACTCTTCCAGCCCTGGTTCTAGTATCAGATTACACCACGCTTTCAATAGCTTACAAGGCAATTGTTTTCTCCGGATTCGGTTTTGTGAAGTGTGGCTCTTCTAGGATGCATAGAAACCCGCTCCGGCCGGCCGCCGGAGCGGGCCGGGCCGGCCGCGGCGCTCCCGGTAACGCGACCGCTTCGGGCTGCGTCCCTCATGGCGGGCGATGATGTCTCTGGTTGAGCAAGGGCCGCATATGCGGGTTGACGCGGTGCAGGCAAAGCCCTAAAATCGAGGTAGTTAGAGCTTGTGGCGACACTGGTGACGCCTATGAAACCGAATCTTTGGCACGGAGCATCATTGTTGCTCGTCGTCGGGCTGGTGGGGCTGCCCGGAATGGCTGCGGACAAGACCCAGAAAGCCGACACCGGACGCCGGGAGACGGTGGCCAAACCCCTCACCGAGAAGCAGCGGAAGAAACGGGAACAGAAGCTGCGCAAGGAACTGGAAGCGCCCTTCCGCAAGTGGCTGAAGGAGGATGTGGCCTACATTATCTCCGACGAGGAACGCCAGGCTTTCAACCGTCTGCAGACCGCCGAGGAGAAAGAACAGTTCATCGAGCAATTCTGGCTCCGGCGCGATCCCACTCCCGACACGGCCGAGAACGAATTCAAAGAAGAACACTACCGGAGAATCGCTTACGCCAATGAGCGGTTTGCTTCCGGTATTCCCGGCTGGAAAACAGACCGCGGGCGAATCTACATCACCTTCGGTCCACCCGACGAGATCGAATCGCACCCTTCCGGAGGCAGCTACATGCGGCCGTACGAGGAAGGCGGCGGGATGACCTCTACCTATCCGTTCGAGATATGGCGCTACCGCTGGATCGAGGGAATCGGAACGGATATCAATATCGAGTTCGTAGATCCAACCATGACCGGCGAGTACCGGATGACCATGGACCCCTCCGAGAAGGACGCCCTGCTGTACGTGCCGGGCGCCGGGCTCACGGATCTGGAAGCGATGGGCCTGGCCAGCAAGGCTGACCGTTTCACCCGCACCGACGGCACCCGGCTCGGCACCGGCGATATGCCCCTGCCGGAACGAATGAACCAGTTTGAGCGCTTGCGCATTTACGCCAGCCTGCAGAAGCCGCCGCCGGTGAAGTTCAAGGACCTGGAAGCCGCGGTCACCTCCACCATCAAGTACAACCTGCTGCCGATGAAAGCGCGGGCCGACTACATCCGGATGACCAGCTCCACCGTGCTCACGAACATCACCCTGCAGTTTGACCGGAAGGATCTGCAGTTCGAGGATCACGACGGCGTCAGCAAGGCGACGGTGAATATTTACGCGCGCATCACTTCCATGGCGCGGCGGGTAGTGAACGTCTTCGAGGATGTCGTCAGCGTGGAGGTGCCCACGCCGCTGCTGGCCGAGGCCGCCAAGGGCGCCTCGATTTACCAGAAGTCGGTTCCGCTGGCGCCGGGGACCTACCGGTTGAACGTGGTGGCCAAGGACGTGGTCAGCGGCAACATGAACAACTACGAGATGGCGTTGCGGGTGCCCTATTACGATGACGAGGAGCTGGCCATGAGCAGCCTGATTCTGGCCGACAAGATTGAGAAGGTGCCTACCCGCCGTATCGGGACCGGCCAGTTTGTCATCGGCACCACCAAGGTGCGCCCGCGCATCGACGACAAGTTCAAGCGCAATGAAAAGATGGGCATCTACGTCCAGCTTTACAACTTCAAGCCGGACGAGACGACTCACAAGCCGAAGGGCTCCATCGAATACGAAGTCATCAAGAACGGCAACAACAAGAAGATCTTCGAGTTCACCGAGGACATCGCCAGCATCGAGGGAGCTTCGGCCACGCAGACAACAATTGAGAAAATTCTGCCGCTTCAAAACCTGGAGCCGGGCGACTATACTCTAAGGATGAAAGTGACCGACCGGATTCGCAACGAAGTTCTAACCCCGGAGGCCACTTTCACGGTAATATAGACACAGAAGCGGAAGGAATCGCTCCTTGCGAGTAGCGCTACAGAGGCTGGGTGGCACGATGCGCTGGGGAAGTCGTTCTATGACCATCGTGCTGGTGATCTGCCTGCTGGCAGTCCCGGCGACGGCTCCCCCGGCCAGCGCAGCGCTGTTGTCGGGAAGCCTGATCGGTTTCGTCAGCGACCAAGCGGGCATTCCCCAAATGGGCGCGGTGGTTTTTCTTTACAACCGCTACGACCGCCTGGTGGGGCGCACCTTGACCAATGAGAAAGGCGCGTTCGGCTTTGACTCCCTGCTGCCCGGCGTTTACTCGTTGCGGGTCAGCCTGGCCAGCTTCGTGCCGGCCGTCAAGCAGAACATCAAGATACAGCCCGGCATGCGGAGCTTTCTGTCGGTTAACCTGGCCAGCGTTCTGAGCTCCATCGAACTGATCTATTCCGCCACCGGCGACAACGCCATTATGAACGACGACTGGAAATGGGTGTTGCGCACGGCGGCCCCCACGCGGCCTGTGTTGCGCATCCTGCCGGAGGCCACCATCAGCGAGCTTCCCGGCCGCCCGAAACGGGCCAAGGCCGTATGGAGCCGTACCCGGGGCCTGCTGAAGCTCTCCACCGGCGAAGAAGGCTCGCTGGCGGCGGCGGGGACTCAAACCGATCTCGGCACCTCGTTCGCCCTGGCCACGTCGTTGTTCGGCGGCAACGAACTGCAATTCAGTGGGAACTTCGGCTATGCTTCCAATCTCGGCATGCCCACCGCCGGGTTCCGAACCAGCTACAGCAATGAATTGTGGGGCGCTCGGCCCGAGGTCGCCCTGACGATGCGGCAGGCGTTCCTCGGCGGGCGAGCGGGAACGGCCTTGCTGGGAGGCCACCACCAGAATGCGCCGGCCCTGCAAACCATGTCAGTGAGTACCCTGGACCGGCGGCGGTTAACCGACAGCCTGTTGCTGGAGTACGGGGCTTCCATGGAATCGGTGGCGTTTCTGGAGCGCCTGAACTACCTGAGTCCATTCGCCCGCCTCACCTACGATTTTGGCGGGGCCGGGACGGTGGAGTTCGCTTACAATTCCGGGATACCTCCCGCTGAACTGCTGGCATCCGAGGAGGGAGGCGGGCCGGATATGCAGGGCGAGCTTATGGTGCTGGCCCTGTTTCCCCGCGTCTCCCTGGTGGATGGAGAGGCGCGGATTCAGCGGGCGCAGAACTTCGAGCTGGCGTACCGGAAGGTGGTCGGCAGCCGCCGGTTCAGCATCGCCGTCTACCGGGAATCGATGAGGAACGCCGCGGTGATGATGGCCGCGCCGGCGGGCTATTATTCCAGCCGGGATTTGCTCCCCGATCTGTCCTCGAACAGTTCCGTATTCAACCTGGGCGATTTCCAGCGCATCGGCTATACGGCCTCGGTGAGCCAGCAGGTCGGCGAGGAACTGACGGTTTCGGTGGCTTACGGCAACGCCGGCGTCCTGAAGTCGGCCCGCTCTTTGCTGGAGACCAACGCCCCGGGCGAACTGCGGCGCGCGATGCGGACCACGCGGCGCAATTGGCTGGCGGCCCGGCTCAGCGGCACCGCGCCTTGGGCGGGCACGCACGTTACGGCCAGCTACCAGTGGACCGATTACGGGGCGCTGTCACCCACGCACCTGTACCTCACCCACGGTTTGCAGCCCCAGCTCGGGCTGAACATCCGCCTCCGGCAGTCACTGCCATCCTTCGGAATGTGGTCCGGCCGCCTCGAGGCCACCGCCGAGTTGCGCAACTTGCTGGCGCAAGGTTACGTGCCCATTACCACCGCCGACGGCCGCAAGCTATATCTGATTCAGAACCCGCGGGCCGTGCGCGGCGGTCTGAGCTTCATCTTCTGAACCGCTGCAAGGTAACCCAGTTTCACCGGCCCGGCGCTATTGCCGCCGGTTGGTGATGGCTGACTCATGCTGGCCGCCTTCGCCGGTCACCAGCGATTCAAAAATATTTTCTCCTTGTTTTCAACCAGATCGGGTGCCTGGGGGCCTCCGGCCGCCCGCGGGACGGTAGCCTGGGAACGGAAGAGGGAGTTCGGACCTGCCATTTGAGATTTTCCTTTTCTGTTAGGGCAGTAATCTCGATCCCACCTCTAGCCCCGCCCGCTCCGAGTTGAGAGCGATCCCATCTCCAGCGTCGGACTCCCTCGTCTATTCCTGCGGCGGCCGTTTCGAGCGGTGGCCGGAATGGCAGCAAGGCGTGGCCGCGCTCACGGCCGAGTTCTTGCTGAAAGCGTCCCCTTCATCCGCCCTCCCGGAGTCTGAGCACCGCCTCCTGCAGCGAAAGATCTTCGTGAATCATGGCGCGGACTACCTTGATGAGCGGCACCGGTCGTTCACTCTGCCAGATGTTCCGGCCCATCACAATGCCGGCGGCGCCGCCGTCCAGGATGAAGCCTCCCGGCTCAATCGCCTCGACGCCGATGCCGCCGTCAATCCGGCCGGGCTGGCCGTTCATGTCAATCAGCCCGAAATGCAGCCTGGCCGGTGTGTGAATGACAACACGGTTCACGGTTCCCTTCTCCGGTGTTTGGCGCAGTCTCCTCCGAGCAGGGTGTTCTCAAAGAGCGAGACAAGAGAAAATCATACACGAGTTGGCGCGGGACCGCAGGCAGACGCGCCCCGGGAGACGCGACCGGCACACTCCCCTACGGATCCAGCGGATGGTTCGCCGCGCCGTGCCGGCGCAGGAACTCCAGCATGGTGACCAGCGCTTCGTCGCCCTTCCGGGGCAGGTTAGGCGCGATCGTGTTGTGCGTACGGTCCTTCAGTTCCTTGATCGCCGCGTCCTCGATGAAGGCCGGATACGGCGACTCCGGCGCCAGACGGTAGTTCGGAGCCGCCACGCCGAATCCTTCCATCGCGAACCGCTCGGCGATACGCTTCATCGCTGCCTTGTCGCCCTTGGTCAGGCCGCCACCGTGGAAAAAGATGAGGAACGGAAGCTTCCGGCGGCCCTTCGGCAGATAAAGGTCCAGTTTGCCCCGGTTGTCACCGTATTCCGGGCCGGTGGCGTATTCGACGTCTTTGATGATTTGGACCTTGCCACGGGTATCCACCTCGGCCGGCGTCCGGGAGGGCACAACGCCGCTGGCGGTAGGCCGCCGCGCCGGCGGCCCGCCGATCACTTTCATCGGCGGGTTGTCCATCAGCATGAAGTTCCCGTTGCCGGAAAAGTCGACGAAGATGGGCACGATGAACCGGTCGTTGGTCACCAGTTGCGTGCGGAAGCCCGGGCCTCCCCACCGGCGGTCACCCAGGATGACGGTGAGCGTGTCACCGCGTCCCAGCGTGCCCTGCTCAACGTAAACGGCGGGAAACTCACCCACGCCGCGGAAGCCGCCGTTGACTCCGTAGATCTTGGAAGTTCCCACCCGCAGCTTCACCAGCGGATTCGAGCAGTGAAACGAGACGTAGTTCGCCTTGGTCCGGTCCATCGCCTGCGGCACGCCGTGGCTGGCGCCGAAGTACTTCCCCACGCGTAACCCGCCGCCCGGGTGAATGGGAACCTCCCCAACCGTGTAGACGAACTCGAGTGGGGTATACGTGTTCACCACCAGCGGACCGCCGTCGAGGTTGCGCACCTGGATCGTGCCCAGCCCGTGCGGGTGCTTCTCCTTGAGCGCCAGCTCCTCGATGTTCCAGTCCAGGGTCTGGTACGGGTCGATGGGCATCGGAAAGATACCGAGCTTGAAGGTGGCCACGTTGGTCAACAGAAGCTGCGGAATCACAATGCCCTGGTGAGAGAGATAGTTCGCCCATTCGTCCACCAGGATGGCGCGCTCCTTTCCGTTGCTCTTGTTGGTGGGTGTGGTGTGCGCCTCCGCGATGAGCCGGTCAATCCGGGCGCGCAAGTCCGGCTGCTGCGTGCGCGCCTGCCAGGCCAAAGCCGAACAAATCGCCACGGCCGCCGCCGTCACAATGGCAGGAGTCCGGCTAACCATGACAGGCTCACCCGCTCACTTTCGTTGTTCTGTAAAGCAGCTCGCCATGCTCGTCGTACCAGGCGA
>CAZXVW010000067.1:1274-19062 GCA_964644025.1 uncultured Solibacteraceae bacterium | reverse complement strand
GGCCGCCGGCCGTACTTGTGGGGAACCGTGTCGGTTACGGCGCCATCGTCGCTTTGGATGTCGTGGATGTCCCGCAAGAAGTTCGTGTAGAAAGCGGCCATATCGAAGTTGTGAATGGCGGTCTCCGCGGCCAGGTGCGCATCAGCCATCCAGCCCATCCGCTCGTTGCGCTGGTCGCAGTCGGTCGGCACGCTGTGCAGGTTCGTCTTGGTGCCCCAGACGATGATCTTCTGGATGTCGTTGAGAATTTGCTTGGAGCAAACGAAGCTGCCGGTGGCCGGCACCGCCGTATGCACCACCCGGCCGCGGACGCTGTCGAGCGTCGGGGTGCCCGGATAACCGGTCAATTCCACGTACCGGAATCCGTGATAAGTGAAGCGCGGCTCGTAGATCTCCTCGCGGCCGTCGCCGCGAAGAATGTAGTAGTCGGTTGCCTTGGCCGTGCGCAGGTTTTCCGTGTTCAGCATTCCATTCTTGTAGATCAGTTCGGAATGGCGGATGCGGACCTTGGCGCCCCGCGGCCCCTTCACCCGAAGCTGCACCCAGCCGCTGAAGTTCTGGCCCATGTCGTAGACGTAAACACCCGGCCTGGGGCTGGTGAGCTTGCGGGGAACCAGTGTATCGACCACTTTGATCGCCGGCATCATCTGGGCCGAGAGCACCCCTTTCGGCCCGGGGACGACTTTGGCCGGCGTCCAGCCGGAGTCGTCGAAACCCGGCCGGTCCCAGCCCGGCGTCTCCCGGGTGGCGTCGTAGGTCTCGCCGTCGTAAATGCTGTCGGCGAGGATCGGCCCCTGGGTTGCCTTCCACTGTCCGTCGGTAACGATCTCGACCGTCCGGCCTCCTTCCATCTCGATGTTCAACTGCAGCAGTCCCTCCCGCTTGCCGTACCATCCTTGTCCGAGTATCAGGCCGACAGCGTTGGCGCCTGGCCGCAGGTATCGCGTCACGTCGTAGGTGACGTAGAGCACGCGCTTGTCATAGGTGGTCCAGCCGGGATCCAGAACATGGTCGCCCACCTTCCGGCCGTTGATGCGGAGTTCGTAGTAGCCCAGCCCGGTCACGTAAGCCCGCGCGCGGACCGGCCGCGCCTCGAGCTCGAACTCGCGGCGGAGCTGGTTGCCGCCCGCAATCCACTTCGCGCGCCAGTCGCCGGGCTTCAGCAATCCCATCTCGAACGCCGCCGCAGCACTGTACGGACTCGGCGTGCCATCCTTGTCCCACCACCGCACCTTCCACGAGTACGCGGCCCCGGACGCAAGCGGCGGCCCGGCGTAGACCACACCCGTACTCCGCGCGCTGTCCACTTTCCCCGAATCCCAATACGGCTGGGAACCGGAGGCAACCACCACCTGATATGCAGTCTGCTTCTGCCCTCGGCCGTCTTGCGGCAGCACCCATGAGAAGCGCGGCTGGGCGACATCGATGCCCAGCGGGCTGGTCAAATACTCGACGCGAAGCGATACCGGGGCCGGCGGCGCCGCCGCGGAGATCGCCGGGAACAGACAGGCTAGCAATGAGAACCAAACAAATAAGCGCATGGACATTCTCGTTTCCTCCGCTCTATTCTAAACAAACCAGGAACAGACGGCGCTGGTCGATGGTCCGTGGTCGCTGGTCGCTGGTCCGTGGTCGCTGGTCGATCGTCCGTGGTCGATGGTCCGTGGTCGCTGGTCGGTGGTCCGTGGTCGCTAGCCTGCGGGCGCACGGGGCGCCAGCCCGGCCGGAAGGCGGGCATGAGGCTCCCGCGCGGACTGAGACTCCACCCCGCCGGGGCCTCGAAAAATCGGGAAACAACTGCTCTCTCCCCGGGTTTGGTGAGCTTGACACCCGCCCGGGCCGAGTACAAAATGGTCCCAGCAGCCGGCCTCGCTCAAACGCCAGGCGGAAATGCGCACCAGGCGCCTGCTCCCGGCCGGCGAACGGCAAAGGCTGCTAACAACAGCCGAGGAGGTGTTCCATGACCGTCCGGAGACGGCCGCTGGCAGCAGCCGGGGCAGGAGCGGCGATCGCGGCGCTGCTGCTCTCCTTGTCCTTTTCCTGTTCGAGAAGACCCTCAGGCTCGATTGTCGAACAGGTCCAATTGCAGCGGGGCTTGTGCGTCCTGCTGGGCGACCGGAACGGGGAAGCCGCCCTGGACTTGGCCCGGCAGACCGACCTGCTCATCTACGTGCAACTGGCCAGCGCCGGCGAAGTGGAAGCGGTACAGCGCGCCGCCGACGCCGAAGGATTTTACGGCAACCGGATCTGGGTGGAAGAAGGCGCCTTCACCCGAATTCACCTCGGCGACAACCTGGCTGACGTGCTGGTCGCGCTCGGCGAGGCGGCCGACACGGTCCCGCGCGCCGAGGCGCTGCGGGTCGTCCGCCCGCGCGGCCGGGCCATCATCGGGAGCCGCAGCCTGGTGAAGCCCGTTCCCGACGGCGTTGACGACTGGACCCACCCGTACCACGGTCCCGATAACAACCCACAGTCCAACGACAAGGTAGCCCGGGCGCCTTACCTGACCCAGTTCCTGGCCAAACCCTATTACGCGCCGCTGACCCAGGTGGCCGTGGCCTCGGCGGGCCGTATCTTCAAGGCCTTCGGCAACCTCGCCTTCCATGTTCGTGAGGAGGCCCTGCTGAACTCGCTGGTGGCTTTCAACGGCTACAACGGCACCATGCTGTGGCGGCGGCGGCTGACGCCCGGCGTCATGATCCACCGCAACACGATGATCGCCACGCCGGACCTCCTCTACGTCGGCGACGACAAATCCTGCAAGCGCATCGATACCGCGACGGGCCGGCTCGTGGACGAAATCATCCCTCCCGTGGAGGTGGCCGGCGGCACCTTCTGGAAGTGGATGGCGCTCGAGCACGGCATCCTGTACGCCTTGGTCGGCGAGCAGGAAGAGAAGAACCCCGTCACGCGGGAGCGCCGCCAGCTCCATGGCTGGCCGTGGGACCCGCTGTCGTTGGGCTTCAACAAACCCAATAACCCCTGGGGCTACGGCCGCAACTTGCTAGCGATCGACCCGGAGAGCAAGAAGGTCCTCTGGCACTACCACGAGAAAGAAAAGGCCGACAGCCGCGCGCTGTGTATGAAGGCCGGCCGGATCTACCTCTACCGCCACGGCGCCTACCTGGTCTGCGTGGACGCTCGCACCGGAAAGCCGCGGTGGCGCAAGACGCCGCAAAACGCGCCGGAACTGTTCCAGGCGCTGGGACCGGAACTGAACCGCCAGGACTGGCGCACGAACTGGCGTACCACCGCTTACCTGAAATGCAGCGACAAGGCGCTTTACTTCGCCGGCCCAACCATCGGCAAGCTGCTCGCCGTCTCCGCCGAAGACGGCCGCGTGCTCTGGGAGAACCCTTACGACAACTTCCAGCTTGTGTTGCGCGACGACGGACTTTACGCCATCAGCGGCCAGATCGACCAGCATCCCAGCATGAAATTCGACCCGCTCACCGGGAAAGTGCTCGCCACGCTGAGCACCCGGCGCCGGGCTTGCACCCGGCCCACTGGATCGGCGGACGCCATCTTCTACCGCGCCCAGGGCGGCTCGGTCCGCCTGGACGTGGCCAGTAAGACGCCGCAGTGGGTTTCTCCCATGCGCGCCCAATGCCAGGACGGAGTGACCATCGCCAACGGCTTGCTCTACTGGTGGCCCTCGGTGTGCGATTGCCAGAATACGCTCTACGGCATCACCTGCCTGGGGCCGGCGGGACCGGATTTCGATTTCAGCCGCCAGGCAACCGAATCCGAACGCCTCGAGCCCGGCTCCGGCCACCTGACGCAGGTGGCCGCCTTGCCGGCCTCACCCAACGACTGGCCCACCTTCCGCGCCAACAACGCCGGCACGGCTACCACGAACGCTGTGATTCCCGTCAACGCGAGACGGCTTTGGTGGATCGCTCCCGGCGCTGAGTTCACCCCCACCGCGCCGGTGGCCGCCGGCGGCTTGATCTTTCTGAGCGGCTCGGACGGAATCGTCCGTGCCCTGGACGCCGAAACCGGAGCGATGAAGTGGAAGGCCTATACCGGCGGGGCGGTTCGCTATCCCCCGGCCGTCTGGCAGGGCCGCCTGTTCGTAGGCTCGGGCGACGGCTGGGTTTACGCCTTCGAGGCCGCCACCGGACGCCTTCTCTGGCGCTTCCGGGCCGCGCCCGCGGAGAGGAAGATCCCGGTCTATGACTCCCTGATGTCCACCTGGCCGGTGGCCAGCGGAGTGCTCGTCCAGGACGGTGTCGCTTACTTCGCCGCCGGCATCGTGAACTATGACGGAACCCACGTCTACGCGCTGGACGCCAAGACCGGCCGCATCGTCTGGCAGAACAACACCTCGGGCCACCTCGAACCGGACGCGCGAACCGGCGTCAGCGTCCAGGGCCACATGCTCATCAGCAACGGCAAGCTCTACCTGGCCGGCGGAACCTCCATCTCCCCCGCCGTCTATGATCTCGCCGACGGGCGGTGCCTGAACGACCCGGCCCCGCTGAGGCTTTGCGGCTCCACCGCTGTCCGCGGTGACGAGCTTTACAAGGTCGGCAACAAGGTCATGGTCAGCGGCCAGCCCTTCTACGGCGACCCGAATTACCCCGTCTACGATCCCACCGTCATGAACAAGATCCTGCACACCTCCGCCCACGGCCGCGACATCGTCTGGCTCAACAGCCGGAAGATCCTCTGTTTCGGAAAAATCCCCGCCGGGATACTGGACCGCTGCGTGGCCAAGCCGCCCCCGGCGCCGGTTCATATCATCAACTCGGGCAGGTTCTCGGTGCCGTATCAACCGCAGTGGGAATTCTCCTGCGATGGCAGCGTGGCTTTTGCCCGGGCCGTGAATGCGGTGGTGTTCGCGGGCACCCGGCCGCAGGCGGCGCCGCAGTTGGTGGCGGTGAATATCAATAACGGCAAGCCCCTCTGGAGCAGGCCGCAGAACCTGCCGGGGGAGCCGGTACCCTGGGGCATGGCCGTGGATCGCGACGGCCGCGTCGTTCTCACTCTGGACGGCGGACAGGTCGTCTGCTACGGGCCGGCAAAACAGGTCGCCGCGCATGCCAGGAGCGATTAGGAAGACCCTCGTGGCGGCGGCCCTGGGCGGGCTGGCGGCGGCCGCCTGTCTCGCCTGCCCGTACAACGTCCGCGAATCCGGCTTCGTTGATCTCGGCCTGGAACGCTACTTCCTGTTCTGCTACACCGACGCGCACACGCCGCCCGGCCTGCTGGCCACGGTGAAGAAGAAAGCCGGGGAAACCCTGCGGGACAGCCGCGTGGTGTTTGAGACCGTGCGGGTGGACGTGCAGGATAACAACCCGGCGCTCCAGTACCTGGAACAGCCGGAAACAACACCGTTGCCGGCCCTGGTGCTCGTCTCTCCCGCCGAATCTACGATGGCGATCCCTCTCGCCGGACCCGCTCCGCTCAGCGCCGAGGCATTCGATGCGGCCTTTCGGCGCGTCGCCACCTCACCCTTCCGCCAGAGCCTGATTCGTGACCTTGCCCGAAACTACGGGGTGGTGCTGCTGATTGAAGGCGCCGCGGCCGGGGCGAACCGCCAGGCGCGCAAAGCCGCCGAGGCGGCGATCGAAGCCATCAACCAGGAAATGCAGTTCATGCCGAAACCTATTGAGCGGGGGCCCGTGATCCTGACCCTGGAACGGGAAGCTTTCCCCAGGGAGAAAATCCTGCTCTGGAGCCTGGGGCTGGACGGAGAACAACTGCAGGAGACCGGCGCCGCCGTTCTCTACGGGCGCGCCCGCCGGATCGGTCCCGTGCTGCGCGGCGAGCAGATCACCAAGAAATCGCTTTACAATATCCTCTCGGTAGTTGGGGCCGACTGCGAGTGCGGCATTGACCCCCGGTGGATCCGCGGCACCGGCATCCCGGTCCGATGGGACCGCCGGACGCAGGCCGCCGTAGCCGCCGGCCTGGGCTTCGACCCGGAGAACCCAATGGTGATCACCGAAGTCATCCAGATTATGAGAATGAGGACTTCCTTTTACCCCTGGGCTTTTTCCTCACGGCGCCCCGCCGATCCGCCGGTGGATGAGCTGCCGGTACCCTTTGTCGAGGATACGCAGCCTGCCGGTTCCCGCCGCCCGGCCGGCGGCCCTGTCCTGTCGATGCTCCTTTACACCCTGGCCGGCATGGCCGCCCTGGCCATCGTCGCCGCGGTGTTCCTGATGGTCAGAGCCGCCCGGAGGAAATCATGAGACTGCACCGCCTCATCATCAGGGAAATCGGCTATCGCAAGGCGAACTTCGCTTTCAGCTTGCTCGCGGTTTTCATCGCTGTCGCCTTGTTCGTCACCTTTATCACCGCCGGCGAAGCCTACCGGAAGGAAACCCGGCGGGTGCAGTTGGGCATGGGCCAGAACCTGCGGATCATCCCGAAGGAAACGGCGATGGACAAGTTCTGGTCGGTGGGCTACTCCGACTACACCATGCCGGAGAAATATCTTTACCGTTTCGCCGCCCTGCCGGGCTACGAGTACACCCACCTGACAGGGACGCTGCAGAAACTGGTACACTGGCGCGGCCGCGACGTCATTTTGACGGGCATTTTGCCCGAGGTGATGCCGCCGGGGCGGAATCAGCCACCGATGACTTTCTCGGTAAAGCCCGGCGAGGCCTACGTCGGCTTCGAAGTGGCCCGGATGTTCAAGATTGACCCCGGCGACGACATCGAAATCCTCGGCCAATCCTTTCACGTGGCAAAATCCCTGTCACAGACTGGCAGCAGCGACGACATCCGCATCTACGGCCATCTGCATGACGTGCAGGCGGCCCTCGGCCTCCAGGGCCGGATCAACGAGATCCGCGCCCTCGAGTGCCTCTGCCTGATCGAGGCGGGAAAGACAGACCTCGACCCCTTCACCCTGGCCAAGCAACAACTGGCGGAAATCCTGCCCGAGGCCAAGGTCCTGCTGCTCGAGGGAATCGCCCGGGTGCGCCAGCGGCAAAGAGCGGCTATGGAAGGATACCTGGCACTGCTGTTGCCCCTGGTGCTGGCCGCGTGCGGCGTCTGGATCGGTGTGCTGGCCATGCTGAATGTGCGGCAACGGCGCGCCGAGATCGGCATCATGAGAGCGCTCGGCTACGGGTCCGGAAAGATCAGCCTGCTGTTCCTGGGCCGGGCCGTGCTGATCGGCGCGGCGGGCGCGCTGGCCGGCTTCGCCGCCGGCACCGTGCTGGCGCTGCACTTCGGCCCCGAAATCTTCAAGGTCACCGCTCGATCGATGAGACCGGAATATGCATGGGGCGCCTGGCTCATGGTGCTGGCGCCCGCCTTCGCCGCCGTGGCGAGCCTGATTCCCGCGGTGGCCGCGGTCACTTCCGACCCGGCCGCGGCCCTAAGGAGCGAATAACGGTGGTTGCACTCCAGGATGTCACCAAGATCTACCGCACCGGCCGGCGTGAAGTCACGGCGCTCGATGGCGTCACCCTTCGGGTCGAGACCGGCGAGTTTGTGGTCATCCGCGGCCCTAGCGGAAGCGGCAAGACCACGCTGCTGATGATTGCCAGCTCCATGCTAGACCCTACCAGCGGGCGCGTCGTCGTCGACGGGCACGATCTGCGCCAGTTAAGCCCCACCGAGAAGCAGCGTTTCCGGGCGCGGCACATCGGCTTCATCTTCCAGATGTTTCACCTGGTGCCGTATTTGAACGTGATCGAGAACGTGATATTCGCGGCGGGTGCGGCCGCGGTGCCCGACGCCAGTGCCCGGGCGGCGGCGTTGCTCGAGCAACTGGGGATGGAACACCGGGTCGGCCACCGTCCCTTCGAATTGAGCGCCGGCGAACAACAGCGCGTCGCCATCGCCCGGGCCCTGCTGAACCATCCCCGGCTCCTTCTGGCCGACGAACCCACGGGCAACCTGGACCGGGAAAGCGCCGCCGCGGTGCTCGGCCACCTGGCCGGGTTCCACCGCGCCGGCGGCACGGTGATCCTGGCTTCCCACCAGCCGGAAACCGAACCGCTGGCCGACAGGGTGGTGTCGCTGGCGGAGGGCAAGATCGTTCAAGAATGACGCCGCTCGCTGTCGCGAGGCGTTCGGTGCCCTTAGCGCCAGCCGGCCAGCGACCGGCGGATGAGGTCGATGACAGAGTCGGGCAGATGGGAGATGTTGCCGGGGGGTTCGCCCTTGACCTGTTTTCCGGCGCGATCGGTGCGCCGCAGCAGGTGGGTGCGGTACACCATACCTTTGTATTTGCGTGTTGTGGTGGCCACATGAACCCGGCCGGGAACTTCGGGTTAGGCTGCCGGCGCGGCCGCGGGCCGGATTCGTTTACGGCTCGCCGGCAGCCGGAGCGGCGCCGGTTTTTGCCAGAAAATCAAGCGCCGTGCGGATGTCGCGGTCGTTGGGAAGAAGCTTTTCGGCCGCGCGCAGTTCTTTCTCCGCGTTGCCGTAGTCGCCGGACTTGCCGTAGATCAGTCCCAGGTTCTTCCGGAGCAGGCCCTGGGCCGCGCAATCGCCGCAGATTTTGATCGCCTCCTTGAGCTGGGCGATCGCCTCCGGGAACTTCCCCGCCTGGGCCAGCACCAGCGCTCCGTCGCCGAGGGTTCCGGCGCGGTCCGAGATCTGCTGCTGGCGCCGCAGCTTGAGAAACCGCTGGCTGTATTGCCGCGCCTTTTCCGGGTTGGTCGCGCGCAGCGCCTGCGACAGCCGGTAAAGCGCCCGCCGGTAGGTCGGGTCGATTTCGACGGCTTTCTCCCACTCCCGGACAGCCTCCTCGACCCGGGAAAGATCCGCCAGGTTTTCTCCCAGCATGAAATGCGCTTTTGCGTCGCCAGGATCCAGGCGCACGGCACGCCGGAGTAGCTCGCCGGATCTTTCCAGGTTTTTTCGATCCCGCTCAATTTGGGCGAGCATCTGGAGTGCCGGAGCAAAATGCGCATCCAGCGCGATGGCCTCCTCCAGTTCCTGCCGGGCCGCTTCCACCTGCCCGAGGTCATGCAGCGCCCGCCCCATGTTGTAGTGAGCCGCGGCGGATCGCGGCGCCAGTTTGACCGCCTCCCGGAATTCCGCCAGCGCGCCGGCCACGTCACCGCCGTCAGCCAGCGCAATGCCCAGGTTGAGGTGAGCTTCGGCCGAGGCCGGTTGCAGTTCAACCACGCGCCGGAAGCACTTTAAGGCCTCAGAGACACGCCCGGTGCGCGCCAGAACCTTGCCCAGAGCAGCCAGGGCCCCGGGGTGATCCGGCGAAAGCCGGAGCGCCTCCCGCACTTCCCGTTCGGCCTCCAGCATGCTTCCCTGCCCGGCCAGCGCCAGGCCGAGGCTTAGATGGGCTTGGGCATCGGCTGGTTTCTGCTGAACGGCCCGGCGGAGGTTGGCGAGGAGGTCCTCGGTTTTCGGCTCACGGCGGGCGTCCTGTTGCGGAAGCGGGGTCGCGGCCGAGAAGGACATGCCCAGCAAGAGGCACACGAAGCCCGCAACGCACGCTGTTGCATTTTTCACGGTTGGCCGGTGGAAGCCAGGCATCAGACGTCGTCGTGGCGGGCTGCTGCATCCCCAGGGCAGCGGCCCCCAACAAGCTCAGGATAGGCGTTTTCCGGCTCCAGGGCAACCATGAGCCCGAACCGCTGGCGGGATGGGACCGCAAGTGCGTGCTCGCCTCGGGTGCTCCCGGCTGGGTTCCGCTGTTGCGGTCTGGTCCCGCTTTCTCTGACTCGGCGAAACAAGGAGGAGGGGCGGTGACCCCTCCTCCCTCAGAAAATCAGCTTGAGACCCAACTGAACCTGCCGTTCCTGAGCGGCGCTGGTGACCTGTCCAAACCGCGAGGAGCTCATGTTGGCCGCCGGGGTGCCGAAGTCAGGGTGATTAAAGGCGTTGAAGGCTTCGGCCCGGAACTGCAGCTTCAAGCCTTCCCGCCAGGGGAGCGGAAAGCTCTTGAACAGCGACAGGTCGAGATTTGTCCGCCCGTCGGCGGCCAGGATATTCCGCCCGGCGTTGCCGAATGTGTAAGGTGGCGGGGCGGCAAAGGCGTCAGTATTAAACCACCGGCTCAGGGTCGGGTTGGAAAGGTGAGGATCGCCGACAAGATTCGGCCTCATGTAGCCATTCCGGCTCCCGGTGTTCGCGATGTCCCCATTGATGTTCACCGTGAACACTCGTCCGGAGTGTAGGGAGACGATCCCATTCACTTGCCAGCCGCCGACAATGTAATCCGCCACGCTGTTCCCCGTGCTCATCTTCCCGGCTCCGAAGGGCAAGTCGTAGACGAAGGCCGCGGTGAAAATGTGCGGCAGGTGCGTGCCGGCGACACTCCGGTTCGTGTCATAGTGATACGGGTCCTGGATCTGGCAGCCTTCGGTGCCATAGAAGCCGTCGCAGCCGCTATTGATGGTCTTCGACCAGGTGTAATTCACCATGTACATGAGATCGCGGGTCCGGCTCTTAATCTGCAACTGCAAGGCGTTATAGCTGGCGGTGCCGAAACTCTGTTCCCAGAAAGTCGGCTTCACGTTCGGGAACGGCCGGCGATATTTCGGATCCCCGGGCCCCGGCACCATGGCCGTGTTGTAAAACGAACCGGTCGAGGTCCGCCGGTTGCCCGATCCCACGTAGTTCACCGTAACCAGGGTGTTGGCGGGAAACTCCTGCTGAATGCCGAAATTCCACTGCATCGAGTAGGAGTCTTTCAAGTGCGGGTCCACGAACCAGGCTACGGTGTTGTATGGGGTGGGTTCCGGTATTGCTCCGGTGGTGAACGGGTTCTTGGCCGATATCTTCGGAAGAGGCGAACTAGGTGTGGGGGTGTTCAGGTTTCCGCTCTGACGCTGGCCCACGTCCGGCCACGTATGCCCCAGAGCCTGAGTACCCTGGAGGATGCCGGCCCAACTGTCGAAGAACATCCCGAAGGAACCGCGAAAGGCTGTCTTGTTAGTCAGGCGGTAAGCGAAGCCGAAGCGAGGCTGCCAGTTATCACTCCAGTTCTCGATCAGCTTGCCGGTCGGCGACTTGATCACGCCCTCCGGCGGCCTACCGTCCGCGGTGGGAATGCAGGGCGCGTCACCCAGTTCTGCGCAAGATCCGGGGATATCTTGCAAGACATAGAGCCCGCCGTAGCTTTGCTTGAAATCGTATGTGCCGGTGTAGATGACGCGATCTTCCTTGGTCCCGATGGTCGGCAGCTTCGTGTAGTCATAGCGAAGTCCGAAATTGAGCGTCAGTTTCGGCGTCGGCTTCCAGGAATCCTGGGCGTAGAAGCCAAACACCGCCATTCCGAACAGGCGCTTGAAGAAGTCGCGGCGTCCGGCCCGGTTCGGAACGTTCAACAGCCAGGAAGCCAGCGGGCTGCCCGTGGTCCCGGCGTGTTGCGGGTCCGCCGTGTCCGTGCTCACGAAACGGGCATTATGGTCGTTGGTGTACCGGTCATAGAAGACATGGTTGTACTCCCCGCCGAACTTGATGTTGTGCCGCCCGATGATCTTGGAGTAGTTGGCCTTGAAGGCGTGCGTCTTGCCGTAGGTGAAGCGGTTGAACGTCTCGCCGCCGCTGAAATAATCGGCCACGATGACGTTCGGCATCAGGGCCTTGCCGCTGCGGAACTTGTAATAGTTGTCCGAGTAGCCGATCTGCCCCGGGAAACCTTCCGGCAGGGTCCTGAACTCGTTCCCCCAGCTTCGCCGCGGCAGCGAGAAGTTGTACTGGACCTGCATCACGCTGCTGGGGCCGAACGTATGCACCCAGCTTCCCCCGATGATGTAACCAGTGAACTCCAGGTTGGAGGCCAGGCTCTGCCGCCCGCCGGAGCCGGTGCGCTTCATTTTCTGCATCGACCAGCGGCCCCAGAACATGTCCTTGGGGCTTTGTTGATGATCAATGCGAACCATGTACTCATTCTGGTTCAACGCCGTTGGTGTCGTATCCAACTGGTTGAAGTCGCCCACACCGACCGGAATCGGATCCGGCAAGGTAAGCTGCGCGTATTCGAGGAAGCCCTCGTCCAGCAAAGACCCGGGAATCTGATTATTCGGGAACGGATCGCGGACAACCTTGTTGGGATCGCTGGGATCGACTCGCCCGCTGAACGGGTTGAAGATCTGCTTGGACCAGTCGCTCATATCCCCCTGGAGATTGGCCTGGGTCGGTACGCGATAGAGACGATTGGCGGGCGTGCGCCGGCGGAAACCCTGGTAAGCGCCGAAGAAGAAGGTCTTGTTATGGATGATCGGGCCCCCGCCGGTGGCGCCGAACTGGTTCTGCGCCAGCGGGGTCACGTCCTTGCGGAAGAAGTTGCGCGCATCCAGATTGTCGTTTCGCAGGAACTCCCAGGCGCTGCCGTGAAACTCGTTCGTCCCCGACTTGGTGACCACGTTGACGATGCCGCCGTTGGCCTGCCCGAACTCGGCCAGATCGTTATGCGACTGGACCTTGAACTCCTGAATCGCGTCCACGATGGGCGCCACGGCCGGCGTGCTGTGCTGCGCGCTCAGGTTTAAGGCGCCGTCGGCCAGATACAGGTTGCTGCGGCCGGTTTGCCCGTTCATCGTGGGGACCGAAACCTGTCCCACCTGGGAGGTTCCCGCACCGCTGCTGTTCTGTGTGGTGTTGATCGGGGAAGCACCAGGCGTCAGCAATGTCAACTGCGTGAAGTTTCTGCCGTTTAATGGCAAGTCGAGGACCTGCCGCTCGTTGATCACCGAACCCACTTCAGCGGTGGAGGCCTGGATCTCGACTCCGGTCGCTTCCACGGTAACCGACTCGGTTACGCTGCCCACCTGCAGCCGGACATCAAAGGTGGCCGTCTGGTTCACCTCCAGGGTGAACGGCTCCACGGTGGCCTTCCGGAAACCCTCCTTCGACGCCATGAGAGTGTAGTTGCCCGGCGCGACGTTGGAGAAAACATAAAAACCAACCTCATTGGTTTCGGTTTGGCGTTCCACGCCCGTTTCCACGTTCGCCAGCGTCAGCGTGGCTCCGGGCACGGCAGCCCCCGTGGCGTCGGTGACCGTCCCGTTGATCGCAGCCGTAGAAAGCTGCCCATACAGCGCCACGCCCCCGCTCAGAAGAAGAATCATGGCCAGCGCCAGTGCCGGCCAGCAGATGGACCTGCCGCCGAAGAGTAAGTTGCCGCTCTCACCACGGCGGCACTGCGTTGTTTGCCTTCCCAGGCGACAAATGCGAATTGTGGTTAGCATG
Organism: uncultured Solibacteraceae bacterium; assembly: GCA_964644025.1. Classification (GTDB taxonomy): domain Bacteria; phylum Acidobacteriota; class Terriglobia; order Bryobacterales; family Bryobacteraceae; genus CAZXVW01. Next base: position 5,931 of record CAZXVW010000067.1, on the reverse strand, counting down.
ATCAGTCTCCTTCGAAAATAGCCGCGGGTCGTTGAAACTACCGGAGCCGCCCCCGGCTATTTTCATCGTTCGTTATGACCCCTCGGGTCATGGCCGGCTCCCTTGCTGCCAGGCTTTCGATGACCATCCGGTATTCTGAAAAACCTCACCGGACCAACCCCCGGTTAGCCCGCTAGCTGAATTCCGTTGTTAACGGTAACATCGATCTACAGTTACTTTACCGCTCAAGCCTTCTTGTCTCAGTGACGCTAGGAGAATATCATAGGACCAGGCTCCGGTCAAGGAATTTTTGCCCCTGACGCCTTGGACGGCCATGGCCGGAGCCGGCATTCGGCCCTCCGCGGATCGGGCGGTGAAAGGCGGCGGCGTTGCGAACACGCTCCGGCCGACCCAACGGGGCACGGAAGCTGGAGCCCGGCTTCGCCGGCATTGCGGAGTAATCTTGTCGGCGCTGGGAGGTGGAAACGAAAGGCCGATCCCGGATATCCGGATGGTGAACCGAAGACAAGGGAGCCGTGGTGGAAAGAGTCGCCCGACGATCGCGGACATCGCGCGGCGGCTCCACCTTTCGGCGATGACGGTCTCCCGGGCCCTGAATCGCGATCCGGCGGTGAAGCCGGAAACCAGGGAAAAGGTCCTGAAAGCGGCCGCGAAGCTGCGCTACCGGCCCAACCGTTGGGCAAGGGCGCTCGCTACCGGGGAGTCGAAAATTGTGGGGGTGGTGGTCCCCGATATTTCACATACCTTTTTCTCCGACATCACCCGGGGGATTCAGGATGAGCTGGAGACGGAGGGCTACAGTCTGACGCTTTGCGATTCCAACGGCAACCCGAAGCGGGAAGAAACCGAAATCGAGATGCTGTTGAGCACGCAGGCGGATGGGATCATCGTGGCTTCCCAGCAACCGGCGGACTCCCCGGGCATTCTGAACGAATTGCTGCGGCTGGAGATGCCCCTGGTACTGATTGACCGCTTCTTTGCGGGGTTGGATTGCGCGCGGGTGAGGGCAGACGACTTCAAAGTGGGTGAGCTGGCGGCCAGGCATCTGATTCAGTTAGGCCACACCCGGATCGCACTCATCACGGGCCCGAACGTCAGCACCAGTTTACTGCGGACTGACGGCTTCCTTTCAGTGATGCGGGCGTCCGGGTTGCTCGCGAGCGAATCATGGATTGTTCCGTCGGATTACACCTTCAGCGGAGGGGCGGATGCGATGAAGCTCCTCCTTCAATCGAACCCCCGCCCGACGGCCGTGTTTGCCGCTAACGATCCCGTTGCCATTGGGGCCATCCGGGTCTGTCGCGCGGCCGGGCTTGCTGTGCCTGGCGGCATCTCGATTATCGGTGCGGGCAACATCGAAGGGCACTACTCGCCAGACCCGTTTCTGACGTCGCTCGATTGGCCACGCGAGGGGCTTGGGCGGCGGGCGGCCAGGATGCTGCTCGAACTGATCGGAGACCCTTCCCGCCTGGAGGAGAAAGAAAAAGAATATGTTGCGGAGCCGGTCCTGCTCGTTCGCAAATCGACGGGGCCGCCTTCCTGAGCCAGCGGGAGCTCAGCCAGAGGGCTCGGCGGTTGCGCCCACTGACACAAGCAGGAATCAGCGTCTCGAAACACCTCATGACGCCGGCGGATGGACGCCGCCTGTTGCTCGCCGTGTTAGAATTAACTCGCTCGCGGCGGCCGCTGCGCCGTGCTCCAGAGAACCGGCGGCCGCCGATGCGGAACAATGACGGGCGGCAACCGTGCTTGAAAGGCAAGGATGATCTGATGTCTTCCCCCCTGTTTCGTTCCCCGTTTGGCTCGGCAATGGTGCTGGCCGCCGTACTGTCCGGCATCACCTTGATCTGCTCGTGTTCGCGCCAGAGGACGCCGGAACGGCCGAACATTCTCTTCCTGCTGACCGATGACCAGCAGGCCCCGGCGCTCGGCGTCATGGGACACCCAATCGTTCAAACGCCGAACCTCGACCGGCTGGCCCGCGAGGGCGTCCTATTTCGCCAGATGCACGTCACGGACCCGACCTGCTCGCCGAGCCGGACCACGTTCTTCACCGGGCAGTATGAGCGTGTACACGGGGTGGGCTTTAGCTCCACTCACCGGATGACACAGGCGCAGTGGGCGCAAACCTACCCGGCGCTGCTCCGCCAGGCCGGCTACTACACGGGGTTCATCGGGAAATTCGGCGTTGAGTACTACGAGTTCAACTCGCGGGAGAAATTTGACTTCTGGCGGGCGCACGACGGCTGGGCGCGGTTTTTCCCGAAGCCACGGGACAACTGCGAAATCTACCGCGATTCGCAGCAGGACATCATCACCCCGATCATGGGCGAGAGTGTGGAGCGGTTCCTCGACTCGCTGCCTGCTGACAAGCCGTTTTGCCTCCAGGTCAGTTTCTCGGCTCCCCACGGCTCCATCACATCTTCAATGGACGTTCCCGACGGCAACGTCGACATTCTGAACTTCGCCATGACGCAGCCGGCCAATCTGCTCCCTGCGATCGCGCATCACCCGATTTACGGGGAGCTTTACCGGAATATCGACATTCCACTCCCGTCCACCTACACCGAAGACACCGGCAAGTACCTGCCGAAGCGGATCTACGATCCCCGCAAGTACGCCGCGAAAGTGTACGCATACGATTTCACCCGCGAACGCTGCCGGGAACATCACATTCGTTACTACCAGTGCATCCGGGGCATCGACGAAGTGGTCGGCGGCATCCTGCGGTCGCTCGAACGGCGCGGGCTGGCCGGCAACACGGTGATCATTTTCGGTTCCGACCACGGCTTACTGCTGGGTGATTACGGAATGGGCGGCAAGGCGCTCCTTTACGACCTCACCACGCGAATTCCGTTCCTCATCTACGATCCGCGCCTGCCGGCTGACAAGCGCGGGCGCCAGTTGGATGAGCTGTTGCTCAGCGCCGACGTCGCCCCGACAATCCTTTCGCTGGCGGGGGTCCCGGTCCCCGGGCACATGCAGGGCCGCGATCTCACGCCCCTGGTTAACGGTACGGCCACCGAATGGCGGGACGCCATCCTGACCGAGAATCTCTACATCGGGCGGATGAATCCATTCCAGGAAGGCGTGCGGACGAGCCGCTGGAAGTACATCCGGTATTACGTGGCCCGGGAGCAAGATCTCGCCGGCGGCAAACGGCTTTACAACCCGGTGCTTGATCTCACGACCCGGGAGCCGGATTTTGAGCACCTGTTTGACCTCGAAGCGGATCCGGGCGAGACGAAAAACCTTGCCGGAAATCCCGGCTACGCGGACGTGCTGCGCCGGTTGCGCGGCCGGTGGCGCGGCATGGCCAAAGACCTGGTTGCCAAGGCCCGGCTCGAGAGGGGCGAGTAGGCTCCGGCGGGGTGGATTCGGCGACCGTGGTGTCGGCTCCTTGACCTGTGACGCTGGGATGCCGGCCTGCCCCGGGCATCGCGCAGAGCCGTTACGCAGCCCGGCTTCAGAAGCGGAAGGTGTAGTTGAGCTTGGCCCGGACGTCGGTGCGCAGCGCCTCGAACCGGTCCAGGGGATTCTGCTGCCAGGAGTGATTGAGCACCAGGTAGATCTCGTTGCCGGGCTTGAGAATCCACCGCAGGCGGCTCTGCAGGCCGATGTTCTGAGTATCCGTGTCGTATTGCACGAAGTTCGATAAGGTGATGTACGGGCTGAAGGAGTAGTTGAACCGGACCAGCGCCAGCCGGGTGTTGAAATCCCCTTCCTTCAGCCGTACCCAGTACTGTTGCAGCTCGAAGCTCGTGTTGAGCTGCGAGGACTTCCTCCAGACGAACATTGTTGACAGTTCGTTGCTCTGACCACTGTAAAATGATCCGGCCCGGTAGTTCACATCGTAGAAACGCGACTTGTTCGTCGGACCGTGATAAGAGACCTCGTGCTGGAAAAACGAGTAGTCCCCCTCGGGAATCGCAACTCCGTCATGGATCTCAAAAGGCTCAAACAGCCGTTCGAACCTTGGCCGGAGCCGGTATTCCAGCCGCTCGCCCCCGTTGAACTCGAACTCGAAGGGGGTGATATAGAAGTAGCTGGATTCGGTGGCGTGGTGGATCCGGCTGTAGTAGTTCGTGTAGTAGAACATGAAGGTGATCTGGCGGATGTTCCAGGCGCCGGGCCGCGGCGCCAGCCGCGTCATGAAGGAATTGATTCGCACTCCCTTGCGCCGGACGTAACCAAGCGCGGGGTTGAAATTCTCGCCGATTTCCTGCCAGCGGTACCGCGTGTACAGCAGGTCATTCGGGTAGCTGACCTCCCCGCCGTAGGCAAGATCCCGGTTACTGATCCCCGGCGTGTTGGACTTGACGCCGTACATCGATACCCGGAAATTCTTCCGGCGTCCGAGGAAGTTCGACGTGGATAGCTTGAGGTCGGTGCCCGCGACGCTGTTGCTGGTGCCGCCGGTGGGCTCGCCGTGGGTGACGATACCGCCGATGTAGGATTGTTTCCAGAAGTTCAGCTTCGCCCGGCCCACAAATAAGTTCTGCGCGGGTGCGACGTCAGAATCCCGGGTCTTCACATCCAGCACTCCCACGTCGAAGCGGCCCACCTTGCCGGTCAGCTTCTGCCCGAACAGGATGGGAACTTCTTCACCTTCCACCAGCCCGATTCTTCGCGAGAAGAAGGGCATCATGGTGGGGCC
>CAZXVW010000067.1:0-1174 GCA_964644025.1 uncultured Solibacteraceae bacterium | reverse complement strand
CCGGCTGTCGGAGACGCCGAACTGGAAGACCCCGGCGTCTTCCAGGAAGAAGGCGCGCTTTTCGGGGAAGAACAGAGGGAACCGCGTCAGGTTCACCTGGCGGGTGTCCACCTCAGTTTCCGCGAAGTCGGTGTTGAACGTGGTGCTGGAAATGAGATTGGCGGTAACCCGATAGAAGATGTCCACGCCGGCATCATTCACCATCTGTAACTGGTCAGGCCGGGTAATATCGCGGTTGAATCCCAGCACTCCGTAGGGCTTGATGTCCAGTCCGATGCCTTGCGAGAGCCCTTCCAGCCCCTCGACGGCGCCGGCCATCGCCACCTGCGTGAAACGGATGTCGAGGGAGGGCGAGGCCCAGCGCGAGTCTTCTCTTAGCCGCGCCAGGTGGCGGGAAATGTTGAAGCCCCAGGCGCTGCTGCCCGGGTTGAACGCCAGTGTCTTGAAGGGGATCTTGAATTCCGCCGTCCATCCATGGTCGTCGATTTTCGTTTTCACGTACCAGATGCCGTCCCAGCTCATGTCGGGGTAATGGTTCTCGGTGATCCGGCCATCAACCAGCGCGCCCGCCGGGTTCGTGGCGAAGTAGTAACCGTTGCGGCGGTCGTGGAAGGTGTCGAGCAGAATTTCCACGCTGTCGTCCGAGTACATGAAAGCATCCCGGTCCATGTGGGTGGCCATGATCTTATCCGGGGAACTGTCAAGGCAGCGAACGGCGATGTACAGGGCGTCCTGGTCGTAGGCTATCCAGACCCGTGTGGGTTCGGTCGGTGGTTGTCCGGGATGAGGCTCGGTCTGGATGAACTCTCCAATGCCCGGATGATCGCGCCAGACGTCATCATCGAGCAGGCCATCTACTTTCACGCCCTCCACCACCCGAACAGCGGTGGTCTTCCTGGCATCCCCGGCCCGGCAGACGGCGGTGATCAGCAGCAAGACCGCGATCGCGAACGCTGTGCATCTGAGCTGGTCAGTCATCAATCAAGGCCCCAACGCCGATCAAGCTAATGACTGATTCTACCGCGTCCGGCGGTTTCTGCGTCCCCGGCGGCTTCTTCCTGCCCCGCGCTGCCGCCCGTCCGCTCCGAGACCCGGCGCGGGCTGTTCGAGCCGGGGACGGTGTGCATATAATAGCGGCGAAGCGGAAAGGTGTGGTGACGATGAGATGGCGAAC
>CAZXVW010000066.1:0-19129 GCA_964644025.1 uncultured Solibacteraceae bacterium | reverse complement strand
GGCGGAGATGCGGCCACGGGGGAGCAAGAGGAGTCGCAGACGGAATGAAACTTGGAGCCGAACCCAAGAGGGTGATGATTCTCGTCGGCCTGCTGGGGCTTTCCGGCTATATCTATTACTCGAACACCGCTCCGGATGAAGCTCCCGCGACGGTGGCCCGCACAGCCAGCCGGGCGGCGGCCCCCGAACAGAAGCCACCGGCGCGACCGCAGCCGCCGGCGGCCCGGAGGATTACGCGCACCCGGCAGGATCGCGCCGGAATCCAGGAGTTCCGGCCGTCGTTGAAGCCGCTTCGGCCCGAGGACCGCCCGGACCCCATGACGATTGATCCGACGCTGCGGCTGGACCTGCTCCGGAAACTGCAGCAGGTCCGGGTGGAGAGCGTTCAGCGGAGCCTGTTCGAGTTTTCCAAGGCGCCGCCACCGAAAGAGCCGGAACCGAAAATCATCCCGAAGAAGACGGGCAGCGACGGGCAAGGAAAGCTGGCCGAGGCGAAGCCGCCGAAGACAAAAACCGCCAAGCCACCGCCTCCGGCGATCAAGTTGAAGTTCTACGGTTACATCAGTCCGGTGCGCTCACAACGCAAACGGGCATTCTTCCTGGACGGCGAGGACATCTTCGTCGCCGCGGAGGGCGAACTGATTCGAAAGCGGTACAAGGTGGTCCGGATCGGCGTGAATTCGGCGGTGGTCGAGGACGTTCAGCATAAGCACCGGCAGACATTGAAGCTGGAGGAACAGCGGGGATGAAGCAGCAACCCGAGTCCGGTTTCGCGCTCCTGCTCGTGTTCGCCATGGCGGCCACGGTCGCGATTCTTCTTTACAAGGAACTGCCCCGGCTGGTGTTCGAGTCGCAGCGCATTCGTGAGCAGGACCTGATTGACCGGGGAGAGCAATACCGGCGCGCCATCCAGCTCTACGTGCGGAAGTACAAGAAGTACCCCGCCTCGCTCGACGATCTCGACCGCGGCAGCGACGTCCGCTTTCTGCGCCGCCGTTACGAGGACCCGATGACTGGGAAGCAGGAGTGGCGGCTGATCCACATCGACGCGGCTGGTTTCTATACGGATTCGCTGATCCACAAGCCGCCGGAGAAGGAGAAGGAAAAGAAGTCCCAGAACACGTTTATCACTGAGGGAGCAGCTTTCGGTTCCACCGCGCCCACGGGCCGGGCTGAGGGGGAAAAGGGCGGACCGGGGCTACACGGTGCCAGTGACCGGCCGGCGGCTTCGGTCGCGCAGTATCGCGGCGCGGGCGGCCCTGCCGGCCAGCCGTACCCTCCTGGCTCGCCGCCGCCACCGGGCGCGGCTCCGGCGCCAGGCCAGCAACAGGTGTACCCTTACCCGTACCAGCAGTACGCAGGTCCCCCAGTTCCCGGGTCTCCGGCGGCGCCGGGCCAGCAGCCGTACACCCCCGGCCAGCCGGGCCAGGTGAGGCCTGGAAGTGTCCCCGGGGCGCCGAATCCTTACGGGGGGCAGCCGGCGGGGAGTGCGGGGACGCGTCCGGGTGTGCCGGTGGGAATCGGCCAGTACGTGGTTCCCGTTCCCTCTATTCCTGGCTCCGGGCAACCCGGACAGACGCCCGGCCGACCGTCTCTGTACGGGCAGCCGCAGCCGGCGGGCCAACAGGGACAGCGGAAGACTCCGGTTGGGTTCGGGCAATTTCCCGTTCCGGGCCAGACCGGCGTCAGTCCCGGACAGCCGGCGGCGACAAGCCCCTATCCGCGACAGGGGATTCCCGGATTGCCGGGTCCTTATGGTCGCCCGCTCCAACAGCCGCCACAGGCGGGCTATGCGACCGGTCTGGTAAATCCCGCTTACCGGCAACCGGGCGCTTCTTCACCTTCGCCCGCAGCGACGCGGCCGGGAGCCGGCCTTCCCACACCGGGCTCCAGCCCGCAAGGTAACCCCGCGCTGCTAATGATTCAGCAGTTGATAACTTCGCCGCGCCCGGGGGGATTGCCAGGAACGGTGGCCTCGGCGGGCACGGGCACCCAGGTAATCGGCGGCGGCATCGCGGGAGTGGCCAGCACGCTCGAGGCCGAGGGAATCAAGGTCTACCAGGAGCACAACAAGTACAACGAGTGGGAGTTTCTTTACGACTACCGCCAGGAACAGTCCGCCATGGGAGCCGCCGCTGTTCGTGGTGCGGGTGCCGGCGGCAACCGGAATCCGCTCGGTTCTTCCCAAGGGCGTTCTCCTTTCGGCGGCGGGTCGCCGTTCGGCAGTGGTTCCTCGGTCGGTTCTCCGGGACGAGGCGGCCCGGGGGCTTTCGGTGGCGCGCCGGTGCCTACACCGCCGGCGAGAGGGCCAATCCGCTGAGCCTGCTCACTCAGCGTGCCTGCGGCGTATTGTCCGCCGCCGCTCCGCCCGGCGCACCTGGAGCTCATCCATGCCGAAGTAATGGGCCACTTCGTGCCACACCGTGTCTTGGACCAGCTTCGCCAGGTGCGCGGGGCTTCGCGCGAGCCGCTCGTGCGGTTTCTGGAAAATGAGGATCCGGTCCGGGAGATGGAAGCCATCCGCGATGCTCCGCGCCGGCAGCGGCCGGCCGTGATACAAGCCCAGCAGGTTGGGATCCGGGCCTTCCGGCTCGACCACGAAGGCCACGTTTTGCAACCGGCTGCGGAAGCGAGGCGGAATTGCTCGGACAGCGCGTTCCACCAGTTTGTCGAACTCGCGGGGAGACATCCTCTCAATGGCCATTGTAAGTTAGAAGTAGCTTCCTGGTTCCGGCGGTCCAAAGGGCTCTGTCCGCCGAACCAGGGGAAACCCTTGTGGATCCGCCGGCGCCGGCCGGGCGCATGTTTGCGGCGGTGCGCTTCGCGAAGAGGCGAAACCAGTTGGCTGAGAACAAGTTCGTGGTAGCCATCGATGGACCGGCAGGCGCCGGGAAAAGCACCATTGCCCGGCGGGTGGCGGCGAAGCTGGGTTTCGTGTATGTCGATACCGGGGCCATGTACCGGGCCGTGGGTCTTTGGGCGCTGCGGACCGGCGTGACGCTGGACGATGCGCGCGCGCTGGAGCAACTGGCGCGCCGGGCGCGGATCGAGCTTGGCAGTTCACCCCCAACAGTCCTGCTCAATGGTGAAGATGTGACCGAGGCGATCCGCACTCGGGAGGTTTCCGAGGCCGCCTCCCGCTCTTCGGCGGTACCCGGCGTGCGGCGGGCGCTGGTCGAGAAACAGCGGCGGATGGCCGCCGCCGGACGCGTGGTGATGGAGGGCCGGGACATTGGAACGGTCGTGTGTCCCGATGCCGAGGTGAAGGTGTTTCTGGATGCGGACCCGGCGGTGCGCGTCCGCCGCCGCCTGCTGGAATTGAGCGAGAAAGGCGCGCCGGCTCCCGCTGGCCAGGTTGCCCGGGAGATGGAGCAACGCGACCGGCGGGACCGGAGCCGGAGCGATTCGCCACTGGTGCGCGCTCCGGACGCTGTCTACGTGGACAGCACGGGACTGTCGCTCGATGAAGTGGAGGGGATTATCCTGGAAATAGTGCGGGACCGAATAAGGCAAGGAAAGGAATCATCACGTTGAAAGACTTACTCGTCATGAAGTTCGGCGGCACCAGCATGGCCGGCGCCGAACGGATTCGCACGGCGGCGCGGTTGGCGGTCGGGCAGAAGGAAAAGCGTCCGGTGCTGGTGGTCGTCTCCGCCATGTCCGGCATCACGGATCTGTTGATCGATACGTTGAAGTTCGCCGAAGCCGGTGAAACCAGCCGCATGGAAGCCAACTTTAGGGAACTTGAGGCGCGCCACGTGGCCGCTTGCCGGGAGCTGCTCCCACCGGAGGAGCGAACGCCGGTGATGGAGGAAATCTCCAACACGGTGGCCGGCTTCGAGCGTATCGCCCGGGGAATGCTGATGCTCGGTGAGCGACCGCCACGCTCGGTGGACGAGGCGATCGCTTTCGGCGAGCACCTGTCCTCGACGCTGATGGCGGCGCATCTGCGCTCCCAGGCAGTTGCGGCCGAAGCGGTGAACTCGAAGGAGATCGTGGTTACCGACGCGGTATTTGGCAGCGCGTCGCCGTTGCTGCCCCCGACCCGGGAGAGGGTCCTCGCCAGGTTGCTTCCCTTGCTCGAGCGCGGCACGATGCCGATTGTCACCGGATTCAACGGGGCCACCGTGGACGGGCAGCCCACTACGCTCGGCCGGGGCGGTTCTGACTTTACCGCCTCGCTGCTCGCCTGGTGCCTGGATGCCGCCGAGGTATGGATCTGGACCGACGTGGACGGCATCATGACCGCTGATCCGAGGCTGGTTCCCGACTCCGCCGTGCTCCGGGAGGTTACCTATCGCGAGGCGGCCGAGCTGGCCTACAACGGTGCCAAGGTCCTCCACCCGCGGACGCTGGCGCCGCTCATCGATAAGAAGATTCCGGCCTGGAGCAAGAATAGCTTTGCCCCGGAGAAGCCCGGCACAAAGATCGCCGAGGCGGCCAACGCGCCGCAGGGAGCACGCGCGGTGACCTCGACGGCGAAGGTCGCCATGCTCTCGCTCGAGCCGGCCAACCCCGCGGTTTCCGGGCGCACATCATGGCGAGGGCGCTGGAGGCGCTCTCGGCCGCCAATGCGGAGGTGCTCAGCTTCTCCAGTTCCAGCTACCGGCAGAGTTTCTGCTTCCTGGTGCGCCAGGAGGAGCTGGAGGCGGCCAAGAAGTCGCTGGAAGCGGGACTGACGCTGGAGCTGGCCCACGGCTATTTGAAGCCGATCGAAGTGGACGAGGACGTCGGGCTGTTGGCCGTGGTCGGCGAGGGAATGCAAGGTACACCCGGCATCGCCGGGCGGATTTTCACCGCGATCTCCCGGCAGAAGATCAACATCAAGTCGATTGCCCAGGGCTCCAGCGAACTTACCATCTCCATCGTCGTCAGGCGCGACGGATTGGAGAAGGCCGTGCGCGCCATTCACGCTGACTGCAAGATGGCGGAAAAAGCGAACAAGCCGGCCACCGTTTGCCTGATCTAGCGCGACGGACCGGCCGGTGGAACTGGTACGCTGGCTCCGGGCTCTGCGAAAATGGAAGGCGGGACTCTTCAACACCATGGTCGTCACCGGAATCTATTACGCGCTGGCGCTGGTGGCAGCGGCGGTAGCCGTATCTTTTTTGTTCCGGCCGGCCGCCGCGATTCCCTTTTACGTGCTGGCAGCGTTTTGCCTCTATTTTTTCCGGGACCCGGATCGGCACATAGCCGACGGCCCGGTGGCCGTGGCGCCGGCCGACGGCAAGGTGGTCGCCATCCGGCCCGAGGCCGGCGGGCGCACCCGGATCAGCATTTTTCTCAGCATTCTTGACGTCCACATTAACCGCTCACCCATCGCCGGGCGCATTACCGATGTTCAGTACAAGCGAGGCAAGTTTCTGATCGCGAGCCGGGAAGCGGCTTCCGCTCACAATGAGCAGAACGTGGTGACCGTAGAGGGTGACGGGCATCGCGTGGTTTTCAAGCAGATCGCCGGTATCGTCGCCCGCCGGATCGTCTTTAACAAGAAGGAGGGGGACACGGTGGAAAAGGGCGAACGCGTGGGCATGATCAAATTCGGCTCCCGTACGGACGTCATTCTGGGGCCGGAGTGGGAGATTATGGTGCGGATGGGACAGCACCTTAAAGCTGGTTCCAGCGTGGTGGCCCGCCTCAGGAGCGGGCAGAGTTAATGGTCCGACTGAACGTGACCGGACGTCTTGCTGATTTCCGGCCGTCGCCGCGGCGGCCGCCGCGGGCGGCCTATGTGCTGCCGACGCTGTTCACCGCCGGGAATCTTTTCCTGGGCTACCTCTCGATTCTGAAATCGTTCGAGGGCGCGATGCTGGCCAAGTCCGGTGAGCTGGGACCGAATCCTTACTTCGACATCGCAGCGCTGGCTATCGGGATCGCGGTGTTTTTTGACGGGCTGGACGGCCGCATCGCGCGGCTGACGAACACGGTGAGCGCTTTTGGCCGGGAACTGGATTCCCTCGCCGATGCCATCACTTTCGGCGTGGCGCCGGCCGTGCTGGCCTTCACCTGGGGAGTTGCTTTCGTGGATGGGGAGCTGGCCGGCCCGTTCCAAGAGCAACTCCGGCAGGCGGGATATTTTCTGGCGTTTGTTTTCCTGTTATGCGGCGCGGCCCGGCTGGCGCGCTTCAACATTCAGACGGACCCCGCCCCGAAGAACCCCGGGCCGCCGGACCGGAAGTACTTCGTGGGGCTGCCGATTCCGGCGGCGGCGGCCGCCATTGCCGCCACTGTTTATGCCACAGGCTCCCGGCCGCTCGGTTGGTGGGTGTTTTCGGCCGCCTTCCTCGCCCTGCTCGCGTTGCTCTCCTTCCTGATGGTGAGCACGTGGCGGTACCGGAGCTTTAAGGACCTGAACCTGTTACGCCCCCGGTCGCCGCGGAGCGTGGTGGTGCTCGGGAGCCTGATCTACCTGGTCTGGAATTACACCCGGCCGGTGCTGCTGGCGATGGCGGTCACTTACGTGGGCAGCGGCTTGGTGGTGCGGATCGGCGGGGCGTTGCGCCGGCGATTCCGCCCTCATCGGGAACAGGTCGGCAAGGAAGCCGGCACACCGGCCGAAGGGTGAGGGATGAAGCAGTTGATGGTGGCCATTGTCGGTGGTGATACGCTCCTGGCCCGGGAAGTCCGCGAGCTGTTGAGTGAACAGGCCCCGGAGGTGGACGTGAAGCTGATCTCCGACCAGACCGAGACGGCCATCCTCACCGAGCGGGGCGGCGAGCCGGTCGTAATCAGCGGGTTGGAGGTGGACGCCCTGCTGGCGGCCCGGGTGGTGATCCTGGCCGGCTCGGTCGCGAGCAGCCGGCAGAGCCTCGATCTTGTCCAGCGGGCGGCGGCTCCGCCGGTTCTGATTGACCTGAGCTACGGATTGGAAGGAGCTTGCGAAACGCACCTCCGCGCCCCGCTGGCCGAGCCTCTGGGGCACCGGGAGCAAGTCCCCCCGGTGCTGGTGATCGCTCATCCGGCGGCCATCGTGCTGGCCATGTTCCTCCGGCGGCTGCATGCGGAATTCGGAGTGCGGAGATCGGTCGCTCACGTGTTTGCTCCGGCCAGCGAGCGCGGCCGGGACGGCATCGAAGAACTGCAGCAGCAGACGATCCGGCTGCTGTCGTTCAAGTCGCTGCCGCGGGAGGTGTTTGACGCGCAGCTCAGTTTCAACTTGCTGCCGCGTTACGGTGGCGAGGCGCGCGTCAGCCTGCAGCAGATCGAGGCAAGGCTGCGGAACCATCTGGCGGAACTGCTGTCCCGCTCGGGCGGGATCCCGGTGCCGTCGGTCCGGCTGGTGCAGGCCCCGGTCTTCCACGGCTACAGCATCTCGGTGTGGGCGGAGATGGAAAGGGCGGCCGAGGCGCCGGCGCTCATTCGGGCGCTGGCCAGTGAACAGATCGAGGTCCGCAGCGCCGGGGAAGAGCCGCCGACCAACGTCGGAGTGGCGGGCCAGGCCGGCCTCACGGTGGGTTGCGTCGAGACGGATCGGAACAGCCCCGGCGCGGCGTGGTTCTGGATCACCGCCGACAACCACCGCATCACGGCCGAGAATGCCGTTTGCCTCACCCGTCTCCTGATTCCCAGCGAGGGCAGCGCATGAAGGCGTTCGGCGCCGCCTGCCTCGCCGCCGTGATGGCGGCCGGCTGCGGTTATCATGTCGCCGGGCATGCCGACCTGTTGCCGGAGCGCATCAAGACCATTGCCATCCCGGCCTTTGATAACAACACCACGCGTTACCGGCTGACGCAGAGTCTGCCGGCGGCGATCACGCGGGAGTTTATCAGCCGGACCCGGTATCGCATCGTGGCGGACCCGGAGAAGGCGGATGCGGTCCTCCACGGTGGCGTGGTCAACTATCTTTCCTACCCGACGATTTTCGACCCGGCCACCGGCCGGGCCGCCGGAATCCAGTTGATCGTGGTGCTGGATCTCCGGCTGATAGACCGGCGGACCGGCAAGATGCTGTATCAGAATTCCGGGATGAACGTTCAGAACCGCTACGAAATCAGCTCGGACCAGGTGGCGTATTTCGAGGAAAGCGATACCGCGCTGGACCGCTTGAGCCGGGACGTTGCCCGGACGGTGGTCAGCGCCATATTGGAGAACTTCTAGGCGGAATGGGACCTGACGAATTTCTGCGCGACCTGGCCGAAAACGGGCCGGCGCCCGCCTACCTGTTCCTCGGCGCCGAGGGATACCGCCGCGCGGTGTGCCGGCGGGAGCTGGTTCAGCGGGCCTTGCCGGAAGGGGAACGGGAAAGCGGACTGGTGCGCCACGATCTGGAGGAGATACCCCTGGCCGAGATCGTTGATGATGCCCGCTCCCTGTCGCTGTTTGCGCCGAGGCGGTTGATTTGGGCTTGCTCGGCCGAGGCGGCATTGCCCCGGGGGCGTGGCTCGGCCAGCGACTCCCCGGGCCTCAGCGCGCTGGCGGACTACCTGCGGGACCCGGCGCCCGGAGTCGTGCTCGTGTTCGAGGCCAGCCGCTACGAGTATCAGGGGGAGGGGAAGAAGAAGCTGGAGCGCGTCGCGAAGTTCTACTCGCCCATTCCGCCGCGCCACGTGGTCGCCTTTCCGCCCTACACGCCCGTCGAAGCCCAGCGGTTGGCCCGGCAATTGGCCCGGGAGGCGAAACTGAAAGTCGGTCCGGCTGAGCTGGGTCTGCTGGCCGAGGCGGTCGGCTACGAGGGCCTGCGCATCGCTCAGGAGATCGAGAAACTGCGCCTGTTCGCGGGAGCGGGCGGTGAGATCACTGCCGCCGAGATCGCGCGGCTGGTGCCCAGCGCGCGGGCGGCCACGGTTTTCGAACTGGTGGCCGCACTGGGCCGCGGAGACCGGCGCCGGGCGCTCGAGACGCTCGATACGCTGGTCCAGCACGGCGAGTACCTTCCCCTGGCGCTTTCCTTCCTGGGCGCTCAGTTCCGGCACGCGCTGGTGGCCAAGGAGATGGGCCTGCGAACACCGGGCCAGATCCAGGCTGAGTTCGCAAAATCAGGGATTCGAATCTGGTTCCGAAAAGCTCAGGAAATCCACCAGACCGCGGCGGCTTTCTCTGCCGCCGAACTCCAGGCGGCCATCGGCAAAGTCTACCGGGCCGACAAGGCGCTCCGCGAAGCACGGCCCGACGACCGCACCGTCATGGAAGAACTCGTTCTCGGAGTGGGGAAGAAGTGACGCTCAGGCCACCAGGAGAGACTTAAGACGGGCGTGCAGGCGGCTCTTGTAACGGGCGGCCGTATTCGCCTTGATGATGCCCCACTTGGCAGCCCGGTCGATGATGGAAAACGTCTTCGGCAGAAGCTCGGCGGCGCCGTCCAGGTCGTTGGCGTCCAACCGGCGCCGCATCGCCCGGATCTGATGCCGGAGACGGGTCTTGCGGATCCTGTTAACCCTTGTCCTTCTTTCAATCTGCCTGGCCCGCTTCAGGGCGGAATAATGTTCTGCCATGGGGAGGAAATCCGATCCTGGTAACAGTGCTTCTTCGCTTAGGATAGCGTGCCGTGCTCCGGGCGGTCAACTCGCGGAATTTCCCGAGGCCTGATCTGCGGGAAATGCGTGCCTGTTCCCAGCAAGAACTCGCCGGCAAGCTGCCGGCGGGTGCCCAGACGCCGGAAGAGATTCCCACTGAAAACCGCTGCCGAAGTATCAGTGGAAGGCCGCCTCCGCCCGCGCGCCAACCGGTACCGGCGACTGTGAGATAATTCTACCCCAGTAACAGGAACATCATGAGAATCCATTGCAAGAGCGCGCTGATCGCCGCCACGGCTCTGACCACCGCCGGTATGGTTTTCCTGTCCGGAGCCGAGGGCTGGAGGCCCGCCGAATCGCCGATTTTGACCCGGTGGGCCAGACAGGTTACCCCGGAGAACGTCTGGCAGGAGTACCCACGGCCCCAGATGATCCGGCCCGGGTGGCAGAACCTGAACGGCCTTTGGGATTACGCAGTGGCCGGCACGAAGGCTCCGCGGCCAGAATCGTTCGAGGGCCGGATCCTGGTGCCGTTCCCGATCGAGGCGCCGCTGTCCGGCGTCGGCCGCCAGATGAAGCCGGATGAGGTCATCTGGTACCGCCGGTCGTTCGCGGTCGCCGATGCCGGCAAGGGCCGGCGCACGCTGCTGCACTTCGAGGCCGCCGACTGGGAAACCACCGCCTGGGTGAACGGGCGGAAGGTGGGTGAGCACCGCGGCGGGTATGACCCGTTTACCTTCGACATTACCGAGGCCCTGCAGCCTGGCAGTGAACAGGAATTGCTGGTTCGCGTCTGGGATCCGCAGACCAGTTACTTCAAATCACTCGGCAAGCAGTTTAACACCGCGAACACCTACGAGCGTACGAGCGGGATCTGGCAGACGGTCTGGCTCGAATCCGTCCCGGAGACATCGATTGAGCGGCTCGCGTTCGTGCCCGACATTCAGGCTGGCAGGCTGCTGGTGACGGTCCGGCTACGCGGGACAACGAAGAGTTGCCGCGTCAAACTCCAGGCCCTTGATGGCGATCGCGTGGTGGGTGAGGCAACCGGGGCGCCGGGCGCGAAGATCGCCTTGCCGGTGCCCGCCCCCAAGCTCTGGAGTCCCGATGAGCCTTTCCTGTATGGTCTGAAAGCTGCGCTCGTCCGCGAAGGAGAAACGATTGATGTCGTCGAGAGCTATTTCGGCATGCGGGAGATTTCTCTCGGTGGCGCCGGCGGAGGGAAGCGGATTCTTCTGAACGGGAAGCCGATTTTCCAGATGGGGCCGCTCGACCAGAACTACTGGCCGGGAGGAGCGCTGACACCGCCGAGCGATGAGGCGATGCGGTTCGAAGTCGACTACCTGAAGCGGATCGGCTGCAACATGGTGCGATTGCACATCAAGCGGAACCCGCGCCGCTGGTACTATCATTGCGACCAGGCGGGTTTGCTGGTGTGGCAGGATTTCGTCTCGGCGATCAAGCCGGAGAAGAACCCGCCCCGGGAGCAGTCCGAACAATGGCTCCGGGAACAGCGCCGCATGATGGACGCGCTCCAGACCCACCCGTCGATTGTGATGTGGATCGTATTCAACGAATCCTGGGGCCAGCACGACACCGGGCGGATCACCCGGTGGGTCAAGGCCTACGACCCGACGCGGCTGGTTTCCCCCGCCAGCGGCTGGAACGACGTGCCGGGGCTGGGCGACGTCCGCGATGTCCATGACTACACGCTGCATCCGTCGGTTCCGGTTCCGCGGTCCAATCCCCTGCGGGCCGTCGTGCTGGGCGAGTGCGGGGGATTCAACAGCGTCGTGGCCGGCCACAACTGGTACGGTGAGACTCCGAAACAACCGGTGTCCGGCGAGATCCGCGGAAGCGGCGGCGGGATGCGAGCCGGCCTGTTGATGGATTTCATCTGGACCAGGGACTACAAGCGGCCCACGTACTCGCACGGCGCCTCCTTCGGTGAACACTACGGCGCCCTGGTGGACGACTTGAATCTGCTGCGCGCTCACGGGCTCAGCGGAGCGGTCTACACGCAGATGACGGATATGAAGATCGAGCAGAACGGCTATCTGTCAATGGACCGCGAGGTCAGCAAGGCTGATCCCGATGCTCTCCACCGCGCACACCAGAGGCTGTACGGCCCTGTGCCACGGCTCTCGCCGCTTTTGCCGGTTTCTCTCACCAAACCACAAACCTGGCGGTACGCGCTGGAAGAGCCGGCTCCCGGCTGGATGGCGCCGGAGTATGACGATTCCGGGTGGAAGGCGGGGCCGGGCCCGTTCGGCAAGCTCGCCGGGCAGGCAGCCGGAACCACCTGGGAGGGAGAGCGGCTGTTCCTGCGCAAACGGTTCCACGTTGACCGGCTTCCGGAGAAGGCCTCTCTGGTCATTTACTTCTACGGGGAAAGCAACCGGGAGGTCGGCAACGCGCGCGTCTATCTGAACGGCAAGCTCATCCACGACAACCAGACCCGCCAGCGGAAGCCCGAGTTGCGCGTCAGCGAGATCCTGCTGCGTCCCGAGATGGTCAGACTGCTCCGCCAGGGCGAGAATATGCTGGCCGTGGCGGTGCGTGTAAACCCGGGAACCGGCGCCCGGCTGTTTGACATCGGACTCCAGCGCGTCGAGGAGTAGCCGGCGGGCGCGCGCAGAAGGGTCAGTCGAGGAAGAAGCGGAAAGATCTCGCGGGAAGCGCCACCTGCTCGCGACTTGACGGCCAAAGATTTGCCGGCGATGACTAAGGTTCGCTGGAGGCCCCGGCTGGGGGCGCCATGAGCAAGACTTAGGAAGGGAGGCTGCCCACCATGGTGGAACCTAAACCGACGACGGTATCGCCCGACGGCGCGCTGAGTGAGGCGTTGCGCAGGTATCTGCTCGACAAAGGAGCCGACCTGGTCGGCTTCGGTCCTTCGGCGCTGCTCGAGGATGGACCGGAGATCATGCGCCCGAGCCGCTATTTGCCAACGGCTCGGACGCTTGTCTCCATCGCCCTGCACATCAACGAGGCCGTCTGCGATCTGATCGCCCGCAGCGTGGACGAGGGCGCGGCGCCGGCGTCTTACCACTCCTACCAGCGGTTCACGCTGTCCATCATCAATCCCCAGCTCGACGAGCTGGCCTATCTAGGAGCGAAATTCCTGGAACAGCGAGGCTGGCCGGCCTACCCTGTACCGGCGAACATGCCCCATGATACGCGCCCGACGCCCGAATACCCCGGTGGGCCGGGCGACCTGTCCCACAAGCATGCGGCCGTGGCCTGCGGGCTGGGCGAGATTGGCTGGCATAACCTGCTGCTCACGCCCCAGTTTGGCGCGCGGCAGAAGCTGGTTACGATCGTCACGGAAGCGCCGCTGCAACTCGACCCGCTTCTGATCGGGAGGATCTGCGACCCGGAGGCTTGCGGGTACATGTGCGCCCGCGCCTGCCCGACCGCGGCCATTCCCCGGAGCGAAGAGGCAAAGGTGTCGATCCGCATCGGCGACAAGACGGTCGAGTATGCCCGCCTGGTCGGCTGGCGCTGCCGCTGGGGGTGCAGTGGCATGCTGCGCTCGACGGGCGGCGCCAAAGACATTCCGATGCCGAGGAAGGAGCCTTCGCCCGAGGAACTGCTGCAATACAAGGCGCAGGTTGACCCGTGGCAGCAACGGCTCCAGCGCTACACGGGCCTCATCCCTTACTGCGGCCGATGCCTGGCCGTCTGCCCTGTGCCACAAGGACGGCGCCGGCCGCGCGAGGGCGCCGGCAACATCGCCAGCCCGGCCGAATAGCGTAATTTCGGCACATGCGCTGCAGCGCATCTTGCGGCGCCAGGCCGGGCGGGCCTGGTCCGCGCCCAATTGGATCCGCCGGCGCGGCGCCCTTCGCTGAATCCCCTTCGTAGAGGCTTTGCAGGCTGGTACTGCGGAGCAACGGACCTAATTCAGCCGCTCCACGGTCACAAAATAGGCGCCGTGGGTTTTCCCCTCGGGCGTCGTCAGCCACGTCCACAGCTCCGCTGGGCCGGCGGGCAGTTCCCCCTCGAAGCTCACCTCCGTGGTTCGGTCTGGGTCCGCGATGGCTTCGGTCTTGTCCAATGCCCCGATCTTCACGCGAGCTGAAATTGAGTCAATGGCCCTGTTCAAATAGCGGGGCCAGCGTGACAGGGTGAACCGATAGCGTCCTGCTTGATGCACATCCACCAACCAGGGGCCATTTTCCAGTTTCCGCTCTACCAGGTGACGCCGGCTCCAGACCACGTGCCCGTTTTCGACCAGCCAGTCCTGGCTGGTCAGGTCCGCGGGGTTCTCCGCATCGTGCCCGACGACGATCCGGGTCGGCTCCGCCATCGCCGGACGGAGGGAACGGTACCACCGTTCGTGCGCCATGCGAAGTCTCGTCACGACCTCCGGGTACCTGGCAGCGAGATCCCGTGACTGGGAAGGGTCCGCCCGGATGTCGAACAGTTTTCGGCCTTCCACCAGGCGCCATCGCTGTGTCATCACCGACGACCCGATCCACTCATCGTTGGGTTTCACGAAGCCCGCGCCTCCATGGATCTGCGCGAACAGGATGCGTTCCGGCCATTCTGATGCGCCGCGGAGTAACGGGGCCAGCGAGCGCCCGTCCAGCGGTGGGCCGTCGGGACGATCGACGCCGCAAAGCTCCATCAGGGTCGGCAGCAGATCGATGTGCGCGCTCAGCACGTCGATGTCGCGCGGCTTGCCCAGGCCGCCGCCCGGCCAGCGGATGAACAGAGGGACGCGATGCCCTCCGTCGTAAGCCGACGCTTTGCGTCCCCGCATTCCGGCGTTGAAACCGGAGACCGGCAACCCGGCCAGTCCGTCTTCGAACTGCGCGCCGCGCGCACTGCCGTTGTCGGTGAGGAAGATCAGGATCGTGTTTTTCGCCAGTCCCATTTCGTCAAGCCGCGCCATCAGCTTTCCGAGGTTCTCATCGAAGTTTGTGATCATGCCTTTAAAGGCGGCGTAGCTGCCCTCCTCGCCAAGCTCTTCATACATCTTCCGGTAGCGTTCCGCCACCAGGTAGGGACCGTGCGGTGCGTTGGTGGCAAGGTAGACGAAGAACGGCCGGTCGCGGTTCTGTTCAATGAACCGGAGCGCCTCCCGAAACCAAACATCCGTGCAGTAGCCCTCAAACTTCGTCCACCGGTCGTTCACCAGGTAGGTGTCGTCGAAGTAGTCGTTGCCAAAGTAATCCGAGATCTGTGTGACGCCCCCGCAGCGGTGCCACACCGCGTGCTGGAAGCCCTTGTCGATGGGCCGGGACGGATAGTTGTCGCCGAGATGCCATTTGCCGAACATCCCGGTCCGGTAGCCGTTGGCCGCGAAGACATTAGCCATCGTCACCTCACGCGGATGGATGTATGTCCGGCCGTGCGAGGTGCGATAGGCGCCGGTGCGCGCCGCGTACCGGCCGGTCATCAACGCCGCCCGGGTCGGCGTACAAAACGGGCTGACGTGAAAATCGGTGAACCGCACCGACTGCGCGTGCAACCTGTCCAGGTTCGGTGTCTTGATGATGGGGTTGCCATGACAGGCCAGGTCGCCGTAGCCCTGGTCATCCGTCATCACCAGCACGACGTTCGGCGGCGCCGCCACGGCAGCACCGGCAAACAGGGCAATCAATATCCGTATTGGTCCGAGCATCGTTTTCCCTTCCTTAATCCTCGACCAGCAACCGGAGCCGGCTCCACCGCGCGCAAATCAAGCACGGGATTCCCGCTTCAGCCCGATGATCTTGAACACCCGGGGGCCCTTGAGCGTATTGGCTTTGCCGCCGATGAGTTTGTCAGCCGGAATCACCACATTGCCGGCCGCATTCTTGGACAGCGGCAGCACCCGGCTCTGCCCCAACAGCGTGACTCCCGACTCCCTGGCCAGCTCAGCCATCTGGAGCGACTCGACGACTACATCGCCGGCCGGCTCACCCATAGCGAACATATAGAGCGTCCTGCCGTCTTTGGAGCGCGTGAAGCGGAAATCGCCCGGGCCATAGTTGGCATACGACTTGGAGGGGCCGTTCCTCTTCACGTAGAAATGCGGTTTGTCCCCCTGGTAGTGCACCTTCCATGGACGCGAACCATAAATCGCCTCCGCGTTCACCCGGAGCCAGTCGCCGGTCTCCCGCAGCATTTGCTGCTGTTGCGGATGGATCGAGCCGTCAGCCAGCGGGGCGATATTGAGAAGCAGCGCGCCATTCTTGCTTACAATGTCCGTCAGCAACGGGGTAACCCATTCAGCACCCTTAAACTCCATGGCCTCGATGTACATCCACGGGCCGGGACTGTCGTCGGTTTGCCAGGGGCGCGGGAAGATTTCCGGAGCACCGCCACGTTCGAAATCGAGGATGGAGACGCGGCGCGGAATCTGGTCGTTTTTCTGAGAGATGATCCCTTCAATGCCTTCCTTGTCGCAGAAGTCGTAATAGAATCTGGTCATCTCGAAAAGGATTTCCTCGCTCAGCCACCGCAGTCCGCCGTCAAACCAGAGCTGGTCAGGCTTGTACTTGACGATGAACTCCTTCCGCACGTCCAGCCAGTACTGCTCGGCTTCTTCCTGCGTGGCAAACTTGCCATACAGCCTGGCGAAGTTCGGATCGCTCAGTTCCGAGTTGAAGTCGATCGGGTAGTCTTTGGGCTTGCCCGGGCGGCCACCGTAGTATTCGCCAATGATGTTGTGAGCGTGATGGTGGCTCGCTACAATCTTCAGCCCGCGACGGCGGTAGGCGTCGATCAGCTCTCCGGCGATGTCGCGCCTGGCCGCTGAGGTCATCGAGTTCCACTTGACCAGTTCGCTGTCCCACATGGCGAAGCCGTCGTGGTGCATCGCCACCGGACCGGCGTATTTCGCTCCTGAGGCGGCGATCAGATCGGCCCACTCCTCCGGATCGAACTTCGGAATGGTGAAGGTCTGGAAGTAGTCGCTGTATCCCTTTTCGCTTAACGGCCCCCGGGTCTTAATGTGATGCCGGTTATACGGGTGTCCCTTGACGTACATGAACTTCGCGAACCAGCTATTCAGGCCGCCGGTGTAACCCGACTTCTCGGTTCCTTGAGTGTATGGTCCCCAGTGGGCGTAGATGCCGAACTTGGCGTCCCGAAGCCACTCTGGCACGTCACGGATGTACCGGTCCCACTCATAATCCGGGATGTCCTTCGGCTGGCGCGGGGTGCGTTTGCGCCATTCAGCCGCTTCCAGCTCTGCCTTTGTCGGCGGCCTTGTCTTGCCTCCCTTGGCTGCCGGTTGAACGGCCTTCTGCCCATCCCCCGCCGGTTTCTGCGCAACTCCGGCCGGAGTCTTCCACGCCGCCAGCAGCCCGGCTCCTCCGAATAAAACGTTTCTTCTTTTCACCATCTGATCGTTATCCTTCGCTCCACGTCTGAATGCGTAAACCGCCGCTCGGCGCGGCCCATCATTCGCCGTCGCGTCCCCGGCCGGCGGCTGTGTCCGGGCCCCCGGGGCAGGGTGACGGTTACCGGAGTGAGAGCGCCACGCCCCGCGAAAAACTGACCAGGCGGCATCCTCGTCCAGTAAACGTTTAAGCCATAGAACTTTAGCATCTCAGCGGCTTCCCCGTCAAAAGCGTTCGCGCGGATTGTCACGGCGAAATGAGAGGTTCCTATGCGGGCAAAGCGGAGGGTTCCCGCCGGCGGCGAATGGCCTGAAACAGGCAGCGAATGGCAATCAGCCAACAGGAACCAAGCGGGGCGAGTTGGCAAGCCGGATCGGGATGTGCTGCACTGGTCGCATGTTCCCAAACTGGAGGACAGTGACGTGAATCGACAGCTTACGCCGCACCTGTTATGGGGCCTTTGCGTTGTTGTGCTTGGCCTGGCGGCTTCCCGGCCCGCGCCGGCCCAGGTGGCTGACCGTCCGGGAAAGCTCGGCAACAAGCCCGAGCGGCTGGAGTGGCTTCAAGACGCCGGGTTCGGAATGTTCATCCACTGGAGCATCGACAGCCAGATCGGCAGCGTCATCAGCCACAGCATGGTCGGCGCATCGAAAGATTACCTGGACTGGTTTATCAACGAATTGCCAAGAACCTTCAATCCCACCCGTTGGGATCCGGACGCGGTGGCCACGCTGGCCAAACTCGCCGGCATGAAGTACGTGGTCTTCACCACCCGCCACCACAGCGGGTTCTGCTGGTGGGACACCAAGACGACGGATTTCAAGATCACCAACACCCCCTACGGCAAGGATGTTCTCTACGGCTACGTGCGGGCAGTTCGCCGCCAGGGGCTGGCCGTGGGTTTCTACTACTCGCCGGAGGATTTCGCCTGGCTGTACCGCCACGGCTACCCGGTACGGCGCCGGAACCTGGTCCCCGATCCTGACACCGACCCGGCCTATGTGGACCACATCACCCGCCAGGTTACCGAACTGTTCACCAACTACGGCCCGGTGGATGTGCTGTTCATCGACGGAGAAGGCAAGGAGCCGACCAAGAGAACGGCGTGGACGTTGCAGCCCAATTGTCTGATCACCCGCGGCGCCATCGAAACGCCCGAGCAGTTTGTTCCGGGACGGCCGCCCAAGGGGCCGTGGGAGTCCAACCTGACCATGGGGACGCAATGGCAGTACAAACCAACCAACGAGGAATATAAGTCCGGCGGCCGCATTATCGAGATCCTGATCGAGACCCGGGCCAAGGGCGGCGCCCTGCTGCTGAACGTCGGACCGAAGCCGGACGGGGAACTCCCCATCGAACAGGAGGCGCGTCTCCGGGAGGTTGCCCTGTGGCACGCTGTGAACGGTGAGTCTGTTCACAACACCCGGCCCTGGGTGGTGTCGAACGAGGACAACATCTGGTTCACAAAAAAGAAGGAT
The DNA here is from genome assembly GCA_964644025.1 of uncultured Solibacteraceae bacterium. Classification (GTDB taxonomy): domain Bacteria; phylum Acidobacteriota; class Terriglobia; order Bryobacterales; family Bryobacteraceae; genus CAZXVW01. The sequence continues at coordinate 862 of CAZXVW010000066.1, read as the reverse complement.
CAGGATACCGTTTACGTCTTCCTCACGCGAAATCCGAACTGGCCGCGGGGCGAGAGAAGGGAGTTCCTTCTGCGCTCGGTCAGCGCGACGCCGGCCACCAGGATCAGCGTGCTGGGACACGGCGGCAAGATCGTCGAGTACCAGCCCGGCAACGACGGCGCTCCCCGGTTTGAGCAGGCCGCCGGGGGCCTGAAGATTTCCGTAGTGCGCGCCCAGCGGCTCTACAACAACCACCGATGGCCCAATCCCGTCGTGGTGAAGCTGGAGAATGTGAAGCCGGCCTTCGAAGTTCCTCCGTACGCGGAGACCGGAGGCGCGCGGGTCAGCGGCTCTGGAACTGTGATCTTCGAAGGGAACCTGCTGGAGATGGCCGGCGCCAGTGAAGTTGAGGTCGGGATCGAGTACCAGGCATACCGGGGCTTCGCCGAGGCGATGTACAACACCGAATGGACGGCGGTGCCGGCGAAGACCATGACGCGCCCTGGACGCTTCGAGGTCGAAGTGCGGGGCTTGAAACCGGGTGTCGAATACCAGTACCGGGCCTTCGTAAAGCACCCGAAGATCACCATGCGAGGCGATTACCAGCGGGTCACGGCGCGCTGAGGCGGGGGCAGGTGAGCGGCGTGCGGGTCGGCATCCGGCCCGCGCGGGAGATGAGTCGAATATGCGCAGTTTAGGATTACCGGAACTGCTCGTTATCCTGGGGCTGCTGGTCCTGCTGATGGGCGGCAAAGGCATCAGCGGGCTGCTGGGATGGCTCGGCCGGAAAGTGAAGGGGATTGCGGACGTGTGGCAGTGGCTGTACGAGTCGCTGGGCGGCAGCGACGAGGCCGCCAGCAAGGCGGCCAGACGGGTCGGGAAA
>CAZXVW010000065.1:0-19219 GCA_964644025.1 uncultured Solibacteraceae bacterium | reverse complement strand
GTTCGCCGCCCATCCCCGCTATCACGTCCACTTCACCCCGACGAGCTCATCCTGGCTCAACCAGGTGGAGCGTTGCTTCGCTGAGATCACCCGAAAGCAAATCCGCCGCGGGACCTTTCACTCGGTGCGCGATCTCACCAAAGCGATTCAGAATTACATCCGCGAGAACAACAAGAATCCGCAGCCCTTCACTTGGGTTGCCACGGCTAACACGATCGTACGCAAGGTCCGGAAGTATAAACGAATTTCAGAAACAGGAGACTAGGATATCATCTTCCGACTCGGAAGCGACCGGATGAGGATGGAGCGGCGAATCGCGGCCGGGGCCAGTGTCAAGCCGCCAGGAACTTCAGGCTACTGCAGCTCGATGCGGTACGTCTCGAGCGTGGTGCCGAGAGCCTTCCTGACGCGGGCCACGGCCTTGTTGAAGTCCAGTTTGGCAACCACCGCCCGCCGCTGCGAGTCGGCCAGCTCGTTCTGCCGGGTGAGCACCAGGAAGTTAGTCGATTCGCCGGAGCGGAACAGGCGGATTTCGCTCTGCAACCGTTCCTCGGCCGCGCGGACGCTGGCTTCGGTGGCCGCGATGCGCTGGCGGGCGGTCTGGATCTGCTGCAACGCGTTGCGCACCTGGGCCTCAATGGCCTCCTCGAGCTGGTCGCGCTGCAGTTTCAGGCGGCGCTCGGCGATGGCTGCCTTGGCCGCCTCGGCTTCGGCGGCGCGGTTGCGGCCGACGAAGTCCATCTGCAGGCCGACGAACGCGGTCGGATAGGTGCCGCGGCCGATGGCGCTCAGCACGCTCCCAAAGCCGCCGATTTGCGTGCTCACCACGCCGCCGAAGCTGGGGGCCGGCAGCGGAGGCAAGCCGTGGATTTCCGACAGTTCGTTGGTTCGCAAGAACTGCGCGCCGCTGAGCTTGGAAAATGGATTCTCGGTCGACGACAGCGTCCCCGCCAGTCCGGCCACCGTATAACCGGCGACCACGTTCACCTCCGGGCGGGTCTGGTTCCGCGCCAGCCTGGCTTGAATGTCGTTGGTCTCCAGCCGCAAGCCTATCTGGCGCAGTTCCGGGCGCTTCTGCAACGCGCTCCTGACGGCCGCCCGGACGTCATCCACCCGCGGCGGCTCCAGCGTTCGCTCCTCGGTGGGAATGATTTCGTCATCCCACAACGGTTCCTGACGGTTCTCGGTGATCAGAAGCTTGAGGGCGTTCTCGACCTCGGTGACCAGGCCGATGCTGCTATACCAGGTATCCACCCTCCGCTCCAGCTCGGCCTCGGCGGCAGCCAGCTCCACCGGAGCCAGCGTTCCGCTCTCGATCATGCGCCGGGTGCGGGCCAGTTGCTCGCGCGCCAGCTTCACCGCTTCCGAGGCCACGCGAACGCTTTGACGAGCGGCCACCAGGTTCCAGTAAGCCTCCTCGACGCGCGACACCACGTCAATCACCTTCAGCCTGAACTGGGTCTCGGACAGCTCCTTTTGCTTGTTGGTGATTCTTAAGTTCGCCCGCGCCGGGTCGGTCTTCCGGTTGCGCAGCAGCGGCAGCGTGAGGCTGGCCCCAAGGCGCCCGGTCTGATAAGGGCTCAGGCTGGTAAACGGATTGGTCGTCGATTGCCGGTCGTTCTCAAACTGGGCCTGAATCCCCATGCCCCACCAGGGCAGCCGCTGGCTCCAGGAGAAGGTCTGGGAACCGACTTTCTCCACCAGCTTGCCGTTGGCCCCCACCAGCGGTGAGCTGGTCGGTATCTGCCGGTTTTCGTATCGCGGCGCCCAGCGGAAACGCGGGTCCAGGTAGCCGTGAGCCCCGTGGACGCTCTGCGCCGCAACCGAAATATTGGTCTTTTCGATTTCAATTTCCAGGTTTTTCTTCAGCGCCATCTCGATGGCGTCAGCCAGCGACAGTTTCCGTTTAATGACGCCAACGCCGACGCGCGACGGGGAATCGATCTGCGCCGCCGCAGGCGCACACAGCAACAGGACAGCAAGCCAATTTCTCCACATAGCGATTACCGTATGAGTCCGGTCAGCCCGTTCCCGGCCCGGCGCAGCGCCAACCCGCCCCGGGCGAGCAACGGCCGCAGGCGGGCCGAAAGCTGGAACTGGGCGACGTCATCCAGTAGCGAGTAAACCACCGGGGCCACCAGCAGCGTGAGCAGCAGACACAGCGTCTGTCCGCCGATCACCACGATCGCCACCATGCGCCGCGAACCGGAAGCAGCGCCGCCGCCGAGGGCCATCGGCAGCATTCCGGCCACCAGCGACGCTGTCGTCATCAGGATCGGCCGCAGCCTGTCCTCGCATCCTTGCAGGATGGCCTCCAGGCGCGGCCTTCCCTCCCGGCGCAGCGCCTTGATGTGGTCCACCTGAAGAATCGTATTTTTCTTCACGATGCCCACCAGCAGAAAAATACCCACCGAACTGTAAATGATCGAGAAGTGCTCCCCGACCAGTATCAGCGACAGGAGGGCGAAGGGGATTGACAGGGGCAGCGCGGTCAGAATGGTCACCGGATCGACGAAGCTTTCAAATTGCGCCGCCAGCACCATGTACATGAAGATGATGGCCAGCAGGAACGTCATCACGTATTCGCCGGCCGCGCGGCCGAATTCCTTGGTCCGGCCCACCAGGCCCGTCTGGTACTCCGGCGGCAGGTGCAGGTCCGCTACCGTCCGGTCCAGAATCTGCAAAACATTGCTCAGCGACTGCCCCTCGACGATGTTCGCCATCAGGATGACGTTCCGTTGCCGGTTCCAGCGGGTGATCTGGGTGGGGCCGGTCGCCTCCTCCAGCGAAGCCACATTGGAGATCGGGACGTTGCCCAGCTTCGAGGAGGGTACAAAGAGCCGCTGGAGGGCGTCCGGCGAGTCGCGAAACTCCTTGTCCACCCGCAGCATCACGTCGTAGCGGTCTTCTCCCTCGCGGTAGGTGGTTACCTGAGGATCGCCCCCCACCAAGGTCCGGAGCGCGGTGGCGATGGAACCGACCCGCACGCCCAGGTCCGCCGCCTTGTCACGATTGATGTGTACCCGCACCTCGGGCTTGCCCGCCTCGAACGTCGTGTCCAGGTCGGTGACCCCGGGCACCTGAGCCAGCCGCTGCTTGATCTGGGTCGCGTACCGGTCCAACTGATCAAGATCCGGGCCTTGGATCGAGAACATCAGATCGTACTGGGGAACGCCCTGAATCATCGACGCCAGTTGCACGCTGATGACCACGTCGCGGAACTTTTCGAGCCTTCGCCGCGCCATCAGCATCAGCTCCCGCTGGCTCTGGCGCCGCTCCTCCGCAGGTACCAGTTCCACCACCAGCGTGCCGCGGTCCACCTGCCGCCGGACGTCGGCGCCGATGGTGACCAGCAGGTTGCGCACTCCCGGCAACTGCCGTAACTCGTTCTCGATCCGGCGCATGACCTGGTCACTCCCTTCCAACGAGGACCCCGGCGGCATCCGGACCGAAACCGCGAATTCGTTCCGGTCATCTTCCGGAAGAAAATCCTTTCCGATGAAGATGCCCATCGGAATCGCCGAAAGCGCCACCACCACCGCCAGGGAGACGACGGCCCGCCGGTGTGCCAGCGACCAGGTGAGCATCTTCCGGTACGGGACGGCCAGCATCCGGAAAACCAGAGTCTCCTTCGTGCTGCTCCCGCCGCGGTTCGCCGAGGGCCGCAAGTACCGCGAACACAGCATCGGCGTTAGCGTGAAGCTGACCAGCAGGGAGACCATGATGGCGAAAGCCGCCGTGAAGCCGAAGCTCGACATGAACCGGCCCACGAACCCGCCCATGAACGCCAGCGGCAGGAAAATGATCACCAGGCTGAACGTAGTCGCCATCACCGCCAGCCCGATGTCCTTGGTGCCCTCGATGGCCGCCTGCATCGGCGACAGCTTCTTCTCCTCGGCAAAGCGAAAGATGTTTTCCAGCACCACGATGGCGTCGTCGATCACGATGCCCACCACCAGCACCAGCGCCAGCATGGTGATCTGGTTCAGGGTGAAATCCATCCACCGCATCAGCGTGAACGTGGAAATGATGGAGGTGGGGATCGCCACCGCGGCGATCAGCGTGGACCGCCAGCTCCGGATGAACAGCAGCACGATCAGGGCGGCAAAGAAACCTCCCAGAATCAAGTGCTCCTGCACGGCCTTGAAGGAGGCGTAAATAAACGTGGACTGATCCTGCGCGTAAGTGATCGTGAAGTCCGGCGGCAGCGTCGGACGCAGCTCGTCCACCCGCGCCTTGATGGCACGCACCACCTCGAGCGTGTTGGTGCCCGACTGCTTGCGGACCTCCAGCACGACGGCCGGCTTGCCGTCCAGCCGCGCCAGTGACCGCGGCTCCTCGACCCCGTCCACGACGCGCCCGATATCGGCGATGCGGACCGGTTTGCCGTTGATCTCAGCCACCACGATCCGCTCAAAGTCTGCTGGCCTCCTCAGCCGCCCCATAGTACGGAGGGTTAACTCGCGCAGGCCCTGGTCTACCCGGCCGCCCGGAATCTCCACGTTCTGCGCCGCCAGGGCTGCCCGGACCTGGTCGATATTCAGGTTGTAAGCGTATAGCTTCTCACCGTCCAGCCACACCTGGATCTGGCGCGTCCGGTCGCCGACCAGGCGGACCTGGCCAACGCCGCTCACCGTTTCGATGTTTTTCTTGATCCGGTCATCGACGATCTTCGTCGTCTCCCGCAAGTCGCGGTTCGCGGCCACCGCGATGTCCAGCACCGGCGCAGCGTCAGTTGCCAGCTTGTCGATAATCGGCAGGTCCGCATCACGCGGAAGCTGGCCCACCACGGCGTTCACCTTGTCGCGCACTTCCTGGGCCGCTACGTCCGGGTCCTTTTCCAGCACGAACTGGATCATGACCAGCGAGATACCCTCCGCCGAGGTGGAAGTAAGATCATCAATTCCGCTGATCGTGTTGACCGCTTCCTCGATCCGCTTGGTGACCTGGCTTTCCACCTCCTCCGGCGAGGCGCCCCGCAGCGTCGTGGTCACCGTGACAATCGGAAATTCGACCCTGGGGAAGAAATCCACGCCAAGTTCGCCGTAGGAGTACAGGCCCATGACCACCAGCGCCACGATGAGCATGGTGGCGAACACGGGCCGGCGAATACAGATCTGGGCGAGTTTCTGCATGGGCCTAGCTCTCCTTTGATTGCGGCGCTACCGCCACACCGTTCACCAGCTCCGGCAGCCCGCTGACCGCGACCATCTCGCCCGGCCGCAGATCCGCACCGCGAACTTCCACCCAGCCGTCGATTTCCCTGCCCGGGCGGATCTTCTGCTCCACCGCCTTGCCGTCCCGGATGACGAAGATCTTCGACAGTCCGGCGACGGTCTCGACGGCCTCCCGGGGCACCACCACGATGGGAGCGTTCCGCTCCACCACCAGCTTCACCCGCACGAACATGCCGGGCCGCAGCCGTTCATCCCGTTTTCGCAACCGAGCCTCGGCGGTCAGGGTACGGGAGCGGAGGTCAAGCGACGGGTTCACTTCCCGCACCACCGCGCGGAATTCCGCTCCGGGAATCGCGTCGGTGGTGAACCGTAGCTCGCTTCCCGGGTGAACCGCGTCAGCCGCTGATTCGGGCACGTCGACGCGGAGCCGCAACGGGTAGGTTTTCACCAGCCGTACGATCGGGCTGTTCTGGCGGAGGTATTCGCCCGCCGAAGCCAGCCGCTCGGTCACCGCGCCGTCGAACGGGGCGCGGATGGTGGCGTCATTCAGGCGCTTCTGAGCCAGCGCGACTTCGGCGCGCAGCGTCCGGATATTGGCCAGCACGACCCGCAGCTCGTGCCGCGCCGCGTCCAGTGCCGCCTGCCGCGCGTGGTAGGCTTTCTCAATCTCCACGAAACGGTCGTGCGCGACGTCGCCGGTCTTCACCAGTCTCGCCGCCGATTCATACTTCGTCCGGGCATCGTCGAGCATCGCTTGCGCCTGCCGGATCGCCGGCGTTGTCTCCGGTACGACGTCCTCCTGCCCCGGCTCCAGCCCGATGCGCGCCAGCGCCTGGGCCAGCGCCCCACGGGCACGGTCCAACTGCAAGCGAAACTCCCGCTTGTCCAGTTCGGCGATCACCTCGCCCTTGCGCACGCGCTGGCCGAAGTCCACCTTGATTTCGGCCAGCCGGCCCGGCACTTCATTGGAAACCGTCGCCGTCTCCTCCGCCAGCAGGGTTCCGGTGACGTCGATGGATCGTTCGACGAGCCGGCTTTCGGCCCGGGCCACGCGCACCGCAAGCGGCTCATCACTCACCGACGCCGCTTCCACCTGCCGCTCGCCCCGGTTGCCGGAGCAGGCCGCCAGCAGGAACATGATGGCAATCGTCAACAGGTATCGCGCACTCATTCAGCCTCACTCCTTGAATTTTTCATTCCGTCCAAAAAGATCCCCGCGATGCTTTCGGCAATCTGCTTGCTGTCCCCTTTCAGATCCCGCAGGCCGAGAACATTCTTGGCTACCCCTTGATGGGACACCATCCCCGTGAAAGCGCGCGCCGCCAGGTAGGCATCCGTTTGCCGGAACGCTCCATCTGCTTGGCGCCGCTTGATGTATTCGGCGAGGATCTCGTAGTGAACCACCACCTGCCGCTCCACGAACAGGTCCTTCAACTCGTGGCCCTCCAAGGCACTGAACAGCAGCAGGCGCAGGATCTGCGGTTGCTCGTCGTGCCACTGCAGGATCAGCTCGGCCAGCCGCGCGAAAAACGTGTGATCGTCGCCGGCGGCCCGGGCTTTTTCCAGAGCCTCGTCGCGTTCGTCATTCGCGCAAATCGCCTCAATGATCGCCTTGTAAAGGCCCCGCTTGGTGGCGAAGTGCTGATACAGAACAGGCTCGCTGACGCCCACGGCGGCCGCCAGCTCGCGCGTGGTCGTGCCGCGGAAGCCTTTCTCGGCGAACAGCCGTACGGCGGTCTCGATGATCGCCGCTTTCCGCTGTTCGGCGCTCATCCGATGTCGGCGCGCTGCGGAGGTACTCATTTGGGGCTCCTACTTGCTAGCGTTTACTAACCTAACGATTACTAACCTAGCACGCACTAACCTGGCCGTCAAGCGCCGCGAAGCGACGGCACCGGAAATAAGCCGCCCGCTGTCCCGCAGTGAGGCCGCTCCGCTCCGCGGTGCGGAGCGGCGGCTGCCTCGTGCCCGGGTCGTGCTATGCTGAGGGCGAACGTGTTCAGCCGGCACCATCGCAGGGTGACGTTTCTGTTCCGGCTTTCCGACGTCCTGCTGGCCGGAGTTGCCTTCGAACTTGCCTACCATACGCGGCTGGCGCTGCCGCTGGAGCGCGTCTTCTACCTCACCCCCCCGGTCAAGGCCCTGCTATTGATTATCGGCGCAGCGCTGCTGCCGCTGGTGGGCACATGGCTGAAGGTCTACGACCGGCTGGATGCCGGCCGCCGCCCCATCCTGCGCGATACCTTCCGCCAATGCGCCTTTTGGGGTGTTGGCATGGTGCTGTGCGAGTACGCCCTGCGCCTGGACCTCAGCCGGCCGTTCCTGGCGTTTTTCCTGTTCTACGGCTGGGTCCTGCTGATCCTGTTCCGGGTGAACGCCCCCCGGCTGGCGCGCTGGCTGCGCCGCGGCTTCGGAACCCCTTACTACGTGCTGATCGCAGGCACCGGCCCCCGGGCGCGCCGGCTGGGGAAATTACTGGAAAGTTCGGCCGAATGCGGGACCCGCCTGGTGGGGTTCGTCGCGGTCGGCAACGATTGCCGGGAGAGGACGATTCACCTCGGTGCGGACTACCCGGTCTATCCGCTGGCCGAGCTGCCGCGCCTGCTGGAAGGACGCGTCGTCGACGAGGTGATGTTCGCCGTGGACAGCAAGCGGCTGGCCGAGCTGGAAGAGACGCTGCTGCTGTGCGATGAGGATGGCGTGCGGACGCGGGTGGCGGTGGACTTCTTCCCACACGTCAACAGCGACGTCTACCTCGAACGGCTGGAGAACACGCCGCTGCTTACCTTTTCCGCCGCCCCGCACGATGAGATCCGGCTCATGCTCAAACGCCTGCTGGACGTGGTGTTCGCGGCGCTCGGCTTGCTCGTACTGGCCCCGTTCATGCTCCTGATCGCCTTGCTCATCCGCCTCACCTCTCCCGGCCCGGCCATCTTCCGCCAACTGCGTTGCGGGCTGAACGGCCGGCGATTCACGCTTTACAAGTTCCGTTCCATGCGCCGGGACGCCGAGGCGCTGAAACCCTTGCTCGCGCACCTGAACGAGAAGGACACGGCCTTCAAAATCGCCAATGACCCGCGCATCACTCCGCTCGGCCGCTTCCTCCGGAAGTTCTCCATCGACGAATGGCCGCAGTTGTGGAACGTGCTCAAGGGGGATATGTCGCTGGTCGGTCCCCGCCCGCCGGTTCCCGAGGAGGTGGAGCGCTACCAGCGCTGGCAGCGCCGCCGGCTCCGGATGCGCCCGGGGCTGACCTGCCTGTGGGCGCTGGAGGGGCGCGACAGCCTCGATTTTGACACCTGGATGCGAAAAGATCTGGAATATATTGATAACTGGTCCCTGGCGCTGGACTCGAAAATTTTGCTGCAAACGATTCCCCGCGTATTGAGCGGGAAAGGAGCACATTAAAGCCATGCATCTGGTACCCACAAGCGAGGAAGTGATAGCGCTGCTGCGGGAAACCGGCGCCTTGCGCTACGGGCATTTCCGTCACCCGAACGGCCTGCATTCCGATGTCTACGTGCAGGTGCCGCTGGCTATGCGCTACTACCAGCATCAGAAGACCCTCAGCGTCGGCTTGAGCCGGCTGGTGCGCGCCAACCCCGAGATCCGAGCCATCATCCCGGAGCTGTCGATTGTCGCGCCCGCTACCGGGGGATTGCCCGTTGCCTACACGCTGTGTGAAGCCTTGCGGGCGCACCAGGTCTACTGGGCCGAACCCGAAAACAAGCACAAGCCGCTTGGCTTCCGCCAGTTCCTGGAACAGGTTCCGGGCGAGAAGGTGCTCCTGGTCGACGACCTGCTGCGGACCGGCAAACGGCTGACCGAGCTGAGGGCGCTGGTGGAATCCAACGGCGCCGAGGTCGTCGGGCTCGCCGTCGTCGTCTTCCAGCCGCACCCGGGCACGGCCGATTTCAGTTCGCTCCCGCTCTACTACCTGGCGAAGCTGGAAGGATGTTTCTTCGTCGACGAGTCCACCTGCGAACTGTGCAAGAAAAAGGTGCCGATCCAGGAGGTCTGGGTGTGACGCGGCTGTGGTTGTGGCTGTGGCTCGTCCCGGCTCTGTGTGCCGCGGATTTCCAGGCGGGCCTCGCCCGGGTTCGGATCACCCCGGAAGGTCCCATCTGGCTCTCTGGTTATGCCAGCCGCCGCCATCCCTCGACCGGAGTCGTCCAGGACCTCTGGGCCAAGGCGCTGGCGCTCGAGGACGCCAAGGGAAACCGCGCCGTTATCGTCACCACGGATCTGATCGGGCTGCCCCGCGTCGTGTGCGACGAAGTCGCCGCACGCCTGCAGAAGGAATACGAGCTGGAGCGGGCCGAGCTGCTGCTCAATGCAAGCCACACTCATACGGGGCCGGTGGTCTGGCCCAACCTGGCCACCATGTACGATCTGCCGCCCGGGCAGCTCCGCCTGCTGCGCGCCTATAGCCGCCGGCTGGTGGACGCCATGGTCACGGTGGCCAGCGCCGCGTTGGGCAAGCTCTCCCCGGCCAGGCTCCACTTCGGCCAGGGAACCGCCGGCTTTGCGGCCAACCGGCGCGTGCTCACGCCCGATGGCGTCCGCTGGCTGAAGTTTGGCGTCAACCCGGCCGGTCCCGTGGACCATGCCGTACCCGTTTTGAAGGTGACGGACCCGGACGGCACGCTGCGCGCCGCGCTGTTCGGCTACGCCTGTCACAACACGACGCTGACCGGGCAGCATTACCGGATCAGCGGCGACTACGCCGGCTTTGCCCAGAGCAATTTCGAAGCCTCCCACCCCGGCGCGACCGCCCTGTTTCTCCAGTTGTGCGGCGGCGACCAGAACCCAAACCCCCGGGGCGAGCTCGATCACGCCCGCCGCCACGGCCAGGAGCTGGCCGCCGCGGTGGATCGCGCGCTGGCCGGCCACCTCATTCGCCTCCATCCCCCCATCCGGAGCGCGTTCCGGATGGTTGATCTGAACCTCGCTTTCCAGAGCCGGGAAACATACGAAAAGGAACTCCAGAGCCCGGACCCGGCCCGCGTGCGCCGCGCGAGGGCGGTCCTTAGAGCGCTGGAGGAACGCCGCCCTATCTGGCGCATTCCCTACCCCGTCCAGGCCATACGTTTCAACCGGGACCTCACCCTGCTGGCCCTCGGCGGCGAAGTCGTTGTGGATTACGCCCTCCGGGCCAGGCGCGAGTTTCCCCGCGAGCGGCTCGTCGTGGCCGGTTATTCGAACGATGTGATGTGTTACATCCCCTCGCGGCGTATCCTTCGCGAAGGCGGCTACGAAGCCGACCAGAGCATGGTTTACTACGGCCAGCCGGGCCCCTTCACCGCCGAGGTCGAGGAGACCATTTTCAACACTATCTACCAGGTAATGCGCCGCGTCGGAGTGAAACGGGGCAAGTAACCGGCGCGAAAGGAAAGCGCCCCCGACCAGCGACCACGGACCAGCGACCAGCGACCCCTGACCAGCGACTAGCGACCACGGACCAGCGACCACGGACCAACGACTATAGACCAGGAACCAATGACCAACTCCGGTGAGCGGATTCTCACTTCGGAGTGGAGTTTGCCTTTGTGTTGCCCTCGGGTTCGGCGAAATGAGCTATCGCCCCCGCCAGAATCTTCGGCAGACGGAGTCGGGATTTCGCGCCCCGGGAACTGTCCTGATCGGGGACAGGCCGTCCCGCAAGCTTCCTGGCCAGCGCCACGTACGCTTTGCCCAACTCCGTGTCCGCGGGCATGAGCTCCCCTTCCAGAACGGCTCGCTTGAGACCCTGATAATCGTTTGGGAGAGCCGCGAAGACCGGATGTCCGACGATCTCCTCCACCTCCCCCGGCGGGATGCCTGACTTCGGCGAACGGTTGAGCAGAACCCATATGCGTTTCTCATCGACTCCGTACCCACGCAGTTCCTCGCTCCGCTGGCGTGCCAACTCCAGTGACAGCAGTTCCGGCGTGCACACGATGAAAACGTGGGCGGCCCGCGAGACAACTTCCGCCGTGGCATCATTCACGACCTCGGGCAGGTCCACGAGAACGCGATCGTACTCAGATTTCGTATGCCGAAGCAACTGGTAGTAGGTGTTCCACTCGGCCCGCATTGCTGGCCGAGAGCGGTCCGCCGGGAGAAGATCGATTCCGTGGCAATTGGTAACGTAACCGGTCCATTGGGAATGGTTAAGAACCGTGGGATCGTCGAGGACATCTTGCAGATAAGATTCCGGGGAGCATTTCGCCAGCACGCACAGAACGCCGGAGTGCAAGTCGGCATCAATCAACAGCACCTTCTCTTTCAGGTCATCGGCCAGGAAGGCGGCTACGTGGAACACTGTGACGCTACACCCGCTGCCAGCCTTGGCGGGCACGAATGCCGCCAGGTTCGGTTGGATGGCGCCGTCTACTTCATGGATCGCCCGCTTTATGACCTCGCGAAACCCCTGTACCGTGATCGGGGCTGCAAAAAGCGCGTGGACACCGGCCCTGGCGAGCTCGTCCGGCCTGACGAGCTCGACCCCGCTGCCGAAGCCGATGATCGCTGTCCCGGGTGACAGCGCCCGGATCTTTTCCACCACTGGGGCGGCTCTGTCCCACTCACTGACGTCGAGGAAGACCACCTCGGGACCCGCCGTATTCAGGGTGCGGACCAACTCGTAGGGTTCGGGAACGTGGTCGAGGACCCTGTTCACCGTCACCTGACCCGATTCGTTAGCCAGCCGCTGGATCGCGAGACTCGCTTCTCCGTCGGTTGTGAAGACGTTCGCGGTAAACATCGACCTCTCCCTCGGTTGTTCCGGCCGCCCAAACGTTACCTGATCTCTCTATCGGCAGCGGGGGGCTATCACTCCAGAGTGAGAAGGTGTAATCTAAGGGCTGCTGCTAGATCCCTCTTTTCCGGCGCCAGGAATGGGGTTCCTCCCATCGGCTGCCCTTCGCGTCAGCCTCGCCGGCATGAATCAGTGCGGTGGTCGCGCCCCTGGCCGCGGTAAAATGACCCTCCGGGACGGCATGCGCCGGGGCCGCATGAGCCCGGCAGCGCTTGCTGGAAACACCGGATTGATCCGGGCGCTCCCGGCCGCCTCGGCGCGGAACTGGTATTGCAGATCTACGAGAACAATTTGCTGCGGAGATCATTATGAAACGTTTACTCTCCTTCTCCTGCCTGCTGACGTTGTTTGCCGGAGGGGCACTCCACGCCGCATCACACCCGAATATCATCTTCATCATGGCTGATGACATGGGCTACGCCGACGCCGGCGTCTACGGCAACCAACTCATTCACACCCCCAACATCGACCGCCTGGCCGGACAAGGCCTTCGCTTCACCCAGGTCTACGCCGGCCACCCGGTCTGCGCGCCCTCGCGCAACGTCCTCATGACCGGCCTTCACACCGGCCACACCACCGTCCGCGGCAATTTCGGCGCCTTCGGGGGCGTGGTCGGCGTCGGCGGGGCCGAGCATCGCATTCCCTTGCGCGCCGAAGACTTGACCGTGGCCGAACTGCTCAAGAAGGCCGGCTATGTGACCGGCATCACCGGCAAGTGGGGACTCGGCGAACCCAACACCCCCGGCACACCCAACCAGCAGGGTTTCGACGAGTGGTTCGGTTACCTCAACCAGCGGCGGGCGCACACCTACTACCCCACCTTCATCTGGCTGAACGAAGCCCGCTTTGACCTCACCGGCAACCAGAACGGCGAGAAGACCCAGTACACCCATGACCTGTTCACCGGCTTCGCGCTCAACTTCATCCGCCGCCACGCAAACGAACCCTTCTTCCTCTACGTGCCCTACACAATTCCGCACGCCGCCTTCGAGGTCCCCAGCCTCGGGCCTTATCAGAATAAACCCTGGCCCGAGGAGAAAAAGGCGGTGGCGGCGATGGAGACCCGGATGGATCGCGACATCGGCAGAATCCTTGACCTGCTTGATGAACTCCACCTCGCTGACAACACCGTCGTCTTCTTCACCAGCGACAACGGTGCGCCGCAGGATATCGCCGCCATGTTCCGCGGCACCGGTCCGTTCCGGGACTACAAGGGGAGCGTTTACGAGGGTGGCATCCGGGTGCCCATGATCGTCCGCTGGCCCGGCCACATCCCGGCGGGCAAGCTCGACCAGACCGCCGTCTGGTATTTCGCCGACTTCCTGCCCACCGCCGCAGCAATCGCCGGCATCGATCCGCCCGCGAACCTGGACGGCGTCAGCGTGCTGCCCACCCTGCTCGGCAAACAGCAAGATCTGGCGGACCGGTTCCTTTACTGGGAGTACCCCACGCGACACGGCGAGCACGCGGCCCGCTGGCGAAACTGGAAAGCGGTCTGCCCGAAGCTGGGCGCGCCCATCGAACTGTATGACCTGGCCAGCGACGTCGGCGAGACGACCAATCTCGCTGCTCGGCGCCCCGACCTCGTCCGCAAGTTCAAACAGTATTTCGAAACTTGCCGCACTGAGTCGAAAGAATTCCCGATGAAGCCCTGAGCCGGCGGCCAATGGGCGCCAGCCCAGCCCGCGCCCGGCCGGGCCACTCAGGACTGCTTTTCCGGACTCAGGAGCCGGGCTTGTCCGTCTCAGCTTCTCCGCCCGTTGCGCGGCACGTGGAGATCTTCAGCACCGTGTAACACGGGCACCACCCGATGATCCCGGTGATCAGCGGTAGCAGGCCGATGAATCCCCACGGCGTCTGCGGGCCTACCCATACCAGGCTTAGCAGGATGACGCCGATGAGGATCCGCGCGATCCGGTCAATGGTTCCTTCATTCTTCCGTGATGTTCCGCTCATTCGATTTCCTCCTTCCGGAAGCCGGCTTCCCGGGTACCGGTTGCCGCCATTATAGAACCTCGCCTCGCGGTCCGGGGAAATCGCATCATCCCCCGGCGATCGCTGCGCAGCGCCGGCCACCACCCTCACCCGCGGCTTCCGGTAGAATCGACGGGTTGGAGGCGCCCGAACAAACACGAACGTACCAGCAGTTGCTTCTCATTCTACTTCTGGTCGGATTGCTCCGCCTGCCGTTTCTCAACCAGGCCGTCCAGGGTGATGATTACTACTACCTGGCCGGGGCGATGCACGCCCAGGTGGACCCGCTCCATCCCACTCACTTCCACTACGTTTTCTCCGGCCAGAAGGTGGACGTGCGGGGCCATCCGCACCCGCCGCTCAACATGTGGATGCTGGCCGGTCTGCTGGCTCTGTTCGGTGACGTCTACGAGATCCCGTTCCACGCCGCCTACATCCTGTTCTCATTGATTGCCGCCCTGGCAATGTGGCGCCTGGCGAGCCGCTTCTCGCCCGCGCCGCTCTGGGCGACGCTGCTGTTCTTGGCGACGCCGGCGTTCGTGGTCAACGGCAACTCGCTCGAATCCGACGTGCCGTTCCTCGCCTTCTGGCTGGCCTCGGTGGCTCTATTCGTCACTGCCGCCGACCGGCGCTCCTTTTCCTGGCTGGCGGCCGCCGCCGTTGCGCTCACGCTGGCCTCGCTGGCGGCCTATCAAGCCGTCGTGCTGATTCCCATCCTGGGCTGCTATCTCCTGCTGCATCGGCGCACCTGGTGGCCGGGCTGGGCGGTTTTGGCGGCTCCGGCCGCGGTGCTGGCCGCCTGGCAGCTCTTCGAGCGCCTTACCGGGGGCGTCCTTCCGGCCGGCGTCCTGGCCGGCTATTTCAAAAGCTACGGGTTGCAGGCGGCGGCCAACAAGCTCGATAACGCCGTGGCGCTCACCGTCCACGCCGGCTGGCTGGTGTTTCCGCTGTTGGCGCTCGCCGCCTTCCGCCGCGTTCCCCGCTGGGTTTGGGCGGTGGTCCTGGCCGCCGCCGGCGCCGGGGCCGTGTGGCTGGACGCGAGCCCGCTGTTCTGGGCAAGCTACGGCATTGGGCTGCTCGTCGTGCTCTGGTGCCTGGCGGCGCTCAAACGGTGGGACGACAAGGATAGCTTCTTCCTGGCTGCCTGGGTGGTCCTGTTTTTCGCCGCGGCGCTGGCCTTGTTTTTCGCCGGATCGGCGCGCTACCTGTTGCCGATCGCGGCGCCGGTCGCCCTGCTGGTGACTCGGCAACTCCAGGAGCGCCGGGCGTGGCTGGCGGCGGGCTTTGCCCTCGCGCTGTTGCTCGGCCTCTCGCTCAGCCTGGTGAACTACCAGCACTGGGACGCCTACCGCCGGTTCGTCGCCAGCCTCGGAGACCAGTTCCAGCAGCGTCGCGTCTGGGTCAACGCCGAGTGGGGCCTGCGCTTCTATGCCGAGGCCGCCGGCGGGCTGCCGCTCGAGCGAAGCCGGCCGGTCCAGCCCGGCGACGCGGTCCTCACCAGCAGGGTTTGCTTCCCGATTTCCTTTTCGACCGGCGGCGGCCGCCTTGCCCCGTTCGCTTCCCGCCGCGTCACGCCCTGGCTCCCGTTCCGCATCATCGGCCTCGGCGCCCGCTCGGCTTACTCGACCGTAACGCAGGGCTACCGCCCGTTTGATATCGTCCGTGGCCCTCTCGACGAAGTCACTGCCCAGATGGTCATCGCCCAACCGCCGGTGCTCTCATACCTTCCCATGAACGCCCCGGAAGCCGAACACCAGATCGTTAGCGGCATCTACCAGCTTGAGAGCGGCGCCTGGCGCTGGATGGGCCGGCGCGCCGTCGTGCTCTTGAAGGCCCCGGCCGAACCGCTCCCCGTCCAGGCTTCCCTTTACATCCCTGAGCAGACACCGGCCCGCGAAGTCACCGTCACGGTGGACGGCATCACCGTAGCCGCTGAGCGTTTCCCGTCTCCCGGCAGCTATACATTGATCTCGAAAGCCCCGGTGACCGTGAAGGGAGAAAGCGCCACTGTCAGCATCAGTGTCGATCGCGTCTTCTCCCCGCCGGGCGACACCCGGCGCCTGGGTGTCATCCTGACCGGCATCGGCTTCCGGAAGCAGGCCCGCTAGCCGAACAGCGCCGCCCAGCCGGTCTTGAGCGCCACGTACACCACCCAGACCGAAATCACCAGCGCGAACGCCTTCCCGTAGCGAATCTTGCGCGCCGCCACCGAGAAGCCCAGCGCCGCCAGCGCCATCACCCAGAAGGAGAACAGGTCGAGCGACGAGCCAAGGCTCACCAGCCAGGCCGGCGTCCTCGCAGGATCCAGGAACCAGCCCGCGTTGAACGGCAGCGGGTTCTTCAGGTTGAAGTCCGTCGGCCTCGTGAACTGTAGCACCACCAGGGCCAGTACCTGGTACAGACCGAACGGTAACCAGGAGTAGCTGGTGATGCTGAACGCTTGCCGGAAGCTCAGCTCCGTGGCGCCGGCCATCCGGAACATCAACAAGAGAGCGCCGGCCACCACGAGCAGGCTCACTACCGTCCCCACCGCACCGCCGACGTAGCTGACCACACCCACCACCCGGCTCTGCTGCTGGACGATCTGTTGTTGCTGCTGGAGGGAGAGCTGTTGCAACCGGGAGTTATTCTGCACCTCTTGCTGCAGAAACGTGTCCCAGCCCACAATGCGCGAGAACGAAAACACGAAGACCAGCGTCAGGCAGGTGATCAGCAGCACGGGCACCCACCACCGAGGCCGCGCGGCCAGCTCCTCGAAAACGGGTTTCGGTTCCCAGAAGATGCCGGTTAGCCGGCCGGGTTCACTCATCGGCGGGCGCTGCTCGCCGGGAAACGTAGGGAAAGGACTGCTCATGATTTCATCCTTTCGGGTCCGGTTTGAACCATAGTACCCCTTCCCCCAATCTCCGGCACTCCCCAATGTCCCGGATTCCCCAGGCGGGCTGTCCCTCTCTTGCCTTCTGCTTCCCACTGACCGGCGGCCAAGAACCCCCGGCCAGGGACTGGCGGCTATGGACCAACGACCAGAGACCAGAAAATACGGACTGCCGGCTCCGATCCACCGCTGGCCCGCCCGCCACCTCACGCTTGCGCTACAATCTTTCTTCTGTCATGTCAGTATTCACTGCAATCGATGTGAAGCAACTGGTAGGCCGGGAGATCGACCGGCTCAATTACCAGGAACGCGCCGCCCTCACCGGCAAATGGGTAGCCCTGGAGATCTACTCGCCGCAGACAACGCCGTTAAGGAACATCCAGGCCGTCGGCGATTCTGTCGGCGAGTGCGCCCGCCAGCTCACCGCCCGTGGGCTCGATCCGTTCAAATTCGAGTTCTCCAAGCTCGTGCCGCTCGACTGAGCAACCCTGCGCGAAGCGGTTGCCACGCCGCTGCGGCAACCTGCTAAACTATTAGGGAACTCGGGGCGTGGCTCAGCCTGGTTAGAGCGCCTGCTTCGGGAGCAGGAAGTCGGAGGTTCAAATCCTCTCGCCCCGACCAACCCTCCTTGTTACGCACTTCCGCACGCATGCCTGAGGCCTTCCTGGCCCCGGTAGGCGGCAGCGCGCTGCCGTCGCCATCACCCCGAAATCCCCGCTATCGCGCGCCGCCGATCCGCACCAGTTCGATACCGGCGCCCCGGCCCAGGTTCCTGCTGTATTGCTTATCCCGCGCATTGTTCCAATGCTCGTGGACTCCCAGACTTGCCAGGCGAACCGTGTTTGTGGGGTGGTTGGGGTCGTAGAAGGTTCCTGAGGGCGGGTTGTCCGCCAGCGCCGCTTCGTGCAAGTAGTCGTCGGTCCCCGAGATATGCGGGTAATCGTCCCATTCCGTCCAGAGGAAATCGAAGGCCACCGAATCGATCGCCACCGGGTCCTGAGAAGCAAACAGGCTGGACGTCCAATCGCCATTGAAAGGAGAGCTGGACCACTTCCGCGGAGAACTGTCCTTTGGATGCACGCCGGCGTAGAGACCGTCAATCAAGTACAGCAGGGTCTTTCCGCCGATGTGCGCGTGCCCCATCAAATCCACCAGCGCCCGGTAGCGCCCGGAACCCGGAATTTCCCTCGGTAAACTCCCATGCAGGTCGAAATAGCCTTTGTCGGGCGGTCTGCGAATCAGCGAGCCGTAGTGGTTCTTGGCGCAGACCGTAATGCCGGCGCTCACGTGACTCTTCAGGTTCGCCAGGTTGATGAGGTACTTCGCTTCCGCATAGGAAACCGGCACGTAGTCCTGCTTCTTCCCCGTTGGCCGTGAACTCCAATACACGGGGACCGAAGAGTAC
This sequence comes from uncultured Solibacteraceae bacterium, assembly GCA_964644025.1. Taxonomy (GTDB): domain Bacteria; phylum Acidobacteriota; class Terriglobia; order Bryobacterales; family Bryobacteraceae; genus CAZXVW01. The sequence goes on along the minus strand of CAZXVW010000065.1, from coordinate 989 downwards.
CGCACGCCCCTGCGCGGATGGGCGGCGTTGCCGCCGTCATGGTCCAGGTAGTGAACGTTGGGAAACTCGCCGTGCAACAGATCGTAGTACTGGTTGGGGAACAAGGCAAGCGGGTCGCCAATGGTAATGTCTTGCTGATCCACACCGGCCTGCCTCACCAGTTGCCGCAGCAAGGCCAGCATCACCTGCGGCGACGTGTTCATGTAGTCGGGCCGGCGCAGCATGTCATAGGTGACGGGGTCCACGTTTCGGCCGATGATGCAACCTACCAGGTTCACCTTGATCGTGATCTTCTCTCCCTTGCTGTATCCGGTGTCCCCATTGCCGTGGGCCTGGTTGAAGTACCGGAACAGGGCGTCCCAGGCTTCGCGGTCGCTGGTCTTACCGGTGAGATTCTGAATCGCGTCGGACATCATGCGGTCCACCACTGCCTGGTTCGTATGACCCTTTTCCCACCAATGTCCGTCCCCCGGCCCGTCCCAGTTGGTAGCGCGGCCGTCATGTGCCCAGACCACCCGGCCCGGAATCACGCCTTTCGCCTGGCCAATCGGCTGGTTGGCCTCGGGGGCCTTCGCCATCGCCGGCCGATCGCTGACCGTCTGCAGGGCGCTGACTCCCAAAACCGCCGCCACGATCAGGCAACTGCCCGCCAGAACCACCTGCGATCGCTGCCAGTGCCGTCTTGCCCGGCGAAACAGCGACAAGGAACCAAGCGCCCCGGCCACCCAGAGGAGAAAGCCGCCGGCCAAGGGCGCGGCCGTTCTCTGGCACGGGTAAGCCGCTCTGGAAGGCTTCGGAATCACTCTGATGAGGAACCAAAGTAACGACAGCGCACCGACAACAGGAAACATCCACCGCAGCCAGGCGGGGCCCCTGCTGCTCCCTCCGTGCCGGACTGCCTTGGGACAACCGGCCTGCATGTTGTTGTTCTCCTCAGACATCGTTTCAACCTCTTCCTCGCGCCGGGATCCCGGCTCTGACCTTTAGAC
>CAZXVW010000064.1:0-19315 GCA_964644025.1 uncultured Solibacteraceae bacterium | reverse complement strand
CGCCGGGTTCTTTCTGCGCCTCAGCCGGGACCGGCCATGGTGCGGAGGGAGTCGGCGTAGGGCGCACGGGCCACGCCGCGTTCGGTGATGATGGCGGTCACGTACCGGCTGGGCGTCACATCGAAGGCGGGGTTTTCCACCCGGACCCCGTCCGGCACCACGCGCGTGCCGGCGATTTCGGCCACCTCGGCCGGATCGCGTTGTTCGATGGGGATTTCATCGCCGCTCGCCAGGCTCAGGTCGAGCGTCGAGACCGGGGCGGCTACGTAGAAGGGCACGCCGTTCTCCCGCGCCAGCACCGCCACCGGGTACGTCCCGATCTTGTTGGCCACGTCGCCGTTGGCGGCGATGCGATCGGCGCCCACCACCACGCAGCCGATCCGGCCCGAGCGCAGGAAGTAGCCGGCCATGTTGTCGGTAATCACCGTCGTCGGAATGCCGTCCTGGTGGAGTTCCCAGGCCGTAAGCCGCGCTCCCTGCAGGAACGGCCGGGTTTCAGCGGCGAACACGTCGATGCGTTTGCCCGCCTCGACGGCGGCTCGGACCACGCCCAGCGCCGTGCCGTAGCCGGCGGTGGCCAGCGCGCCGGCGTTGCAGTGGGTGAGGACGGTCTTGCCGTCCGGCACCAGCGGCGCCCCGTGGCGGCCCATAGCCCTGTTGGCGGCAATGTCTTCCTGCTTGACGAGTTGCGCTTCCCGGACGAGCCGCTGGCGAATTTCCTCGACCGGGCGGCTGCGCACCGCCTGGTAAACCCGCCGCATCCGCTCGAGCCCCCACTGCAGGTTCACCGCCGTCGGGCGCGTATTCAAACCCTGGCAGATTCTCTCGAACTCGGGATCAAGCTGATCCGGGTCGGCCTTCAGCACACCCAGGGCGACTCCCATCGCGGCGGCCACGCCGATGGCCGGCGCCCCGCGAATCACCATCGCACGGATCGCTTCACCGACCTGCCGGTAATCCGTGCAAGTGACAAACGTTTCCTCTCGGGGCAAGCGGCGCTGGTCGATCATCACCACGCCGTCCGGGGTCCACTCAATGGTCTCCACCATCAGTTCTGCGCATTCTCCTTTCCGTTGACGAAATTCCGAGGCGCCGCCCGCGACCGCCGCCGCTACCGGACCTCATCGGCCCATCCCCTGCGGCTGGAACAGGTAAGCGACGAAGAAAGTCAGGTTATAGGTCGCGTGCATCAGGGTGGCGGCGGCCGTCGAGCCGGAGCGCAGCCGAACCACGCCGAAGGCGATCCCGGCGAAGCTGATCAGCAGAATGTGCCGCCAGGACCAGGCGTATTGCGGCCCGTGCATCAGCGAGAAGACGATGGCTGTCAGCAGGACGCCGCCGGCGGCCCCCAGCGAACGCGCCAGCAGCGGCAGGAAAAAGCCGCGAAACGAAAGTTCCTCGCAAACCGGTCCCAGCGTCACCGCGAAGATGCCGACCAGGACCAGCGACGTGCGGTCGCGCAACAGCTCTTGCATCGGCATCTGGATGTTCGGGGTCTTCAGCAGGGCCCCTCCCACGGCCACCCCGATGGCCAGCAGCGCCCCGGAAGCCGCGTACAGCGGCATGGTGGCGCCCGGCCTCACCCAGGCCAGCGACTGCCAGAACGGCCGGCCGTATCGCAAGCGCAGCAGCCCGTACAGGCACAGAAACCAGAAGCCGTAACCGAAGAATTGCGCCACCAGGATCGCCGTGGCCGGGGCCGTCGCGTTTACCGGAAGAACCAGCATCGCCAGCCGGCCGACTACCGCCGCCGCCGCCAGCGCGGGCAGAGTCAGGCCGATCAACAGGACCACGTCGTGGTAGTTCCAAAACGGATATTTCTCCGGCGGGGTGGGCTCGACACCCTGCGTTTCCGGCGCGGCCAGATCCTCCGTCATGAGGACTCCATCTCGATCAGCGCCGCGGCCAACAGCGGGATCATCAGCTCATGGTGCCCGGTGATGGCGATCCCCCTGCCTCCGGCCTGCGCGTGCGGCCGCCTGACGACGTTCACCCGCGGCCGGTAGTGCTGCAGAAAATCCAGGTTCGCCGTGGTGAAATCCTTCAGTGGGTGGCCGAGGTTCCTGACCACGGACACTGCCTTCAGAAAGACCTCCGGCAACACCACTGCCGAGCCGACGTTGAGGTAAACGCCGCCGCCGTTCAGTCCCCGGACCAGCGAACAGAACAGGCGGAAATCACGGTGCGTCGCCGTCCCCAAGGCCGCCGGGTCGACGGCCGGGTGGGTGTGCGGCGTGTCGGTCCCGACGGCGATGTGCACCGTCACCGGCACCGAGCGCTCCCAGGCCGCCAGCAGCAAGCTCCGGTGGCGGTACGCCGGATCGGCAACCTCGTTGAGACGGCGGCCGAAGGCCTCGCCGGCGCCGATCAAATCCCGGGCGGCTTCCACACAGGCCCGGTTCATTTCCCGGCCTGTTTCCTCGGCTGAACCGAAACGCCCGTCGGGAAGCACGGCCTCGACCTCCTCGCTGGTCTGGCCGGCCAGGCCGATCTCGAAATCATGGATCGCCGTGGCCCCGTTCATCGCCACAGCGGTGACGTAGCCCCGCTCCATCAAGTCAATGAGCACGGGCGCCAGTCCGCACTTGATGACGTGCCCGCCCATCCCCCACAGGATGGCCCGGCGGGCCGCGCGCGCCCGCTGGATGGCCGCCACCAGCGTGCGGAACTCCTCGGCGGCCAGCAGACGGGGGAGCGAGTCGAGCCACCCTCCGATGCCTGCCCCCTTCCGGTGCGGCGCCGCGAACTCCTCCACGCGTACTTTGCCCCCGCGCTCCCGGATGGGGATCGTGTTGAGGCCGGTGAACTCCAACGGTTCCTGCTCGTACTTGCTCACGCGGATTTCCTGTTCCGGAGGACCTTCTTCAGGGCCCTGGCCGTGTAACTTTTCCGGCTGCGCACCACCTGTTCCGGCGTCCCGGCGGCCACCACGTGCCCGCCGTTTTCACCGCCTTCCGGACCGAGGTCGATAATCCAGTCGGCGGACTTGATCACGTCGAGGTGGTGCTCGATCACGACGACGGTGTTACCGAAGTCTACCAGCCTTTGTAACACGTCCAGCAGCTTCTTTACATCATCGAAGTGCAATCCGGTGGTGGGCTCGTCGAGAATGTAAAACGTTCTTCCTGTCTGGCGGCGGCTGAGCTCGCGGGCCAGCTTGATGCGCTGCGCCTCTCCTCCGGACAGCGTCGTCGAGGACTGGCCCAAACGGATGTAGCCGAGCCCGACGTCGCGCAGTGTTTCCAGCCGGGCGCGCACCTGGGGAATGTTTTCCATCACCCCGAGAGCTTCGTCGACGGTGGCTTCCAGCAGGTCGGCGATGGAGTAACCCTTGAACTTCACTTGCAAGGTCTCCTGGTTGTAACGCCGCCCGCGGCAGACGTCACAGGTGACGTAAACGTCGGGCAGGAAGTTCATTTCGATGCGCTTCAGGCCGTCGCCCTGGCAGGCCTCGCAGCGTCCTCCCTTTACGTTGAAGCTGAAGCGGCCGGGTTTGTAACCCCGTTCGCGGGATTCCGGCAGCTTCGCGTACAGCTCGCGGATAGGCGTGAAGGCCCCGGTGTAAGTGGCCGGGTTCGAGCGGGGGGTGCGGCCGATCGGCGCCTGGTCGATCTCGATGACTTTGTCCACGTGCTCTACCCCGACGATCTGGTCGTGGGCTCCGGCCACGGCCCGCGACCGGTACAAGGCGCGCTTGAGCGCCCGGAAAATGATGTCGTTGACCAGCGTGGACTTGCCGCTGCCGGAAACGCCGGTCACCACGATGAACAACCCGAGGGGAAACCGCACGTCGATGTTCTTCAGGTTATGCTCGCGCGCCCCGACGACCTCGAGTACCTTCCCGTTGCCCGGGCGGCGGACGGCAGGCAGCGGGATCTTCAACTCCCCCCGCAGGTACTTGCCGGTGAGGGAAGCTTCTGAGTGGGCGATCTGCTCCGGCGTCCCTTCCGCCACCAGGCCGCCGCCAAGGCGTCCGGCTCCCGGACCCAGGTCGATCACCCAGTCGGCCCGCTCGATGGTCTCCTGGTCGTGCTCGACCACCACCACCGTGTTGCCCAGGTCACGCAGCCGCGCCAGCGTATTCAGCAGGCGGTTGTTGTCGCGGGGATGCAACCCGATCGACGGCTCGTCCAGCACGTACAGCACGCCCCGGAGACGCGAGCCGATCTGGGTGGCCAGGCGGATGCGCTGCGATTCCCCGCCGGCCAGCGTCGCCGCCGACCGGCCGAGCGCCAGGTATTCCAGCCCGACCGCGCCGAGAAACTCCAGCCGGTGCTCGATTTCCTCCACGATGCGGCCGGCGATTTTCCGCTCCCGCTCGTCCAGGCGCCAGCTCCGGATCAGCGGCAACAGCCGCGCGATGGGCATCGCCGTCAGCTCGGCAATGGTCGTGCCCTTGACTCTCACCGCCAGGCTGCCGGGTTTCAGACGGGCGCCATGGCATTTCCGGCAAACGGCCGGCGACATATAATCCACCAGCCACTCGCGGTACTTCTCGCTGGCTTCCGCAAAGGTTTCCTCGAGGATTCCGAGAATGCCCGCGCGGTCCCCGCTGCCTTCCAGGAGCTGTTTCTGCGTCCTGGCAGGCAGCTCATTGAACGGTTTCGTAATGTCCGCCTGCAGGCGGCGGGCCAGCTCTTTCAGCCGGTAATGCATGTAAGAGGAGCCGGCGCCCGGTCCCAGGCCGCCGTCCAGCAAGGGCTTGGACGGATCGGCAATGACCTTCACGGGGTCAAAGCTCCACGTGCTACCCAGGCCGTGGCAGGCGGGGCAGGCGCCGTAGGGGCTGTTGAAGGAAAACGAGCGGGGTTCAAGCTGCGGGATGCTCGCTCCGCAATCCGGGCAGGCGTACTTCCGTGAGTAAAGTGCTTCCTCGCCGTTCACCACGGCCACCTGGACTAGCCCGCCGGCCAGTTTCGTCGCCGTTTCAATCGAGGCTTCCAACCGCCTCTCGATGCCGGGCTTGAGCAGCAGGCGGTCCACCACGACTTCGATGGTGTGGTTCCGCCTCCGGTCCAGCACGATCTCCTGGTCGAGCGAATACAGGATGCCGTCGATACGCGCGCGCACGAACCCCTGCCGCGCCAGCCTGTCGAGGTCCCGGCGGTATTCGCCCTTGCGGCCGCGCACGACGGGGGCGAGGATCATGACGCGTTCCCCCTCGCGGAGGCTCAGGATCCGGTCGAGAATCTGCCGCGTGGTCTGCGGCGAGATCGGCGTGTCACAGTTCGGGCAGTACGGCACGCCGATGGAGGCGTACAAGAGCCGCACGTAGTCGTAGATTTCCGTAATGGTGCCCACCGTGGACCGGGGGCTGCGGCTGGTCGTTTTCTGCTCGATCGAAATGGCCGGGCTGAGGCCCTCGATCGAGTCGACATCGGGCCGTTCCATCTGGTCGAGGAACTGCCGGGCATAGGGCGAAAGCGTCTCGACGTAACGGCGCTGCCCCTCGGCGTAGACGGTGTCGAAGGCCAGCGAGGACTTGCCGGAACCACTCAGCCCGGTGATCACCGTGAGCGTGTTGCGAGGAATTTCAACGTGGATGTTCTTCAGGTTATGCGTCCGTGCGCCATGCACGGTGATGCTTCGCAGCATAGAATCTTGCCGGGGGGTGCATCTATCATTGTCCCGCGAAGAATCAGGCGGCGGCAATTCCCGCCAAAGGTGGGCCCCCGGCGCTGGCGCTCCCGGGCAGATTACGCCGGGAACACCAGAGCCAGTCTCCGGACTGGATTCCAGGGGTGGGGTTCAGCCGAGGCAATCCAGCGGCGGACGCTCGGCCGCGGAAGCCGTGGCCAGCGCGTCGGCCGGCAACAGGGATTCGCGGGTGGCCGCCGCCGCCTGCTCCCACGCTTCCAGCAGCGTCCGCAGCAGCGACTCCGCTTCTTCCAGCGGAGGGTCCGCCTGTTCGGCGTTGGCTTTCTGCAGGAGTAACTGCAGGTAGGCGTAGAGTTCAACCAGGTTGCGGCTCAATTCGCCCCCGGCCTCATGGTCTACCGACAGAGCCAACTCATTCAGGATTTCCGAGGTCCTGGTGATGGCCCGTGCCCGGGCGGCGATTTCGCCCCGCGCCAGATGCTCTCTGGCTTTGGCTACCGATTCCAGCGCGGCCTGGTACAGCAAGACGACCAGTTTGCACCCATCGGCCTCGGCGATATCGCTTTCCAGGTAGGACCGTCGTATATCTGTTGACATGCATATCCCTCCGGGATGCTTATCGGCCAAATCCGAAACCGTTGAGTACGAAGTCGCACGATCGCTCACCGCTGCAGCCCGAGCTCCTCAGCCAGCCGCAAGGCATATTCGGGCGGGATCTGACGGATCACTTCTTTCGTCTCGCGATCGATGATCCGGACCAGCGGGCGGTGTGTCTTGCGGTCAAGCACAAAGGTCAGCTCGCTGTTTTGTCCAAAAAGCTCGGTGGCGTTGAGCGCCTTAACGGCCCGGATCAGTTCCCGTTCCTCTGGTTTTACCTCGGGAACTGGCTGCTGAGCGGCCGACGGAGCCGGCTGATTCATCTGGACGGACCCTATCTCCATCTCGGCCTCCTACAAATTAGAGATTTCTGCTTCTCTGTACTGCTCATCGCCCAAAACCGGCGGAGTTTTAGCCGAAAATTCGCCGGTGCCGGCGGGGATGCGGGACCACTCAGCCGAGGTTGAGGACCTTGGCCAGTGTCCCGGTCTCTTTCTCGATCTTCTTCTGCAGGAGGGTAATGGCGTAAATCAACTGCTCCGGCCGCGGGGGACAACCAGGCACGTACACGTCAACCGGAATCACCTGGTTCACCGGAATCAGCGCGTAGTTGTTGAAAACGCCCGTGGAGGTGGCGCAGGCGCCCATGCAAATCACCCACTTCGGCTCGGGCATCTGCTGATAGAGGCGCCGGATGACCGGGGCCATTTTGTTGGACACCCGGCCAGCGATGATCATCAGGTCCGACTGCCGGGGCGACCCGCGGAAGACTTCCGCCCCAAAGCGGGCCAGGTCGAAGCGGGAAGCGCTGGTGGCCATCATTTCGATCGCACAGCAAGCCAGCCCGAATGTCATCGGCCAGATCGAGTTCTTCCGCCCCCAGTTAATAGCCTTTTCGAGAGTAGTGGTGAGGACGCCGGTGGCGGCATCAGCCGGACCCTCGGCGTCGATGCGGTCGAACAAGCCCTCGGCGTTGCCCAACGAAATCCGTCGTTCCATGATGATGACCTTAGATTATCCCACGAACCAGATAAAATGGAAAACTGCCTCTCATGCCTATCCCTGTCACTACGTTTACCCCCGCCGAGGACTATCCCCAGGCACTTCAGCGCGCCGCTGCGCTGTGGGGCATTGAACCCGGCTACTGGGACGTCTGGGGAAACTATCATGCCACCTCGCCGGAGGTGCAGAGGGCCATCCTGGAGTCGATGGGCGTGCCGGCCGCGAACGCGGCCGAATTGAACCGGGCGATCGAGCAGCGCCTCTGGGAGGAATGGACGGCGCTGATCCCGCCCATCTTCGTGGTAAGCGAGAACGCGAATCCGCCCCGCATTCCCGTCCGCCTCCCGCAGAGGATGGCGGATGCCCGTCTCGGTGTCCATCTGGAATGGGAGGACGGCTGGACGGGCGCTGTCGAGCACCAGGGCGGCGGACTGGCGACAACGGGCGCCGCCGAGTTGCGCGGGCAACGGTTCCTCGAGAAGCAGCTCTCGCTTACCGTATCGCCGCTCGGCTACCACCGGCTACGGATTTCCGTGGAGACCGGCGAAGGCGAGCCCTTGAGCGGGGAGGCCGTGTTGGTGGTCGCCCCCGAGCGCGCCTACCTGCCGCCTTCGCTCGCCGGCGGCGGAAAACGGGCCGGGCTGACGGTCAGCCTGTACGGGTTGCGGTCCGCGCGGAATTGGGGCTGCGGCGATTTCACCGACCTGGAGCGGCTTGCCCGTTGGGTGGCCGAGCGGGCCGGCGGCAGCTTTATCGGCCTGAACCCCCTCCACGCAATTCATAACCGGCAGCCTTTCAATACCAGCCCTTACCTGCCGAATTCGGTCTTCTACCACAACCTGATCTACCTCGACGTGGAGAAGATTCCGGATTACCAGAACTCCTCCTGGGCTCGCACGCTCCGCTCCAGTGCCGCCATCCAGGCGGAGATCCAAGCCCTCAACCGTTCCGAATTCGTCGAATACGAGCGCGTCAGCCGCCTGAAAACCGTGTTCCTCAAGCTCGCCTTCCGGACGTTTCTCGGCGAGTACCGCGCCGGTACGCCCCGGGCCCGGGAGTTTCAACGTTACGTGGAGACCGAAGGCGAACTGCTGGAACGCTACGCTACCTACTGCGCCCTCGACGCGTGGATTCACCGGCGCCACCCGGACATATGGACGTGGCCGGAGTGGCCCGAGCCGTACCGTGACCCCGATTCGGAAGCAACCCGGACCTTCGCCCGCACGCACTGGCGTGCGGTCCTGTTTCACAAGTACGTCCAATGGCAAATCGACCAGCAACTCGCCGCGGCCCACTCCGCCGCCCGGCAGGCAGGGCTCGCGATTGGGCTCTTCCATGACCTGGCGCTGGCGACGGATCGCTCCGGCTCGGACCTGTGGGCCCACCGGGATTTCTTCGTGCCGGGCTGCCGGGTGGGAGCGCCGCCCGATGATTTCTCCCCCCGCGGACAGGACTGGTCGTTTCCTCCGCCTGCCTCCCGCCGCCACTGGGAGGACGGCTACCGGTTGTTCCGCGAATCCATTCGCAAGAGCGGCCAGCACGGCGGCGCCTTGCGCATCGATCACGTGATGCGGTTCTTCCGCCTCTTCTGGATTCCCCCGGGCAAGGAAGCCATCGAGGGAACTTACGTCCGGGACCGCTACGAGGACCTGGTGCGGATCCTGGCGCTCGAAAGCCTCCGCCGCCGGGTACTCATTGTCGGCGAGGACCTGGGAACCGTGGACCCGGCCATTCGCCAGACGCTGGCCCGCTTCGGAATCCTCAGCTATCGCCTGTTCTACTTTGAGAAAAAGGACAACGGCGACTTGCGCGACCCGGAGGATTACCCGGTCCAGGCGCTGGTCTCCTCCACCACGCATGACCTGCCGACCCTGGCCGGGTTTTGGCAGGGCCGCGACCTCGAGGCCCGCCGCGCGGCCGGCGTGTTCCCGGACGAGGACTCTTACCGGCGCGCCGTCGAGGAGCGGCGTGCCGAGAAACAGAGGATACTCGACGCCTTGACGCGCCGCGGCCTGCTCCCGGACTACGTCCCCCGCTCGGCCGCCGATTTGCCGGAGCTTACCGGCGAGTTGCACAACGCCATCACCGGGTTTCTCGCCTCGACGCCCAGCATGCTCCTGGCCCTGAATCAGGAGGACCTCACCAAGGAAACCGAGCAGCAGAACCTCCCTGGAACCACCGCGGAATATCCGAACTGGCGCCGGAAAATGCGCTACACGCTGGAAGAACTGGAGACTTCCAAAACGGTAGACGACTTCGCCAGGATGTTTCGGAACTGGCTGGAAAGGACCGGCCGGCTGGAGAGCTAAGCCGGCATCGGGACGCCCGCTTCATCCGGAGCGGCTGTTTCCAGACTCCGGAAACCCGATGAATTGCACTTCTTCCTCGAGTTCCAGGCCGAAACGCTCCCGGACGGCGGCCTTCAGTTCAGTAATCAGATCCCGCAGCTCCTTCGCCGTCCCGCCGCCTTCGTTGTAAATAATGTTCGCGTGGAAATCGGCCACGCGTACCCCGCCCCGGCGCCGGCCCTTGGCTCCGATCTGTTCCAGGAAATACGCTGCCGGCGCCTTGCCCTCGCGCACGACGGCGGGCGGAATTGCGGCAGCCGCCGCGGCGGGCAGCTCACTAAGCTGCAGGTTCTTGAAAATGCTCCCGGCGCAGCGCAGCGCCGGAGGGAACTTCCGGTCGCGCCCGGCGCGGGTGCGCGCGGCCGTCTCTTTGAGACGAGCGGGATCGCCCGCGGTCAGCTCCAGGCGCACCGTGAAGATTACCCATTCCCGGCGATGCTTGAAAATGCTTTCCCGGTATCCGAACCGGCATTCCGTGCGATCGAGTTCCCGCACGCGCTCCCCGTCAAAGAAGCGCACCGAGCGCACCGCCTCCGAAATCGAGTGCCCGTAAGCCCCGGCATTCCCGTAAACCGCCGCTCCCGCCGAACCGGGAATGCCCGCCAGTGTCTCCAGACCCCCGAGCCCGCGCTGCACGGTGAACTCTACCAGCCGGTCCAGCTCCGCTCCCGCCTCCACTCTCACCACGTTCCCCTCGGCGCGGATTCCGCCGGCCGTGTAGCGCAGCACAAGGCCATCGAAGCCGCTATCGTCGGCGACGATGTTAGTGCCGCCGCCGAGCACCACGTATTCCATGCCCGCCTCCCGCGCCGCGCGCACCGCGGCCAGGATGGCCTCTTCCCGGTCCGACTCGGCCAGATACCGCGCCGGCCCCCCGATGCCGAAGCGCGTGTGCCGGCTCAGCGGTTCGTTTTGCCACACTGGTAGGTTCGGGATTTCGGTGAGACGGCGATGCGTCTCTTCCGTGCTCGGCATTCACTCAGATTATAGAGGAGGGCAGCCGATGGCATCACGATTCGGCGGATTCCCGCCTGAGGCGATGACGTTCCTCCGCGGTCTGGCACGCAACAACAACCGCGACTGGTTCCGGGCCCGGAAACCGGTCTTCGAGCAGAAACTCAAGGCCCCGATGGAGGAGCTGGTGGAGCGGATCAACCAGGCGCTGCTCCGCTTTGCCCCGGACCATGTCACCGCCCCGGCGAACGCCATCTACCGCATTTACCGCGACACGCGGTTCAGCAAGGACAAGACGCCATATAAGACGCACATCGGCGCCATATTCCCCCGTCGCGGTTTGCCCAAGCACGGGGGCGCGAGCTACTACTTCAGCGTCGCGCCGCGGGGCATCGAGGTCGCCGGCGGCGTCTACATGCCCGGCGCCGGGGAACTGCTGGCCATCCGCACCTTCCTCGCCGAACGCTACCAGGATTTCCGGCGGTTGATTCGATCCCGGCGGCTGCGTTCACTGATGGGGGAACTCGAAGGCCAGCAGCTCCGGCGAGTCCCCAAGGGCTTCCCGTCCGATCACCCGGCCGCTGACCTGCTCCGTTACAAGCAATGGTACTTCTACGTCGTGCTGGACCCGGCGCCCATCACCACGCCCGCACTGGAAGGCGAGCTGCTCCGCCGCTTCCGCGCTCTGCGGCCCTTCGTCGATTTCTTGAACCTGCCCCTTCTGGAGCGCCGGCGCGCCGCCCGGTCGGATCCACTGGTCAGCGCCGCAGCGCTTCCTTCCCGGCGGCGAGCACCCTGAGAATCCGCTCGGCGTCGAAGACGCACCCGCCCCAGACGCCGCCGCTGGCCTCCTGCAAGGCAGCCCACAGCCGTGTATCGGCCGGCAGCTCCGGGTCCGGCGCCAGGTCTTGGCGTGGCCTCCTGGCGGCGAGCACCCGGGTTCCTTTTTCCGCCCCGAACAGTTTGCCATCCGCGCCCACCAGGTTCACCGAGCCGGTGAGCTGGTTGCGGTCGATGAGGATCTCGATCAGGTCGCCGTCCTGTACTTTCCCGATCGGCCCGCCCGCCAGGGCCTCCGGAGAGACGTGACCGATGCAGGCCCCGGTGGAAACCCCGCTGAAGCGGGCGTCGGTGAGCAGGGCGATATGCTTTCCGAAGGAGACGTAGCGCAAGGCGGAGGTGAGTTGAAAGGTCTCCTCCATGCCCGAGCCCATCGGCCCGCGGCAAATCAACACGATGATGTCACCTTCCCGGATGCGGTCCGGCCCGGTGCTCTTGACCGCGGCCACCGCCTCTTTCTCCGAGGTGAAGACACGGGCCGGTCCCACCTTGCGATAAACACCGTCAGCGCCCACCACCGACGGATCGATCGCCGTGCTCTTGACCACCGACCCGTCGGGCGTGAGGTTGCCCCGGGGAAAACAGACCGTGGAGGTCAGGCCGCGCCGGGCTGCGGTGTCCGGATCCATGATTACGTCACCCGGGTCCACCCCGTCGCGTTCCCGCAACGTTTCCCGGAGCTTTCGGCGCCGCTCGGATCCTTCCCACCAGTCGAGCATCCGGCCGAGTGTTTCGCCGCTGGCCGTCAACACGTCCTGTTCGAGCAGGCCGGCGCGCCGGAGGTGTAGCATCACTTCGGGAACACCGCCGGCCAGGAAAACCTGCACCGTCGGATGGCCTTTCGGGCCATTCGGAATCACGTCCACCAGGCGCGGGATCTTGCGGTTCACCTCGTGCCAGTCGTCAATCGTGGGCCGGCGCAGGCCCGCCGCGTGGGCGATGGCGGGCAGGTGCAGAATCAGGTTCGTCGATCCGCCGAAAGCCGCGTAGGTCACCATCGCATTCCGCACGGAGGCTTCGGTGAGAATCTGCTTCACCGTAATGCCCCGGTCGGCCAGCGCCAGCACCGCGCGCGCCGATCTTCTCGCCGCATCCAGCCAGATGGGCTGCCCGGAGGGGGCCAGCGCCGAGTGGGTCAGCGCGAGGCCCAGCGCTTCGCCGACCACCTGGGAAGTGGCGGCGGTGCCCAGGAACTGGCAGCCCCCCCCGGGCGAACCGCAGATCCGGCATCCGGCCTCGGCCGCGTACTCCAGCGTGATTTCGCCGTGCGCGTAACGCGCCCCGAGACTCTGTGCCGTGCCGGCGTCTTCTCCGGTCTCGGGCGGCAGCGTCACCCCGCCGGGGACCAGCACGCAGGCCAGATCGCTGCTGCCGGCCAGCGCCATCATCATCGCCGGAAGACTCTTGTCGCACGTGGCCACGCCGATGACGCCTTTCCTGGTGGGCAGCGAGCGAATCAGGCGGCGGAAGAGGGTCGCGGCGTCGTTGCGATAGGCGAGGCTGTCGTACATGCCGGGAGTGCCTTGCGTGCGCCCGTCGCACGGGTCAGTCAAAGAGCCGGCGAACGGGATCGCCTCGAGCGAGGCCAGCTCCCGCGCCGCCGCTTCCATTAATAGCCCGGCCTCCCAGTGGCCGGTGTGGTACCCCAGCGCCACCGGCGTCCCGTCCGGCGCGCGGATGCCACCCTGCACGCCGAGCACGAGAATCTCGTCTCGGCCCAGCCTGGCCGGGTCCCATCCCATGCCGGCGTCCTCCCCCCAGCCGAAAAGGTCGCCGGAGGGCCGGTCCAGAAGCATTTCTCGGGTTACGGGCAACGCCCCCGGCGGTCCTGGCGCCTTGCTCCGGACCTCGTAAAGCGTATCGTCCCCGGAATCCACGATCGCGTCAAATGAAAAGCGGTTCATGATTGCAACTCCAGCATAGAGTGTATAGAATCTCGCCATGACCGTGACTCGCCGCGGCTTTCTCGGCGCGGCCTCGGCGGCCTCCTACCGCCGGGTCCTCGGCGCCAATGAGCGCGTCGGCGTCGGGTTTATCGGCTACGGGCTCATCGGCGCCCACCAGATTGATATCCTCCAGTGGTACCTCCAGGTGAGCGGACCCAGGCCAGCGCCGCCTGCATCCGGACGGCCTGCCTTTCGGGCCGCCGTTACGAAAAGTTCAACTCCCTGGCCGAGTGGAAGGAATTCGTCCGCAACGCCAAAGCCGCCATCGCCCGCGCGGTGCCCATCGTCGAGCGGAACAAGATCCCGCTGGGCATCGAAAACCACAAGGACTGGACCACCGAAGAGCAACTGGCTTTGCTGGCCTCCTATGAGAGTGAATACGTCGGGGCCACGCTGGATACCGGTAACAACATCGCCCTGCTCGATGACCCCATCGGACACGTCAAGGCGCTGGCGCGGTACGCGGTATCCACCCACCTCAAGGACATGGCGGCGAAGGAGTACGAGCAGGGTTTTCTCCTCGCGGAAGTTCCCTTCGGCGACGGCTTTCTCGATATGAAACGGATTGCCGCCGTTATTCGGAAGGCGCGGCCGCGGACCAGGATGACTCTCGAGATGATCACGCGCGACCCGCTGCGCGTTCCCTGCCTCACTGAGAAATACTGGGCTACATTTCCCAATCGCAACGGCCGCTACCTCGCGCGAACCCTCGCCATGGTCCGCTCGCACCCGCCGCCGCAACCCCTCCCCGGAATGGAGGGCCTCGACCACGCTGCGCGCCTGCGCCGGGAGCGGGAGAACGTCGAGCGATGTCTCCGCTATGCGGTCGAAGTAATGGGCCTGTGAGGCGGCCGCGCCGCGGCGCTGGCCCCGGGCCTACCGCAGCGGCACCAGCATCGCCGCCACCACGGTTGTGAGAAAGCCGGTGCACCCCAGTACCATCAGCAACGGCGTCCAGGTTTTCAACGCTTCCGCTTCGGTCAGCCCGGACATCTTCGCAAAGATCCAAAAGCCGCTGTCGTTCATCCACGAGCCGACCAGGGAGCCGGAGCCGATCACCATCGCTACGTACACCGGGTGGTAAGCCGGCGGCGCCGCCACGATCAGCGGCGCCATGATCGAGGACACCGTGATCATGGCCACCGTCCCCGATCCCTGCGCGATCTTCAACAGCACCGCCAGCAAGAACCCCAGCAGCAACAGCGGCACGTTGAATTGCTGCGCTGCGTCTCCCAGCGATTGGCCGACTCCCGCTTCGACGAGCATCCCGCCAAAGGCGCCCCCGCCCGCCGTGATCAGAATGATCAGCCCGCCGCTGGCCAGCGCGGTTTCCACCGGCTTGACAAGCTGTGCCAGCGTGTAGCCCCGGTATTTCGCCACCAGGTGCAGGGATATGGCGGCTGACAGCATCAGGGCGAAATTCGGATTCCCCAGAAACGAGGTGACTTTCAACAACGAGCTCCCGGCGCCCGCCGGGGCCGCCACCGTGTTCGACGTAATGAACAACACCGGGAGCAGAATCGGAGCCAGGGAGTGCAGGAAGCCGGGCAGTTTCTCGTCTTCTTGCAGCGCCAGCTCCCGCAACTCCGCCAGCGACATTCCCGAGGTTTCCCGGAACGGAACCTCCATGTGGTGGTTCCGATGTACCGCAAACAGCCATCCGGCCGTCGCCGTCGGAATCCCGATAATGAATCCGACGATGATTACCGCGCCGAGGTCCAGATTGAGCGCGGCGGCCATGGCCACCGGACCGGGCGTCGGCGGAATGAGGCTGTGGGCCACAGCGCCGCCGGCGGCGATCGCCATCACGTAAAGCAGGTAATTCCGCCCGGTTCGCACCCGCATGGCCCGGGCCAGGGGAACCATCAAGTAGAAGACCGTGTCGAAGAACACCGGGATGGATTCCACGTAAGCGGCCGAAAGCAGTGACAGCGAGGCGCGTTTCTGCCCCAGCAGCCGGACGAACACCCGCGTGATTTTATCGGCGGCGCCACTCTCCATCATGCACTCGCCCACCAGCGCGGCCAGCGCAATGACGATGGCGATCTTGCCACAAACTGTCCCGAAGGTTCCTGCCACCTTGGGCATTACCTCGGCCAGCGGAATTCGTGTCGACAGCAACCCGACGGTCATGGCGGCGGTGATCAGCGCCAGGAACGCGTTGATCTTCAGCCGGAGAATCAGCAGGAACACCACTGCGATCGAAAGCAGCAGGATCACTAACGGGTGCATACGGGAAAGTATATCCGGCCCGGCAACCGCCCGCCACCCGCGCCACAATGCCTGCCGTTGCTGTGTCTGGCAACAGCCGGCAGCAGGCCCATCGCCGTCCTCGGCGTCCTGTCTTCGGCCGGCTTGCCATTGCCTCCGTTCCCCCTGTGAGAGAATCAAAAAGCATCGTTCGCCAAGGAGGAATTCGTGAAACCGACCGCTCGCCGCGATCAATATTCGCGAGTCGTCATCTCCGGACGGGTTAGCCGTGCTGCCGCAGTCGCGCTGCTGCTTTTCACCGCTGCCAGCTTGGGTCTCGCCCGGACAAAGCCGCGCATCGTGGCCACCACCGACGGTGAGATTGACGACCGTTGCTCCTTTGTCCGCTTCCTGCTGTATTCGAATGAATGGGACATCGCCGGCATCGTCTACTCCAGCTCCAAGTTCCACTGGAAGGGCCACAAGTGGGCCGGCGAAACCTGGATCCAGGAAGACATCGACCGCTACGCGGCCTTCTACGGCAACCTGAAGCGGCACGCGCCGGGTTACCTGCCCCCTGCCCGTCTGAAGAAACTCGTCTACGTCGGCAACATTGATAACGTCGGCGAAATGTCGGCCGACTCGCCGGGTTCGGACCGGATCGCTCAGGTTCTTCTCGACCCCGATCCCGCGCCGGTCTACTTGCAGGCCTGGGGCGGCACCAACACCATCGCCCGCGCGCTCTGGAAAATCCAGCACGAGCACCCGGAGGAAATGGCGCGCGTCTCCCGCAAGGCCATCATCTACATCATCCTGGATCAGGACAAAACGTTTCGCGATTATATCCTGCCCAACTGGCCCGATATCCAGGTCCTGGGCAGCTTCCGCCAGTTCCGGACCATCGCCTACAAGTGGGAGCAATACATTCCAGCAGATCTGCACCGGTTCTTCGGCCCCGCCTGGATGCGGCGGCACATCCTTGAGGGCCACGGCCCGTTATGTTCCCGCTACGAGGCCCACGAAGACGGCCGCTTTCGCTCCGAAGGGGATTCCCCCTCCTTCATGCACGAAATCGACGTCGGCTTGCGCAGCCTGGAGAATCCCGCTTACGGCGGCTGGGGCGGGCGCTTTGAAAAGGAGCCGGCAACCAGGAACGTCTGGCGGGGCGCCAAGGATGACGGTGACCTCGGCAAGCCCATCTGGCGCTGGGCCGAGGCCTTTCAGAATGACTGGGCCGCCCGCGCCGACTGGTGCGTGAAGCCGCCGCGCCAGGCCAATCACCCGCCCGTCGTCCGGCTCTCCAACCCGCTCGATATTGAGGCCGCGCCCGGCGCCACGGTGAAGCTGAACGCCAGCGCCAGCAAGGACCCGGACGGTGACCGCCTTACTTTCCGGTGGTGGCAATACCGCGAGCCCGGAACTTATCCGGGTGCGGTCGAGCTGCGCGATGCCGACCGGCCGCAAGCCTGGTTTACCGTCCCCGGCGCCGCGCGCCCCGGGCAGACGGTGCACGTGATTTGCGAGGTGACCGACAGCGGCGCACCGCCGCTCACCCGTTACCAACGGGTCATCCTCACCGTCCGTTGACGCGTTGCGCAACCCAGCGGTAAGGCCAGCGGCGCGGACCCTTTACACATATTGCGCGACGATCTTTTTCGGCAGCCAGGCCGCAAACTTCGAGCGCTTCAAGCCGGCCTTCCGCATCCAGGACTGGTCCGGTTCCGGTTCCCGCAATACCTCGGCCACTGTCTTGAACCGCGGCATCGGCTCCGAGCTGATGGTCCCGCGGCTCGTCTGCCAGGCGATCCGGCCGCGCCGGCGGATTGCCTCCACGATTTCGTTGGTGATCTGGCAATCCCCGACCACGTAATCCATGACCCGTTGATGGTTGCCCGCGCGCCATTCCTTCGGCGCCTCAGCCGCCTCCATGATCTTGGTTCGCCGGACACCCATCGCCTTGCCCACCGCCGTCAGTCCCACCGGAAAGCCGCGCTGGTTAAAGAATTGGAACATCGGATCGTAGAGCTTGAGCGCTACCAGGGCCGCCCGTTCCACCTCGCCGGCGTTGTAGCCGATCCAGCGCAGATCGAAACCGAGCCCGTTCCAGGCGAATATCCTGTAACCGGCGCGCTGCTTCTGCAACAGCTCGGCCAGCAACTCCCGGGCGGTCTGCTGATCCATGTTCAGCGCCGGCGTTCCCATCTCCGTTTTCGAATACCACAGCCGCTGCTTCCCCTCCGAGTCCACCGTGGCGGCGACGGAGATGTGGAACGGAGCATACTTGTCCAACTCTTCCCCCGGCTGCAACTCGAACTCGTCAGAAATCTCCACGTCCACGCTCAAGTACTTCACGCTGTACACCTTCCTCCCTGATTGTAATTCCTGCGGCGGCCGGACTTTACCTGGAACCCTAAACATCGTTAGACTCGGAAATGTCACTTCCTGGAGATTGCTTGATGGACTACGACGCGAGAGGAGTCCGTTTTGTACTGACGGCTCCAGACACAGAGAGTACCGAGCAAGGGTTCAGCCCCTGGAAACAGATGGTTTACGCCTCGGTGCCCGCCCAGTTCGCACCGCGATTCCTGTACAAGAGAATGCTGGCCCAGCAAACCCGCCCCGACGGCACGGCGGTCATCATGCCTTACGGCACCCGGGTTGCCGAGGCGATCCTGCTGGAACATTACCCGCCCGAGGACGTAGCCGTATGCCATCCGGACCAGCTCGGCCGGTTCGTCGGCCCGCGCACCCGCGCGGTCGGCGTCAGCGCGCACAATCCGATGGGAACTGCCTTCTCGACCGGCGTCTACAGCAATATCTTCGGCAGCTCCGCCCGCCCCATCAATGCGTACGAAACCGAGCGGATCTTCTTTCATCCGGCGATCCGCAAGCACCGCCCGAAGATCATCGTCGGCGGAGCCGGCGCCTGGCAAATCGAAAAGACGGACTCCTTTGACCGGCTGGGCGTGGACTGCGTGGTCATCGGCCGCGGCGAAACCGTCATTCGCGAACTGTTCCAGAAAGCCGATGCCGGCGAGGACCTGCCCCGCGTCGTCCGGCCCCCCGAGCCAACGCTGGAGGAACTCCGCGTGCCCCGCCGCCGCTCCACCTTCGGCATCGTCGAGATGACGCGCGGCTGCGGGCGCCAGTGCGCTTTCTGCTCCCCCACGCTGGAGACGCGCATCTCCATGCCCGTCGAGCAACTGCTCGAGGCCGTCAAGGCCAACGTCCGCGAAGGCGGCCGCATCATCTTTCCGGTCTCGGAGGATATCTTCATTTACGGCGCCAGTGCGCCATTCTATATTCCCAACGCCGACGTCATGGTGGACTTCTACGAGCGGGTGGCCTCGGTTCCCGGGGTCGACTACGTTCCGCTTTCCCACGCCACCCTCGCCCCGGCCCTGGTGAACCCGCACCTCATCAAGGAGCTGTCCCGGATCCTGCTGCCGAAGAGCGTCCTGCGAAATCCGCATTCCACCCATCCGGACAAGCGCATGCTCTCGCCCCTGATCGGTATTGAAACGGGTTCGGCGCGGCTGGCGGCCCAGATGATGCCGGGCAAGGCGCTGCCGTTTGACATTCGCGACTGGCCGGACATCGTGGTGGAGGCGACGAACATCTTGAACGAGAACCACTGGTTCCCGGTCTATACGTTTATCGTTGGCCTGCCGGAGGAAACCGACGACGATATCAAGCAGTCGCTCGACCTGCTGCACCGCCTGCGGAAAAACAAGATCGTTTACGTGCCCTCCATCTTCACGCCGCTCGAAGATACCCGCACCTCCGCCGGCCACGCGCTGAAGCCGCGCGAGTTGAGCAAGCTCCAATGGGAGTTCATTC
>CAZXVW010000063.1:0-19614 GCA_964644025.1 uncultured Solibacteraceae bacterium | reverse complement strand
TCCTACTCCAGGATCTTGGTGACCGTGCCGGCGCCTACCGTCCGGCCGCCTTCCCGAATCGCAAACCGCAACCCTTTGTCCATGGCCACCGGCGTGATCAGCTCTCCGCCCAGCCGCACGTTGTCACCCGGCATCACCATCTCGGTGCCCTCCGGCAGCTTCACCGTCCCGGTTACGTCCGTCGTCCGAAAGTAAAACTGCGGCCGGTAGCCGTTGAAGAACGGCGTGTGCCGCCCTCCCTCTTCCTTGCTCAGTACGTATACCTCCCCCTCAAACCGCCGGTGCGGCGTGATCGATCCCGGCTTCGCCACCACCTGCCCCCGCTCCACTTCATCCTTGTCTACCCCGCGCAGCAGCAAACCAATGTTGTCCCCCGCGCGCCCCTCGTCCAGCAGCTTCTTGAACATCTCCACCCCGGTGATCACCGTCTTCCGCGTCTCCCGGAACCCCACAATCTCCATCTCATCGCCTACCCTCACAATCCCTCGCTCCACTCGGCCCGTCACCACCGTGCCGCGCCCCTGGATCGAGAAAATGTCCTCAATCGGCATCAAAAACGGCTTGTCAATGTCCCGCTCCGGTACCGGAATGTAGTTGTCTACCGCCTCCATCAGCTCCAGAATCCCCTTCTCCCAGTCCCCCTCCTGGTTCAGCGCCCCCAACGCCGATACCCGTACCACCGGTACTTCGTCGCCCGGAAACTCGTAGCTGGTCAGCAGCTCCCGTACCTCCAGCTCCACCAGCTCCAATAGCTCCGGATCATCCACCATGTCCACCTTGTTCAGCGCCACCACAATGTAGGGTACCCCCACCTGCCGCGCCAGCAGAATGTGCTCCCGCGTCTGCGGCATCGGCCCGTCGGTCGCCGCCACCACCAGAATCGCACCGTCCATCTGCGCCGCCCCCGTGATCATGTTCTTGATGTAGTCGGCGTGCCCCGGACAGTCCACGTGCGCATAGTGCCGCTTCGCCGTCTCGTACTCCACGTGCGCCACCGCAATCGTGATCCCCCGCGCCTTCTCCTCCGGCGCGTTGTCGATCGAATCAAAACTCCGAAACTGTACCTTCGGATTCTGCTTCGCCAGCGTCTGCGTGATCGCCGCCGTCAGCGTCGTCTTGCCGTGGTCAATGTGCCCGATCGTCCCAATGTTGACGTGCGGCTTGCTCCGGTCGAATTTTTCCTTCGCCATGGTCTCTCGATTCTCCTCGTGAACTCTTAACGGGTGATTCTTCCCTGCACCCTGCTGATAATTGATTCCGAGATGTTTTCGGGCACCTCCTCGTAGCGCCCGAAATGCATCGTGAAACTGCCTCGCCCCTGCGTGCGGGACCGCAAGTCAGTGGCGTAACCGAACATTTCCGAAAGCGGCACCAGCGCCTTGATGATCTGCGAAGTGCCGCGCAACTCCATTCCTTCCACCCGCCCCCGGCGGGAGTTCAGGTCCGAGATCACGTCTCCCATGTAATCCTCGGGAACCACGACCTCGAGGCTCATGATAGGCTCCAGCAGCACCGGATGGGCCTTGCTGACCGCCGACTTGACGGCCATCGAAGCGGCGATCTTGAAGGCCATCTCCGAGGAGTCAACCTCGTGGTAGCTTCCATCGAACAAGATTGCCTTTACGTCCGACATCGGATAGCCGGCCAGCACACCGCCCTCCAGCGCTTCCGCCACGCCGCGCTCGACCGCCGGGACATAATCCCTCGGCACCGCGCCGCCGACAATCTCGCTGGCGAACTCGAAGCCAGAGCCCGGCGGCAGCGGCTCCACCCGCAGTTTCACATGACCGTACTGTCCGCGCCCGCCGCTCTGGCGGATGAAGCGCCCCTCGGCCTCGGCCGGGCGGCGGATTGTCTCGCGGTAGGCCACCTGGGGCTTGCCTACGTTGGCCTGCACGCCGAACTCGCGCAGCATCCGGTCCACGGTGATCTCCAGATGGAGCTCGCCCATCCCGGCCAGGATTGTCTGTCCCGTCTCCGGGTCCGTGGAAACCCGCAGCGTGGGATCCTCCTGCACCAGCTTGTTCATGGCCAGCCCCAGTTTCTCCTGGTCGGCCCTGCTCTTCGGCTCGATCGCCAACTGGATCACCGGGTCGGGAAACTGGATGGATTCCAATATCACCGGGGCCTTCTCGTCGCAGATGGTGTCGCCGGTGGTCACTGACCGCAGTCCCACCGCCGCCACGATGTCCCCGGCAAAGATCTCCTTGACCTCCTCGCGCTTGTTGGCATGCATTTTCAACAAGCGGCCAACGCGCTCCTTGCGGCCTTTGGCCACGTTGTAGACGCTGTCACCGGCGGAAAACTGGCCCGAGTAAACTCGGATGAAGGCCAGTTGGCCGACGAACGGATCGGTCATGATCTTGAACACCAGGGCCGAGAACGGCGCCCGGTCATCGGCCGGCCGCTCCAGGATCTGCTTGCCGTCCAGGCTGGTGCCCCGGATCGCTGGGACTTCTGTCGGTGAGGGCAGGTAGTCCACCACTGCGTCCAGCAGGTTCTGGATTCCCTTGTTCTTGAAGGCGGAACCGCACAGCACCGGGAAGATCTTCAGGCCGATCGTGGCCCGGCGAATCCCGGCCACCAGTTCCTCTTCATTGACCTGCTCCCCGCTGACGTATTTCTCGAACAGCGCGTCGTCGTGCTCGGCGACGGCCTCGATGAGCCTCTCGCGCTGCTGGTGGGCTTGCTCCACCAGCGGGCCGGGGATCTCGATGTCGTCGAACTTGGCCCCGAGCGTTTCATCCCGCCAGACACGGGCCTTCAGGTGCACCAGATCGATGACGCCTTTGAAGTTGTCCTCGGCGCCGATTGGAATCTGGAGGGGGACCGGCCGGGCCTTCAGGCGCTCGACAATCGTCTCCACGGCGTGGAAGAAGTCCGCGCCCACGCGATCCATCTTGTTGATGAAACAGATCCGGGGCACCGAGTACTTGTCGGCCTGCCGCCACACCGTCTCCGATTGCGGCTGCACGCCGGCCACGGCATCAAAAATGGCGATGCCGCCGTCCAGCACCCGCAGGCTCCGTTCCACCTCGGCGGTGAAATCCACGTGCCCGGGCGTATCAATAATGTTGATGGTGCAATCCCGCCACTGGCAGGTGGTGGCCGCCGAGGTAATCGTAATGCCGCGCTCCTGCTCCTGCTCCATCCAGTCCATGACCGCAGTGCCCTCATGCACCTCGCCGATCTTGTAAGTCCGGCCGGTGTAATAGAGAATACGCTCCGTGGTCGTCGTCTTGCCGGCGTCGATATGCGCGGCAATGCCGATGTTGCGCATTCTCAAAATGGGCGTCGTTCGCGGCATAAGTCCTTGCGGTTTCGTCGCCTACCACCGGTAATGCGCGAAGGCCTTGTTGGCCTCCGCCATCCGGTGCACATCATCCTTCTTCTTCACCGCACCTCCGCGGAGATTGGCGGCGTCCATCAATTCCCCCGCCAGCCTGGCCGGCATTCCCTTCTCCGGCCGGTTCCGGGCATTCTGAATCAGCCAGCGGATCGCCAGGCTCGTGCGGCGGTTCTGCGGAACCTCGATCGGCACCTGATAGTTGGCGCCCCCGACGCGGCGGGTCTTGACCTCGAGCACGGGCTTGCAGTTCTCCACCGCCTTTTTGAACAGCTTCAACGGGTCATCCCCGGTGCCCTCCCGGATTCGGTCCATGGCGGAGTAGAAGATCTTCCGGGAGATCGTCTTCTTGCCCTCCCACATCATATTATTGATGAACTTCTCCGCCAGCGTAGAGTTGTAGACCGGGTCCGGAAGCACCCGGCGAGGCTCGGCTCTTCTTCGGCGTGACATATCTCGAATAAACCTCTCAGCTCTTCGGCCGCTTGGCCCCGTACTTCGACCGGCTCTGCTTCCGGTCGGAAACTCCGGCGGTGTCCAGCGTGCCCCGCACCACGTGGTAGCGGACACCCGGCAAATCCTTGACGCGGCCGCCGCGGATGAGCACGATGGAGTGCTCCTGCAGGTTGTGGCCCACGCCCGGGATATAAGTGGTCACTTCGATGCCGTTGGTCAAGCGAACGCGGGCCACCTTCCGCAGCGCCGAATTCGGTTTCTTTGGCGTCGTCGTGTAGACGCGGGTACAAACTCCGCGCCGCTGCGGGCACCCCTGCAGCGCGGGGCTGGCGGTCTTGTACCGCGGCGCCTTCCGGCCCTTCCGCACAAGCTGGTTGAATGTCGGCACGTCTCTCTGTCTCTCCCTTGGCTCCGATTCCCTTCCCCCGGGCGCGCACGCGCCCCGGGCGGGAAGTGACCGGATGTCTGCTCCGCCAGCCTTCGTTTCGCCGGCGGCTGTCTCTCTTCACTTGAGGCCCGCTCCAGCGTGCCGGCTCCCCCCGCCGCCACGTTGGCTGGCTTGCTTTCGGGCAACCACAGGCATCCCCCACCAGAAATGGGGGTGGCTTGCGGACCCCGTTTCGATTGCGACGGTACTTACTTCGGACTAGCCCATGTTCCAGCGGCGGGATACCCGCGGAACCTCGGGGCCGGCCCCCAGCCGGGCTCCCTGACTCCGGGTCCTTTCACTCGCCCGGTGAGCAGCGCGGGAGCGGTAGCATGGGGGCAGAGTAATAACTCGCCAAACTCTTTCAGTATGACCAATCCGCCCGCGGCTGTCAAATCCGTGTCCGCGCCCATTTTTCCGATCCGGGCGTCCGGGGAGCAGGCCGGTCGGGGGCCTTCCAACCAACTTGACATGGCAGCCGCCGTCCGGTACAGTCAGCGATTTAGGCGACTTGTCCTCTGCCGGTCGCTGATCACCCCGGCTGGCGGGCGAGCTCCGGGGTTTTTTCCGGTGCCGGGTCGCCCGGCCCGCAGCCTCGCAGGCTCTCCCGGGCGGCGATGACAGGGCCTTTCGAATCGGGCCGGCCCGGATGCTCAGCTCACAGGAACTACATCAAAAATGTCGGAGGCAAAATTGGACCCTCGTGTGAATGACAAACCCCGGTTGTTCGCTCCCGGAAGCACCTTGCCGTTCGTGCTGGTTACGGCCCTGTTCTTTTTCTGGGGCATTCCCAACAATCTGAACGACATACTGATCAAGCAATTCATGAAGTCGTTCGAAATCACGCGCTTTAAGGCCGGGCTGATCCAGTCCGCTTTTTACATGGGCTACTTCCTGCTCGCCATACCGGCCGCGCTGATCATGAAGAAATATGGTTACAAGACCGGCCTGGTCATTGGCTTATTCCTTTACAGCGCCGGGGCGTTTCTGTTCTGGCCTGCAGCCATCGTGCGCGAGTACGGCTTCTTTCTGTTCGCCTTGTTCGTCATCGCTAGCGGCCTGTCGTTTCTGGAAACCGGGTCAAACTCCTTCATCGCCGTGCTGGGCGATCCCAGGACGTCGGAAAGGCGGCTGAATTTCTCGCAGGCATTCAACCCGCTCGGGGCCATCACCGGCGTACTGGTGGGCACCATCTTCATCTTCTCCGGGGTAGAACTGACACCGGACCAGGTCAGCGCCATGAAAGCCGCCGGAACCTACGAGGCCTACCTGCAACAGGAAACCCTGAGAGTGATCGAGCCATACGCGGTGCTGGGCGCGCTGGTCTTCATCTGGGCCTTGCTCATTATCAGGACCAAGTTTCCCAAGGTGGCCGAGGAAGCCCAACCGGACGAAGAGCGCCACAAGGGGCGCATGAAGGACCTGCTCAAATATCCGCACTTCATCAAGGGCGTCATCGCCCAATTCTTCTACGTCGGCGCCCAGGTGGGAACCTGGAGTTACTACATTTCCTACGTCCAGGACTACACGGGCGAACCCGAAAAGATGGCCGGCTACCTGCTCACCGGCAGCCTGGTGGCATTCGGCGTCGGAAGATTCCTGGCCACTTACCTGATGGGCTACATTGAACCGGCCAAGCTGATGGGAATCTATGGCATCATCAACATCGCGCTGGCCGGCATGGGCGTATTGTTCCCCGGCTGGGTGGGGGTGTGGGCGCTGTTCTTCACCAGCTTTTTCATGTCGCTGATGTTCCCCACGATTTACGCTCTGGGAATCAAGGAACTTGGACCCAACACGAAGGTGGGCGGCTCGATCATCATCATGGCCATCATTGGAGGCGCGGCGCTGACCCCGGTGATGGGCCTGATTTTCGAGTGGACGCGTAGCATGGCGATGGCGATGACCGTGCCGCTGGTTTGCTACGCGTTCATCACTTATTACGCCTTCATCGGTTCGCGAGTGCGGGTTCCCCACCCCGTGCACTGAGAAGGCCTCGAGATCACTACCCGGCGGAGGCCGTCTCCGGCTTGCCGGGCAAAGTGGAGTTCATGCTTGCTTTTTTCGGCGGCTGCGGAGTGAAATAGAAGCACGATGGCTGTTCGAATGAAAGACATCGCCAAGGATCTTGGTGTTTCGGTGGTGACCGTCTCCAAGGTTCTGCGCCACCACAGCGACATCAGCGACAAAACGCGAAGGCGGGTGCTCAGGCGGATGAAGGAGTTGAACTACCGGCCGAATTTCGCTGCCCGCGCCCTGGTGACCGGCCACACCAACATGGTCGGGCTGGTGGTCCCAGACCTGGTGCACCCTTTCTTCGCCGAAGTCGCCAAGGGGCTGTCGAAGATTCTCCGCAAGAAAGGTTATAGCCTCGTAATCTCTTCCTCGGAAGAAGATCCAGAGCTGGAACGGGAGGAAATCGACAACCTGCTGGCGCGGAACGTGGACGCCCTCATCGTGGCTTCCACGCAGTGGACCGTGGAAAGTTTCCGGCGCATCGAGGAGCAGAAGACCCCGTACATTCTCATCGATCGTAAGTTCCAGGGACTCAGCGCCCACTTCGTCGGCGTCGACGACGAGCAAGTCGGCTACATCGCCACCAAACACCTGATTACCGAAGGGTGCCGGCGAATCGCCCATATTCGGGGGCCAGAGACCAGCACCGCGATCGGGCGGCTGGAGGGCTACCGCCGCGCACTGCGGGAAAACAACCTCCCGCCACGGCGCGCATACGTAGTGGCCGGCCGCTCCAGCGACGACCGGGCCGACGTCAGCGGCCACCAGGCGATGCAGAAGTTACTGAGCCGGCGGCCGCGACCCGACGCCGTGTTCTGCTACAACGACCCAGTGGCGATGGGCGCCATGAAAGCGATCCTCGAGGCGGAATTGCGTGTGCCCGAGGATATCGCCGTGGTGGGTTGCGGAAACGTGAACTATGCCGAACTGCTTCGCGTCCCATTGAGCAGTGTTGACCAGGAAAGCGGCGCGATTGGCGAGCGGGCGGCGAGGCTCGCCTTGAAGCTGATCGACGCCAAGAGGATTGTGCGTCCCGCCACGATTCTTCTCAAGCCGAAACTTGTTGTTCGCGCCTCCAGTAACCGCTCCCACGCCCTCAGCAGCCCCACTGCCGCATCCCCGGCGGGGCGATCCCGCTAAACCACCGTTCGCAGTCTTGACGAGCGGTTCACGGAAAAAATAAGGGCATTGCCATTGGCTTCTCATTGATTGTGGGGTAACAAACACGGAGAACGAAACGAAAACTTCGTCACGGTCGAAGTCAGTTTCAGGGATCGGAGAGAACGGGATCGGTACGCTAAAGCTGCGGAACGGGGTGGCGGTGACCGGTAACGGGGAACATGCTCGTACGGGTAGCCGGTTCGGCCTGGTTATTCAAAACTGCCAAGGGCAATACCTTTCCCGCCCACAAATTAAATGGGCAACGCCTCGCGCACCCGGCCGGGCATCCACGGGCCGGGACACATCAGTTTCGACCTGGTGGTGGCCAGAAACCGGCACTTCCTGGAGCGGTACCGGCTGCAGTTCCACTGGGAGATGTTCAACTTCACCAACACGCCGCAGTGGGGCCTGCCGAACCAGAGCTTCGGTTCGAGCAACTTCGGCCGGCTGACCGGCGCCGGCCGTTGTGGCGGGAGCCAGGGCTGCCGTGCCAGCCGTGAGTCCGCCCCACGGATGGAGTCGCTTCCCGCTCAGCGGCGCAGCCGTAGCCCGGCCCCCATGCAGGGGGACGAAACTGAGGAACCAGTCGCTTGCCCCGGGTTTCCGGCGAAGAAAAGGGGAAGAGAGAATCCCGCTAACCGACTGATTTCATTACAGTTAGATCCAAATTGGGTTCGTTTCGCAAGTTTTTTTGCGCCGGCAGGATCCAGTCCGGGGCCGCAGAGCTTCCAGCGGCAGGGAAAGCAGCTTTTTCCATTGTCAAAGACCAAGGGAACGAACCGACAGAGCGATCAGGGACGATCACACGCCCGAGCGTTCCCCTGCAACCTCGGCAGGTAGTTTCGAGGCAAACAACGCAGCCACCCGGTGTGGAAGCCGGGCCGATCCCTTTATAGCACGGGCGGTGGCGCAATCAGGGGCAATGGAGGGCGCAAGCACCGTATTTTGAGCAAGTTAGGGCTGGCTGCCGGGCCGGGAACGGCGGGCGTGCCGGGGCGGGGGAAGCCGCTCCGCCGCGGAGTCCCCCGCTGCCGAGCCGGCCGGCGATGCTATACTTTCCTTCTTGTGTTCCACCTGGTAGAGCAACGGATCCGGAAGAGGGTCGCGGAGCATCTCAGCCGACGGCCGGAGACCGCCGGGGCGCCGGTGACGCTGGAGGAGCCGCGCCAGAGTTCATTCGGAGAACTGGCGCTGCCGGTCGCCTTCCAACTCGCCCGGAAACTTCGCCGCCCGCCGAAAGTGATTGCCGAAGAACTGGCGGCCGAGTTGCCGCCCATCAAGGGCGTGGCAGCCCTGGAGGTTGCCGGCAACGGGTACATCAACGTCCGGCTCGATCGCGGCTATTACGGGGCCGCGCTGCTGAGGGGTGAACGGGACAGGACAACGGAGAAGGCCGGCAAGGTGATTGTGGAACACACCAACATCAATCCGAACAAGGCGGCGCACATCGGCCATTTACGCAACGCGGTGCTGGGCGATACGTTTGCGCGGATGCTGCGGGCCACCGGCCGCCACGTCGAGGTGCAGAATTACATCGACAACACGGGCGTGCAGGTGGCCGACGTGGTGGTGGGATTTCACTACCTGGAAAAGAAGACGGCCGCCGAAGTCCGGGCCCTGACCGAGCAGGAACGGTTCGACTACCTGTGCTGGGACCTCTACGCCCGCGTTTCCGCCTATTACGAGAGCCACCCCGAGTCGATCGCATGGCGGCAGCACACCCTGCACGCGATTGAAGCCGGCGAGGGTGAGCTCGCCGAACTGGCTCACATCGTCGCCGACGCCATCGTGTTGTGCCACCTGCGCACCATGGGCCGGCTGGGAATCAGCTATAACGTCCTGCCACGGGAAAGCGAGATCCTGCGGCTGAAGTTCTGGGCGCGGGCCTTCGAGCTGCTCAAGCAGCGGGGGGCGATCCACTTCGAGCAGTCGGGCAAAAACGCCGGTTGCTGGGTGATGCCGGCCAGCGCCTTTGGCAGCGAAGCGGCTGAGCAGGACAGCAAGATCATCGTCCGCTCGGATGGGACGGTGACTTACGTGGGCAAGGACATCGCCTACCAACTCTGGAAATTCGGCCTGCTGGGCAAGGATTTCCACTACCGGCCGCTGGCGGCCGGCGCCGGCGGAGAAACAATCTGGGTTAGCTCGGAGAGTCCCGGGCCGGAACCGGCGCCGCAGTTCGGCGGCGGCAGCGAAGTGTATAACGTCATCGACTCCCGCCAGGCGTACTTGCAGGAGGTGGTAGCCGCGGGCCTCCGCGCGCTCGGCTACCAGGAACAGGCGGAGAAATCCATCCATTTCGCCTACGAGATGGTGGCGTTGACGCCGCGGACCTGCGTGGAACTAGGCATCGAGCTCAGCGATGCGGACAAGCGGAAGCCATACGTGGAGGTTTCCGGCCGCAAGGGTCTCGGCGTCAAGGCCGACGACCTGATTGACAAGCTGATCGAAAAAGCCTTCGAAGAAGTCAGCTCACGCCACCCGGAGGCTGCCGAGACCGAACGCCGGCGGGTGGCTACTGAGATCGCCGTCGGGGCGCTGCGTTACTTCATGCTGAAGTTCACGCGGAACGCGGTGATTGCCTTCGACCTGCAAGAGGCGCTCAGCTTCGAGGGCGAGACCGGGCCGTACGTACAGTATGCCGCTGTGCGGGCACGGAACATCCTGCGAAAGTACGAGGAACGGAGCGGGCGCCTGCCGGAGTTCACCGCCGAACTGGATGCCGCCGCGATGGGCCGCCAACTGGCGGGGGAAGACTTCTGGCAATTGCTGCTGGCCGCTTCCAAGGCCGGCACGGCACTCGCCCGCGCGGTGGCCGAGGGAGAGCCGGCGCACCTGGCCCGGTACGCCTTTCAGCTTGCCCGGGCGTTTAACACCTTCTACCACGACTACCCCGTCATCCACGAAAAGGACACCGAGAAGAAGACTTTCCTGCTCTGGATGACCGACTTCTTCCGCCGCCAGTTAGAAGATACGCTGGGGGTTTTGGGAATCAGCGTGCCGGCTTACATGTGAGGGGCGTTTCCGGCGCCGGATGCACAGCCAGCGCCCGGCCGGGATCACCGGCTCCAGGAGAACATCTCACGCATCCGGGTTGAGGTGGAGGCCCTTGTGGATGGCGTAGAGGGCAAGTTCGAGACGGTCGGAGACCCCGAGCTTGTCGAAGATGTTGTGCAAGTGGTTCTTGACCGTCTGTTCGCTGATGAACATCTTCTCCGCCATCTCCCGGTTCCGGTAACCCTGGGCAACCAGGGCGACGATTTCCCGTTCCCGGTTGCTCAGCGGGGACCGGCCGCGGCCCCGGCCGCCGTCGGAAGGAGAGGCAAACTGGCGCATCACGGCCGCAGTGGTGTGGGAGTCCAGCCAGATCTCGCCGTCGTGAACCTTCCGGATGCTCTTGACGATCAACTCCGGCGGCGTTTGTTTGACCACGATTCCGCTGCAGCCGAGCTTCATCGCTTGCACCCACTCGTTCTTGTCTTCCGAGGCCGTCAACACGATGGTCTTGCTGTTCGTCTTCAGATGCTGGAGCGTCTGCAGCACCCCCAGCCCGTCCATGCCGGGCATCTTGAGATCCAGCAGCACGATATCCGGGTGGACCTGGTTGACCAGTTCCAGGACTTCCCGGCCCTCGCCGGCCTCGGCGACGACCTCGACATCGTCTTCCAACTCCAGGAGTTTTCGGATGCCTTCGCGCACGATCGGATGGTCGTCGGCCACCAGGACGCGGATCACGGCCTTCTTACCGTTCTCGCCGGCTGTTTCCGGCTTCACGTCTGCCATCTCAGCGGTAACAGTGCTCTGTTTCATGGCTGGTTTCCTACCGCTTATGTTTCGATTCTAGAACCGGTGTAGTACTTCGTCAATTCAGGTAACCCTTATTTCCGGTTGTTATTTTCCCTTAAGCAACCTTAGCAATCCGGGTCAGCCGAGGGAAGCAGCCAGGGACTTCTCCCGTATTCCTGAGAGCGGTCATGGGGCCGGGTCCTTCCAAAAGCGTTCAGCGTCGGAACGGCGGACGTAATTTGCGTCAATGGCGGCCGGGTCCAGCCCGCGGCCAGCCTCCCATTCCCGGGCGGCAATACAGCCGATGGCGCCCGCCAGTGCACGGGGCGCCTCGGTGACGGGCGCAGATTGAAAGCGGGTGCCCGCCAGCGCGGCCCGGAAGGGAGCGAACCCGGTGGAAATGAACTCCAGCTCTTCCTCGGGAAGGGAAGCCAGCCAGGCGGGGAACCGGGTGACTTGCTCCGGACGAACCGGCTCGAATCCTTGATTGTACACCGCCCCATAGATCTCGCCCCGGCGGGCATCCAGCACGGTGGCCCGGAGAGCGGCCGAACCGAACCAAGCGAGCGCCCTGAGATTGGAGACCGCCACCACCGGCTTGCCGGTGGCCTCGGCCAGGCCCTTGACAGCCGCCAGGCCAACGCGGACGCCGGTAAACGAACCCGGCCCCGAGGCCGAGGCGAAACAGTCGACGCCCTGGATTCGCCAGCCGTGCCGGGCCAGCAGCCGGTCGAGATGGCCGTAGAGGATGTGCCCGAAGCCGCCGGGCGCGTGAAGCGGAACCTCCTCGATCAGCCGGGTACCCTCCAGCAAGGCCAGGCTGCCGAACTCGCTGGTAGTGTCCAGTGAAATGATCCGCGGCTTCATTGGGTGAGCTGGAAGACCCGGATGAGCGAGTAGACCTTGCCGAGCCGGTTCATGCCCAGCAAGCGCAGGTTGATGGTTCCGGGCAGGCGCCGGACCAGAGCGTGAGGAATGGTAAACGTCCCTGCCGGGCCGGTTCCCAATACGCGGTAACCCTGGCCGCTGGCGGTGACCTCGCCGGTGACCAGGTACATCATGGAACTGGTGGCCCGGTTCTCGCGGGTAAGTGTGAGGGCGTACTTGACGGGTTTGCCTACCGGCAAGTTGGTCCCGCCGGGCTCGGCCAATTCAAAGGGAACGCGCCTGGGGTCCACCTCCACTTCCTGGATTGGTACGGGACGGGATTCAAAGTACCAGCGCTTGAGCATGTCCTCCTTCCTGCCGTCCCGGGAAAGGTGAAGCACCCAATCGTGGGCGAGGTCCGGGGGCCGGCCAGAGAAGCGTTCCCCCTTATAATCCTTTTTCTGTTTCAGGAATTCGCCGGTAATCGGGTTGAACCAGTAGACCTTGTAGCTTTTCTTTTCCGTCACCAGCTCGACCGGGCCGGGCTTTTCCAGGTAGATGATGTACTCGACGCCGGTGAGCGCGAGCGCGCGGCCGCCGTCGACGTCGAAATAAGGTTCCAGCTCCCAGTGCCGGGTGCGGGAGAAGAAATCGTACCAGTGGGTCATCTGCTCGGCGCCGGGCGAGTGGAGGTACTCCGCGCTGGGCTCGAAGCTGCCCCCGTAAGTTCCCGTATTGCCGAAGGTGGGGTACTGGCCGTCCATGGTCGCGTTCCAGAGGCGTTTCCGGAAGGTATCCGTGTCGACATGATGCCGGTGCGTCCGGCCGGCGCCGGAGTCCTCGTAGGCGAACTCGGCGTTCACCTGCGGGACGGCGTAGAGCTGGTGCTCGATGGCGCCGAGCGCGTCATCGGATGACTGATAGATGATGTAGTCCATCCAGCCGTCGCCCAGCAGCGGCGCCGAGGTGGCCGTGGTGTGGGTGGACCGCGGATGGTGATACGGATCGAGCTGCTTCAGGAGCGTCCCGAGCTGCTTGAGCACCGCGCGGCCGTCCGGGTATTCCTCGAATTCCTGGACCAGTTGCCAGGTGACGTTCATCGGCGCGTAACGGGAGACGATATAGGTAAGGTAACGTTCGCGCTGCTTCCAGGTGGGAAACTTCTTGACCAGGTAGTTCCGGTCACCACCCAGGATCAGGTCCGCGGTGATGCCCTTCTGATTCATGTAGCGAACGCGTTCATCGAGTTCGCGGAAGTAGGCCGGATTCGGATGGTCGGGATCCGGGTAGGCCGCTTCCATGCCGGGAAGCTCTCCCATCACCAGCCCGCGAATGTGGTTAAACTTCTGCTCGGCGCGCACGTCGACCATTTTTTCGAACAATGCGCGATCCATGACGGCAAACCGGTAACTGGTGTCACCCATCCACAGGTGGGGGATGGGGCGGACGCCGCGCTCGGTATAGGAGAAATGATGAACGTTGGCCACGCGGACGAAACCTTTCGCGTCCGAAGCCACGGCGGTGAGGCTGCCGACCTGGCCGTCGAAGCGGCCGATGTTGCTGGTGACGCGGTAATCCCACCGGCCAGGTTCGGTGGGGGTGAAGCGGATCACCATCCGGCGGCCGCCGTCCCAGAAGGCCCGCATTAGGAAGGTGTGAAACTCGGGCGAGCGGAACTCGGCGTGCAGTTCCACGTCCACGTACGGATTCGGGTGGGCGGCCGCTTCCCGGCCGTTCAATTCGAAAAGCAGGTCGCAGGGCGAGTAAACCGGCGTATCCGGGCACGGGGTCTGCGCGAGGAGC
This sequence comes from uncultured Solibacteraceae bacterium, assembly GCA_964644025.1. Classification (GTDB taxonomy): domain Bacteria; phylum Acidobacteriota; class Terriglobia; order Bryobacterales; family Bryobacteraceae; genus CAZXVW01. The sequence continues at coordinate 5,752 of CAZXVW010000063.1, read as the reverse complement.
GGCGAAACGAACACTATCCCCACAAGCAGCGCACGCGGTATCATTATTTTCTAGTTTACGCGGGGCCGCCGGGCCACGCCAGAGGAAGGAGAGATCATGAAAGTTACCAATCGCCGCGAATTCATGAAATCGTCGGCGGGAGCCGCCGGGCTGTCCGCGCTGGGGGCGCCGGCGGTGGCCGCAACCCGCCGGAGCCCAAACGACCGGATCCGCGTGGGGATCATCGGCCTGCGCGGCCGGGGCCGGTCGCACATCGCCGCTTTCCACGAACTGGCGGACCAGAACGTCGAGATTGCAACTTTCTGCGACGTCGACCAGACGGTCCTGAACCAGCGGCTCGCCGATTACGAGAAACTGTCCGGGCGGAAGGTAGCCGCCTGCAATGACATGAGACGGATCTTCGATGACGCCTCGATTGACGCCGTCTCTTTCGCCACGCCGAATCACTGGCACTCGCTCGGCACCATCTGGGCCTGCCAGGCCGGCAAGGATGTCTTTGTGGAGAAGCCAGGCTCGCACAACATCTTCGAAGGGCGCCAGCTTGTGAAGGCCGCCCGGAAGTATCAGCGGATCGTCCAGCACGGAACGCAGAACCGCAGCAGCCCGAACATCGTGGAAGGCATCCGCAAACTTAAGGAGGGCGTGATCGGGCGCGTCTACATGGCGCGGGGCATTGCTTACAAGAAGCGCCGGGGCTTCCAGAAGATTGTCGAGAAGCCAATCCCGAAGGGGCTGGACTGGGACATGTGGCAGGGGCCGGCGCCGTACGAGCCATATGCCACCGAGCGCCACCGGGGCTGGCATCTGCTGTTCAACTACGGCAACGGCGACATCGGCAACCAGGGCGTGCATGAGCTGGACATCATCCGGTGGGGGCTGGATCTGGACACGCATCCGAGCAAGGTAGCCTCGATGGGCGGCGTCTACGTGGACCTCGGCGCGCAGCAATACCCGCAGGTGCACGCGGTGATGTACCAGTGGGCGGGCCGCGACCTGCTGGTCACCTTCGAGACCCGGAGCGGCTACACGAACGCCGAAGCGGGGATGGGCAAGGAGTTCATCTTCCTGGACAAGCGCAACGCGGTCGGCGTGATCTTCCTGGGCACCGAGGGCTACATGATCATGCCGGATTACTCGAGTTATTACACCTTCCTGGGCAAGAAAGCGGAGCCGGGGCCAAAGGCCGAGGCCGGCGGCATGGTCCGCCAGTTGGCGGTGCCGCGGGAGAAAGGCCCGAGCGCGGTGGGCGAAGGCAACATCACGAACCTGCCCCATTTCGCGAGCTTCATCAAGGCCGTTCGCAGCCGGAAGGAATCCGACCTGCGGGCCGGACCCGAGGAACTGCACTATTCTTCGGCGCTGGCCCACCTGGCCAACATCGCCTGGCGCACCGGCCGCTCGATTCAGTTTGACCCGAAAGCCGAACGCTGCGTGGGCGACGCGGAGGCGAATAAACTGCTGACCCGTGATTACCGCCAGCCGTACGTCGTACCGCAAAAGGTGTGACGGGCGCCACCGGCTGAGCGCGCGGGCCGGCTCCGGTTGCCGCGGCTGCCGGCAGCGGCTTTGATTCATAGCAGCTCGTAGCGCAGAAACAGGAAGCCGGGGGCGGGGCTGATCTCAAACCGCACCTTGCCGTCGGCGGGCACGCGCAGGGTTCGCGTTTTCTTGTTCCGAAGATCGGTCAGGCGGATGCGCTTTCCCGCGAGGAAACGCAGCGGAATCGCCCTTCTGTATTCGGTGGCGTGCAGCTCGCGAAAGATGGTCAGGTAACCGGCACTGGTTTCCGGATCGTGGTTCTGGAACCCGGTCCAACTGGAGTTATCCGGCTCATCGCCGATGGGGAAGACGTATCCCCGGTACATCTGGCGGCGGTGCCGCTTGTACAGCGCCAGCAAGGGACGGATCTGATCGCGCGCCTGGCCGGTGTAGTAAGTCGTCTCCTGAAAAAAGATCGGCGAACCCATCAACGTAATGGCGACGCAGTAGGGATGATTGTGCAGATAAGCGTCGCTGGTCTGGCGGTTGACCCGCTCGATGTTCTGCACGGTGATCTGGAAGCGGTTGAGGTTCGTGTAGCGGGCCAGTTGCCAGGCGTCGCGCAACACCAGGTGAGGGATGTAGACGACGTGGGCGGGAAAGATCGGCTTGCGGTTTTCCAGGTAGATGTTGCCGAGGTCCCGGGCGAAGTAATAGCCGACGCGCGGCGGGTTTTCCGTCACGTCCCAGTTCACGCGCACGGTGTGGCCGGAGTGGCGGATGAGGCGGCGCATCTTGTCGATGAGACCTTCCAGCTTGTCGTAGGTGTTCAGGTTGGCGAAATCGATTTTGTAATAGTTGAAGCCGCCCTCGTCATAGGTCTTCCGCAGGGCGTCGGCGCCGATCACCCAGGCGGCCCAAAGGCCGAGCTTGACGCCGGCTTTCCGCGCCGCCGCCCGCACGTTCTTCCAGCCCTCCGGATAGCGGTCCTTGACCGGAAACCAGGTTTTATGCTGGTCTCCCTGCCACCCGTCATCGATCTGCTGGACGTCGATGCCGAGGTCCCGGCAGGAGGCGATCTGCCGGAGGACGTTCGCCTCGCGCGCGGCCTCGCGGCTCTCGGCGGAACTGCCGCCGCTGCCCCAGGTATTGGCCATGATATAGATATCGCGGCGCGGGTCGACGGGGTAGCGGAGGCGGTCAAACGATTTGATGGCGGCTTCCCGGCCGTCCTGGCCGCTGGCGTAAGCGATGGCCCAGTTCGCCCAGCAGGAACGGAACCGCGTGGTGAGGAAGTCGCCGGGGGAAGGGCCCCAGCCGGTGCTGGCCACGCCCCAGGGGCCGCACCGGAAGTCGCCGGTGTTGACGCCCGGCTGGTTGACGCACTTATGAGACTCCTTGACCAGGCAGAAGCCCTCCGCGCCGGCTTCCACGGCGAACAAGCTGGCCCAGTCCCAGGATTCGGCGCCGGACAGGGCACCGGTGCGGACCTCTTCCCGCAGCAGCGGAGTTTGGGGCGTGTTGCGCCGCTGCGTCTGGTTGTAATAGCCGATGGCCCGGCGGGCAGCCTTGCCGACGGCCAGCGGAAGATACTCGGCGCGGGGAGCCGGCTGGGGCTTCACCGCCGCAGGCTGGAAGCCGGCCAGCGCCTTGACGCGAAGCTCGGTGCGGAAGCCGGGTGCGTTGGGGTAAACCCAAATCACGTACTGGAGCGCGACCCTGGCAGCCGGGTAGTGGATCTCGGCGACCACTTCGATATGGTCCGAGGTGAACGGATCGAAGCGAACCGGTTTTGCCGTGAGGCTGCGCAGGCGGGCCGCGGTCCGGCCGCCGATCAGCCCCGGGTAATCCCAGTCGGCGGCGTAGGCCGGCTCGAGCGAGGCCCACTGGCGGCCGGTGCGTAGGCGGCGAAACCCGGTGGTCACCAGGCCCTTGCCGGTCCATTTCCAGGTGCGTTCGACCGCGGCGGTCCGCGCGGTCAGGCGATTGCCGGAGGAGCGGACCTCGGCTGTCTCCAGGGTGACCCAGAGCGGGGGCAAGTCACCGGCCGGAGATTCCGTGGCGGCGGCCAACCTTCCCGCGGCCGGAGCGCTCGCCAGGCCTTTCACAAACCCTCTTCGGGAAACTGAACTGCTCATGTCGTTGTTGCTCTCCTTTTCAAACCAGACGCAATTCAATCGCGGCCACCGAGTGTTTCGGCACGCGGACCCGCAAGGGAGCAGCCGAAGCATCGACGGGGAACGCGGCGGGTTTCACGGTATCCGGAGCAGCGAGGCTGTTGGCCGCCCAGGGGTCGCCGTGCGTGAGCACGCGGCCGCGGGCTTCCCGGGCCCGCGCGCCCCGCAAGTCGATGCGCGCGATGACATCGTCGTCGATCGACGGGTTCACGAGGGTAAGAGCCAACCGGCGGTCCCGGACCGAGGCGGAACCGGCCAGACAGAACAACGGCTCCGAGCCGTCGCCCACCGGAACCTTGAGGTCCGGCGCGTCGATGCGGAGGGGAACCCGCTTCGCCCCCATGTGCAGGCCATACATTTCAAAGACGTAATAGGTGGGCGTACGGGCGAACCGCTCGCCCTTGGCTTCGAACAGCGAGTGGAGGCAGTTGATGGTCTGGGCGATGTTCGCCATGGCGATCTTTTCAGCGTGGCGATTGAAAATGTCCAGCGTGAGGGCCGCATGAAGCGCGTCGCGCAGGTTTCCCACCTGGGTCAAGATGTAGTGGCCGCCGAGCTGATCGGTGCGCGGCTGCCAGACGCCCCATTCGTCGATGACGAACCGGACCCGGTGCTCGGGGTCGAACTCCCCCATCGTCTTCCAGTGCTCTTCGATCAGCCACTCCATCCGGGCGCCGGCCTGGAGAATGTCGTACCAGCGCTGGGGGGAGTTGGCGTCCGCCTTTGGCGAGCGACGGGGGCGTGTGTAATAATGCAGCGCCCAGCCGGCGGGCCAGGCGCCGCGGCCATGGCCGCGCATGGCCTCGAAGAACCCGCGGGTCCAGCCCAGGTGGCCGTCCGGGCGGCCGCCGCTCGGTCCCACGGCAACCAGGAACGGCCTGCCGTAGTGGGTGGGAAACCGGGTGACGAAGCGGCGGAACTCGGTGGCGTATTCAGCGGGGCTGAAGTTGCCGCCGCATCCCCAGGCTTCATTGCCAACGCCCCAGTAACGGACGTGGTACGGTTCCGGGTGGCCGTGTTTGGCCCTGAGGTCGGCCAGGCTCACGGTACCGACGGGCGCGTTGGCGTACATCACCCACTCGTGAAACTCCCGCGGGCTACCGGAGCCGACATTGGCGGTGATATAAGGCTCCGCGCCGACCAGGCGGCAGAGCGCGGCGAACTCATCGGTGCCGAACTGGTTGGTTTCGGTGGCATCCACGCCTTCCGGCATCCGCGTCTGCCAGAGATTGTATGTCCGGGGCCGCTGCCGGCGCGGGCCGATGCCGTCGCGCCAGTGGTAGCTGTCGGCGAAGCAGCCACCCGGCCACCGGAAGTTCGGCGCGCCGATCCGCTTCATGTCATCGATGAACTGCTTGCGGATGCCGCCGAGGTTGGGCGCCCGGGAGTCTGGTCCCACCCAGATACCGTCATAGATCACCCCGCCGAGATGTTCAATGAATTGCCCGTAGAGGTGGCGGCTGATCTCCGGACCGAGCTCGGCGGGGTGGATTTCCAGCACCGCATCGGCCGCCGGAGCGGGCGCGGCCGCCAGGCCGGCGGAAGCCGCCGACGTCAAGAAGGTACGCCTTCTGATTGCATTTGACATCGGTACAGCACTCCTTCCTGAGCCCTGAGGGGAACTGCGGCGCCTGTGTGGCCGAACCGGTTCGCCGGCCCCATGGCCCATTTTCTGATCATATAGCGGCCGGCCGCTGCGGGGAAAACGCAGCAAGGGGACTCTGAAAGCGCCGGAGCGGCTAGTCTCCTCCGGCTAGCTGGGCCGGGCGGGCGTGCTCAATTCTCGTGGTTCCGTAAGCGCTGAACGGCTGGCCGTCCTGCAGGCGCGCCAGTTCCTCGATGGAGCGGCCGCGGTGCTTGGCGATGAGGCGGGGCTTCCGGGCGGGAAGTTCCCGGGCGGCGCCGTGCTTGCTCCAGTCCAGGTACAGGTGCCCGGACAACCGTTCTTCCGGCACGCCGGCAAACCGCATGGCCGGGTAGCGGAAGTTCGGTCCATGGACCCAGCGGCCGCGGAGGTAGTAGAAGGCGAACGTACCCAGTTTCCAGAGCCGGTTGGACCCCTCGTTGACCACCCCGAACTCCCGGCTCTGTTTCCA
>CAZXVW010000062.1:0-19675 GCA_964644025.1 uncultured Solibacteraceae bacterium | reverse complement strand
CGGCCGAAGTTGATTCTTTCGACGAACGTCGCGGAAAGCTCCATCACCATCGAGGGAGTGACGGCGGTTATCGACAGCGGGCTGGCGCGCGTGGCCAGCGATTCGCCCTGGACGGGGTTGCCGGCGCTGCGGGTGGCCCGCGTCAGCCGGGCTTCCGCCGACCAGCGGGCGGGCCGTGCCGGACGCCTGGGCCCGGGCCGGGTGGTGCGGCTTTACCCGGAGGCTGATTACGCCCGCCGGCCCGCGCACGAGGCGCCGGAAATCACCCGCCGCGAGCTTTCCGAGGTGTTCCTGGAGCTGCGGGCGCTGGGGATCAAGGACCCGCGGGAGCTTTCCTGGCTGGATGCGCCTCCCGACGGGGCGGTCGAGTCGGCCGAGCGGCTGCTGGATCGGCTGGGAGCGATCGGACGCGGGGACGGGTTGACCGGGACCGGCCGGCGGATGGTGCGACTGCCACTGCATCCGCGGCTGGCGCGCCTGGTCGTCGAGGCGGAGCGCCGTGGCGCGGGGCGGGAGGGGTGCGCGCTGGCGGCGCGGCTGGCGGCCGGCGACCGGCTGCCCCCCGGACCGGCGAAGCAGATGGGACCCTCCGACCTGTTGGTGTTGCTCGAGGCACCCCCGTCACCGCAGGTCCGGAGACTGACTGCCCAGCTCCACCGCCTGGCTCAGCCGGCCAAGGATACTGCTTCCGGGGACGAGGCGTTGCTGATTTCCGTGCTGACCGCGTTCCCGGACCGGGTGGCGCGCCGGCGCCGGGGCGAGGAACTCCTGCTGGCCGCCGGCGGCTCAGCCCGGTTGTCGCGCGCCAGCGTGGTGCGGCGCGAGGAGCTGATGGTGGCGGTGGATATCGAAGAGCGCCGGGAGCGCGGCCTTCCACTGGTCCGGCTGGCCAGCGCGGTGAAGCCCGAGTGGCTCTTCGACCTGTTCCCGGAGCGCATCCGGGAACGCACGGCCGTGGAGTGGAACCGCGCGGCCGAGCGCGTCGAGGCCGTCAGCGCGCTGCTGTTCGACAACATCGTGCTGGAGGAGTCCCGTGCCGGTAATCCCGATCCCGAGCGGGCCGCGCAACTGCTTGCCGCCCAGGCCCGCCAGGCCGGCCTCGGGCGTTTCACGGACCGGGAAGCGGTGGAGGAATTTCTGAACCGCGTGGCCTTCGCCTCCGAATATGCGGAGATTCCGAAACTGGAGGAAGCGGACGTGCTGGCCGCGCTCGCGGAGCTGTGCCGCGGACTTCGGAGTTTCCAGGAACTGCAAAAGGCAGCCGCCGGCGGGCGCCTGCTGCGGGCCCTGGAGCGGCGGCTGACGGCTGAGCAGCGGCGCCGGCTCGAAGAGGCTGCACCGGCGCGCATCCGGCTGCCGGGAGGACGGCGGCTGCGGGTGCATTATGAGCCGGGGAAGTCCCCGTGGATTGCCTCGCGGCTGCAGGACTTTTTCGGCATGAGGGAAACGCCCCGCATTGCCGGCGGCCGGGTCGCGCTGGTGGTCCATCTGCTGGCGCCCAACCACCGGCCGGTCCAAACCACCACGGACCTGGCCGGTTTCTGGGAGCGTCTTTACCCGCGCGTGCGACGGGAGCTCCGCCGGCGTTATCCGAAGCACCCGTGGCCGGAGGGGCCGCTGCCGTAGTCCCGCCGGGCGTGGCCCCCGGGAAATACCAGGCAGTTCAAGTCCGCTCTTGCAGGAGCCGCTCCAGGAGTGCGGGAATTTCAAACACCGCCCGGCTGTCGATGGCCGCCGCGGCCGCCCGGTAGCGGGCCAGGTTCTCCGGCTCCAGAAGCTGTTCGACGGCGCCGGCGACCTCCCGGAGGCGGGAGACCACGACCCCGACGCCCTTCTCGACGATCCACTCGGCGTTATATCGCTCCTGCGGCAGAGCCCGGGCGTTGGATTCCACGATGACCGGCAGGTCCATTTGGAGGGCTTCGCTGATGCTGCCCGGGCCCGGCTTGCCGATGAAGAAATCCGCCAGCCGCATGTAGTACGGGATTTCGCTGGTGAAGCCCCCGACGAACATGGGAAAGCGGGTGGGGATAGCCTGGAGCCGCCGGGCAAGCTTCTGGTTATGGCCGCAAATCAGGATGAGTTGCAGCGGCCGCCGGACCGCCTGGAGCCGGCGGACGATACCCGCCATCGCCCGGGAGCCCTGGCCCCCGAACAGCACCAGGCCGGTCGGCAGCCCCGGATCCAGTCCCAGGCGTTGCCGCCCGGCCTCCCGGTCCACTTCCAGCGGTTCGCAAAACTGCGGCCGGAGAATCATGCCCGAAACACGCAGCACCTTATCCGGTGGGACGCCGATCTGGCGCGCCTGCGTGACAGCCCGGCTGGTTCCACAGATCACGTACTGGTCCTGGGCCTCGATCCAGAAATGGGGTGGATAGTCGGCCAGATCCGTCAGCACAGTTACGAAGGGCGCCCGTGGCTGGACGGTCTGGAGAGCCTCGCGGAGGGCCCGGTTGAAGTGCGGAACCAGGGAAACTACCATGTCCGGCGGCTTCGCGGCCCAGAATTGTTCCAGGATGCGTACCTCGGCGGCGTGGTAGAAGCGGACACCGAATTGCAACAAGCGGAGAAGCCCTGTCCAGCCGAAACTCCAGCCCCACTTGAGCAGCCGGTTATAGACTTCCTGGGAACGGACCCCGGTCGTTTTGCGGACGATGTCGATCGGGTCCAGCAGTTCCTGCAAATTCACCAGGCGGATTCGCCACGGCCGCCCCTGCCGCACGATGATGTCCCGGAGCGCCGTGGCGGCAGCGCGATGCCCGCCCCCGGCGTCAAACATTATGAAGTCGATTGCGGCGGGCACACCTTATGGTAGTCGAGACGGCTCACCGCTTCAATACCAGGCTCTGGTGGCCGTGGATTATGGTTTCCGCACCCCGATGGTGAGCAGGATGTTGGCGAACAGGTTCTGATCCGCGGTATGAATGGTGAGGGCCAGCGACGGTGTGTTTACAGCCTTGTAGAAATCCCACCGCTCGATCGGTTCCAGGTCGAGATCCAGACCGGCTTCACGGATCACCTTCCGGTACTCGCTCCACACCGGCGGCTCTTCCTGCATCGCGTACGGGCCGGTTGTCTCCGGCTGCATGGTGTTGATTGTCTCGACCGGCACGGCTGACAGTAGCGCCGCCAGCACCTGAGTGCAGTTCACCACGCCCGGGGAGAGGTTCAGGCTGACCAGCTCGGCTTTCGGCCCGAGCGTGGTCGAGGCCGGGTAGTTGCCGTCGGCGATCAGCACCTGGGAGCTGTGACCGGCGCGCGCGATCACTTCGAGAATCTTGGGATGGAGTAATTCGTGTTTCAGCATGGGAATACCTCGGCTAGAGCCGTCATCCTATCACACCCCGACGGCCACGCACGTGGCGCCGGTTGGGCTCCGGGCGGGGGTGACAAAGACGACTGCTGCGGGAGGAAGACAAAAGGAAAGGCGGCTTGCGGTGGGAGGCGCCGCGAAGCCGCCAGGTCAATCAGTCGAAGGAGCTCATCAGAGCATCAGCTTTCTACAAACACCAGTTTCTGGCGAGTGCCTCCGATTTGAATCTCAGTCAGTTCGCGCTTGCCGTTCTCCGTCCGCGATCCAACCGCCGTGTAATTGAACTTAGCCGGGACGGTAACGACCTTCACGTCCTTCAGGATCTCGTCCTTGCCCTTCTTGATGGTGGCATGCTCGCCCTCGATGACCACCTTGTACTGGCCGGGCTCGAGAACCTTTTCCTGGACGACATAGGTGTCATTCAAACGAACTTTATGCTGTTGGACGCTGCCCGCGAAGGCGAGCCCCGCGGCAGCCACTAAAGCCAGAAGCAGTCTCATCTTCGCGTTCCTCCTTTTCTAGGTTCTGTTTGTTTCATTCTTATTGACGCCGGTGGCATGAGGTACGGTTTCAGGCGAAACTCAGGAGAAGATGCGGAACGCGGCGGCGCGGCCAGGCGAGCGGGGGCTCAGAAGTGCTGGCCCGAGAACGACATCCAGACGGAGCTGCCGCCGTCGCACAAGATCACCTGGCCGGTGATGAAACCGGCTTCCTCGGAGGCCAGGTAGCAGACCAGGCTGGCGATGTCGGTGGGCAGGCCCACCCGGCCGGCGGGAATGCGCTTTCCCATTTCCTCCCGGTCGTAGTGCCGCTCGGCCCGGATGGTGCGCTCCACCTCGATGAAGCCCGGGGCCACGGTGTTCACGTTGATGTGGTACGGGGCGAGGTCAATGGCCAGTTGCCGCGTCATGGTGTCCAGGCCTCCCTTGGAGAGCGAATAGGGGGCATGCCGGGGCAGACTTTGTTGCCCGTGGATCGAACTGATGTTGATGATCCGGCCGCCTCCGCCTTGCCGGATCATGGCGCGGGCGGCGGTGAGCGCGCAGAAGAAGGGACCCTTCAGGTTGACCGCCAGGACGCGGTCGAAAAGCTCTTCGCTGACATCGAAGACGTCCATCTCGCCGGGATCGAAGGCGGCATTGTTCACCAGCACGTCCAGCCGGCCGAACTCGCCGAGCACCGTCTCGAACATCGCTTCCCGTTCCTCCGTCTCAGCAATGTCGGCCCGGACGGGGAGGGCGCGGCCGCCGAAGCCGGCGATTTCGGCGATGGTTTCCTCGGGGCCGGTGGTTTCGGAAGGGTAGTTCACGACCACGCGGGCGCCGCGGCGCGCCAGCTCCACCGCGATGCCGCGGCCGATGCCGGTGCCGGCGCCGGTGACCAGGCACACCTTGTCTCGTATCTCCATGGCGAAACATACCGAACATACCATACCGGTGAACCGGCCGGTTTCAGTGTGATATCCTGAGGCGGAATTCCTATAACTCAACTGGAGTGGAGAAGAGATGAGAGACCTGTCAAGAGTGGCCCTCGGGTTGATATTGATTGCGGGAATGGCCGTCGCGGCCGGCATCGATGGAACCTGGAACTTCACCTTCGACACTGAGGCCGGGGTGCGCGAGGCGCCCATCACGCTGAAGCTCAGCGGCGAGGAGGTAACCGGAACGGTTGGCGGGGAAGTGCCGGTCAAGGGCACTTACAAGGCAGGCGAACTTTCGCTGAAGTTCCCTTACTATTCCGAGGAGGCCGGTTTCACAGCGGATCTGATTATTCATGGCAAGCTGAAGGATGGCCGGATCTCGGGGGAATGGCAGTTCGACCAGTACTCGGGAACGTTTACCGCCACCCGGGGCAGTTAGCAGGGCGTTCATGCGCGGGATGAAGCTCGCGACGGCCGCGGCGCTGGTGCTGGTGATGTCACTGCCGGGGGCTGGCGCCGCCACAATTGAGGCCTTCGGCTACCGCTGGACGGTGCCGGTGGCCTCGGACTGGAAAGTGGCAACCGTCGACGGCGTACCGACCCTGGAGTTGCTGGTGCCCCGGCCCTCGCGGTCGCCCCGGCGGCCCACGCAGTTCGCGCTTGCCGATACTCCGGACTTCATCAAGGTCACCCTCGAGGCCGAGGTCAAGAAAGAACCGGAGGCGGCGCGCCACCGGCACACGTCGCTGATCCTGGTTTACGCCTACCAGGACGCGGCGCACTTCAACTACGCGCACCTGTCGGTGGACAGCGGCCGTCAGGTCGCCGTCCACAATGGGATTTTTCACGTGTTCGGTGGCGACCGCGTCCGCATCAGCCCCTTGGATGGCCCCCCGGCGCTCACCAGTGAAGACTGGCACAAGGTGCGGCTGGTTTATGACGGAACCACGGGGAGCGTCAGCGTGTCGGTCAACGGCCGGGCGCTGCCTTCCTTGCGGGCCGTGGACCTGAGTCTCCGAGCCGGGAAGGTCGGCCTGGGAAGCTTCTTCGACATGGGCCAGTTCCGCCGGGTGAAAATTCTCGGCGTGCCGGCGAAAAAATAGGGTCTTCAGCGTAACCATTACGCGGGAGTTCAGTTTCCTATTGACATGCGCAGGATCTCGGGGCAAAATTGAATTGGAATCGGGTAGTCCGGTTCCTAACGAGGCACTTTCTGAAGCCGGCGGAGAGGCCGGCAAGGAGGTGAGAATAGAGCCGTACAGTGACCGGGGGCGGCGCGGAGCCCGCTTGCCGGCAAGATGGAGAAGCCAGCGGACGACCGGATAACGAGCACGCAAGGCGTGACGGCGCACAACGCGCATGATGAAGGCGTGGAGGCTGGTTTCACGCATGGCAAGCCGGGAATACCGGGCCGCCCTGTGTGTTTTTTTGCCCGCTTTTCTCATCCAGCGATAATTTCTCCTGTTAACTCGTAAGAATTGTTTTCGGTGAAAGCGGTCAGCCGCACCGGCGGTGGGCCGGTTCAGTGAGCCGGCGCGGTGGCCATGTCCGGATCCCGGCTCATGGGGCGCTTCCGGCGGCTGGCGATGTTGGCGGCGTGCGCGGAACCGGCGGCGGAGGAGGCGCGGGGTCGGCGAACGGCCATTCGCGCTGGCGCCGCGCCACCACCAGGTAGACAGCGGCGCCGACGGCCAGCGTCAGCAGGCCAAAGAGGATGAAGCGGAGGCCGAGCGAGGAGAAGACGTAAACGTAGCCGCCCAGGGAAATCAGCGCTGGCAGCGGATAGAACCACATCTTGAATGGCCGCTGGATGTCCGGCCGCTTCGCGCGGATCAGAAACAGGGCCACCGTGTGCGCGATGAACTGGATGACGATGCGCGCCGCCATCAGGGCGAGGATCACATCCTGGAGCGCAAAGAAGCTGGCGACGATAGCTGCCAGGCCCACCAGCAGCAGCGAGCGGTGGGGGAACTCCTTGGTCGGATGCAGTTCTCCGAACCACCGCAGGAAGATCCCGTCCCGGGCCACGGCGTAGGGCACGCGCGAGTATCCCAGCAGCAGCGCGAAGATGGAGGCGAACGCCGTCACCACGATCATCCCGGCCAGTAACTGCCCCGCCCACGGCCCGTAGACCCGGGCCATGAACTCCGCGCCAACGGACTGCGAGGCCATCGCCTCGCGCCAGGGAACCACGCCGATGAAGCTGAACGAGAGGGCCACGTCGATGACGGTGACGCCGAGGATCGAATAGACGACGGCCCGCGGTATCGTGCGGCCGGGCTCGCGGATCTCGGCCCCCAGGTAGCAAACCTGGTAGTAGCCGAGGAACAGGTACAGCACGTTGGCCGTGCCTTGCCCCAGGCCCTGGAAAAAGTGCGGCGTGAGTCGGAAAGCGTCCGGCGGGAGGCTGAAGGCCAGCGCCGGGTTGAAATGGATGACGCCGGTGACGATCACCCAGCCGGTGGTGACGATCATGGTGATCCAGAGCCCCAGCATGATCTTGGCGATGTCGGTGATCTTCCGGTACAGCGTGAAGATGAGAAACGCGCCGACTCCCGCGGCGGCCAGCTTCATCTGGAACGCGGTCATCGAGGGCCAGAAGACCTTCAGGTATTGCACCAGGCCGATGTTACCGCTGGCGATTTCCAGCGGTCCGGCAAACAGCAGTTGCCAGACGAACAGAAACGCCAGCAGGCGTCCCCACCGGCTCGGCCCGAAGCCTTCCCGCAAAAAGATGTACGTACCGCCGGCAGCCGGCAGCGCCGCGCCGAGTTCGGCCACCACCAGCCCGTCGGACAAGGCGATGATGACGCCAACCAGCCAGGCGAGGTAGGATTGCGGCCCCGCCAGTGTCGCCAGAATGAGCGGGATGGCGATGAACGGGCCGATCCCGACCATGTTCGACATGTTGATCGAGGTGGCGTTGAGCACGCCGAGCCGGCGGTGCAAAGTCGGTTTCGGGCTATCAGACATGCGAGGAACAGGCTATCACATTCAGCGGCGCGGTCCGTGCCGCCGCCGGTTAGCTCCGGTGCTTTTTCCACCACACCTGCGGCCGTCCGCCGGGGCCGAGAGCCGGGTTCGGCTCCACCATCTTTGCGTAAAGCTCCGGCCGGCGGGCGCGAATGTAGGACTGCCCGGAGGCCACCTTGATCTTTTCCGGGTCCAGGGTGGCCACTACGACATCGTCACCCAGCCGGCGGCACTCGGCCAGGATTTCGCCGAACGGGTCCAGGATCATCGAGCCGCCGGGTTTGATGGTGCCGCCGTCGACGCCGATCGGGTTGGTGTAGATACCGTACACTCCATTTTCATAAGTGCGCGCCGGCAGCCAGCGCAGGATCCAGCCACGGCCCTTGGGGCCGTCGAACTCCTGGCGGCAGCGGACGGGATCGAGTTCGCGGTTGGCCCAGATCTTCGGGTCCACCGTCCCGCGGCCGGGCATCGGCGAGGGGAGGCAGCCGGTGACGTGGGGCATCAGGATAATCTCGGCGCCCATCATGGCGGTGATCCGGACGTTTTCCGGCAGGTTGTTATCGTAACAGGTAAGGATGCCGAAGCGGCAGCCGGCGTGGTCGAAAACCGTGTAGCGGTCCCCACAGGTGATTGCCTCGTTGATAAAGGCATGGATCTTGCGATGCTTGGCGATCAGGCCGCCGCCGTTGACGGCCACGTATGTGTTGTACAGCCGCCCGTCGTCGGTCTCGATCAGTCCCGCGCCCAACGTCACGCCCAGCGAGGCAGCCATCGCCGCCAACCGCTGGATGGAATCTCCGCCCGGGACCGGTTCGGCGAGCGCGGCGATTTCGTCCCGGGTGAGATTCTCCAGGAAGGTATAGCCGGTGATCGAGCATTCGTGGAAGGAAACCAGCTCGGCCCCGTCGTCGGCGGCGATGCGAGCGAGTGCCTCGATACGAGAAAGGTTGTAATCTTTATCGGCGTCGCGGGCCTCGAACTGCGCGGCGCCGATCTTGATCATGCGCATGGTTGCCTCCTATGTGGCCTTTTCCCCGTACTGGGGAACCGGCGCTGGAACCGCTGTTTCCAGCTCCTTTTCATGATGCCACCCGCGAGAATGATTCCGCTCGCCCGGGCGGCGTGAACCTGTTATCCTCGGAAGGCAGAATGCCGAATCGGGCGCGGGACTGGTTCCAGCAGGCGGAGCGCGACCTGGAGCATGCCCAGGAATCTGCGGGGGCGGGCAAGCACGAGTGGGCGTGTTTCGCCGCACATCAGGCGGCCGAGAAAGCGGCGAAGGCCCTGCATTTGGCCCGGGGGCAGGAAGCGTGGGGACACGTGGTGGCGCGCTTGCTGGCCGAGCTCCCCGCCGAGGTTCGCGCTCCGGCTCTACTCATCGACGCGGCTCACGTGCTGGACGGCTACTATATCCCCACCCGGTATCCGAATGGACACCCTGAGGGAGCGCCCTTCGAGCACTACAGCGGCCTCCAGAGCCAGCAGGCGATCGACCATGCCAGTCAGATTCTTGAGTTCGTCCGTCTTCAAATGGCCTGACAGTGAGACGGTGGCCCGGGCGGCACGGGAGTGGGCGCAGCGCCTGGGTGCACAAAGACCCGAGGTCGTTCGTATCGGCTACTTCGGTTCTTACGCCCGCGGCGACTGGGGCGTCGGCAGTGACCTCGACCTGATCGTCATCGTGGAGCGTGCCACTGCTCCGTTCGAAGAGCGGGCGGCCGGCTGGGACACCGCGGAGCTGCCGGTGCCGGCTGAGGTCCTCGTCTACACCCAACCGGAATGGAAGCGGCTCGCCGGGGAACGGTTTCGGCGGACTGTGGAACGCGAGACGGTCTGGGTTTATGAGCGGGCGGATCGCTGAGAAAGCCGCGAATGCAACCCGGTGCCCCCAACTGCTGCGACCGCTCGGCATTCGCGGCTTACTGCGCCAACCGTGATTCAGCTTCGCTTCTTACCCTGAGCGGCGACGGCTTCCATGGCCGCCTTCACCTTTTCGGGATCGCCGAGGTAGTAGCTCTTGATCGGCTTGAGGTCCTCGTCCAGCTCGTAGACCAGCGGCATCCCGGTGGGGATGTTCAGTCCGACGATGTCGGCCTCCGAGATATTGTCCAGGTACATCACCAGGGCGCGCAAGCTGTTGCCGTGCGCGGAAATCAGGACCCGCTTGCCAGCCTTGATCGTGGGAGCGATCTCCTCGTGCCAGGACGGTAAGAAGCGAGCCACTGTGTCCTTGAGGCACTCGGTGAGCGGGAGCTGGTCCTTCGTCAGGGAGGCGTAACGCGGGTCATGGCCCGGGTAGCGCTCGTCGCTGGGGTCCAGGGCAGGCGGCCGGGTGGCGTAGCTGCGCCGCCAGATCTTTACCTGCTCCTCGCCGAACTTCTCCGCCGTCTCGGCCTTGTTCAGCCCCTGGAGCGCGCCGTAGTGCCGTTCGTTCAGGCGCCAGTCCCGGACGACCGGGATCCACATCAGGTCCATTTCGTCGAGCGTGATCCACAGCGTGCGGATGGCCCGCTTGAGCACCGAAGTGTAGGCGATGTCGAAGATATACCCTTCGCGTTTCAGGGTCCGGCCGGCTTCGTGGGCTTCCTCAATCCCTTTCTCAGAAAGGTCCACGTCGGTCCACCCCGTAAACCGGTTTTCCTTGTTCCAAACGCTTTCACCATGTCGTAGCAAAACCAGCTTATGCATTGTGCCTCCTATCGACGGAACGCCTGGCGGCCGGCGAACTTCGCGCTGCCGCCCAGTTCCTCTTCAATCCGGAGCAACTGGTTGTACTTGGCAATGCGGTCCGTTCGGCTGGCCGAGCCGGTCTTGATCTGGCCGGCGTTGGTGGCCACCACCAGGTCAGCGATGAAGGTGTCCTCGGTTTCGCCGGAGCGGTGGGAGACCACGCAGGTGTAGCCCGCCTTGGCGGCCATGTCCATCGCCTCCAGCGTTTCGGTCAGCGTGCCGATCTGGTTGACCTTGATGAGAATCGAGTTGGTGATCCCCATTTCGATTCCCCGGGCCAGGCGCTCGGTATTAGTCACGTAAATGTCGTCGCCGACGAGCTGGATTTTGTCGCCCAGGGCGTCGGTCATCACCTTCCAGCCGTCCCAGTCGTCCTCGGCCATGCCGTCCTCGATGGAGATGATCGGGTACTGCTTCACCCAGCTTGCCCAAAGATCCACCAACTGCTCGGGAGTGTACTCGCTGCCGTCGGATTTCTTGAAGATGTACTTGCCTTTTTCCTTGTCGTAGAATTCGCTGGCCGCGGGGTCCAGCGCCAGGCCGATATCCTCGCCCGGCCGGTAGCCGGCCTTTTCGATCGCCTCCAGGATGACTTCCAGGGCTTCCTGGTTCGACTTCAGGTTCGGCGCGAAGCCGCCCTCGTCGCCGACGGCCGTCGAGTAGCCGCGGCCCTTGAGGACGCCTTTCAGGGTGTGGAATACTTCCGAACCCATGCGGATGGCCTGGGCGAAGTTTTCCGCGCCGTAAGGCGTGATCATGAACTCCTGGGGGTCCACGGAGTTGTCGGCATGGGCGCCACCGTTGAGAATATTCATCTGCGGAACCGGCAGCAGGCGGGCCGCAAAGCCCCCGAGATAACGATACAGAGGGGTTTGCTGGGATTCCGCGGCTGCCCGGGCGGTGGCCATGGAAACAGCCAGGATGGCGTTGGCGCCCAGGCGGCCCTTGTTCGGCGTGCCGTCGATGGTGACCATCTTGCGGTCGATGGTGATCTGCTCGCTGGCGTCCATGCCAATCAGCGCCTCGGCGATCTCGCCGTTGATGTTGCTCACTGCTTTGAGCGTGCCCTTGCCCAGGTAGCGGGACTTGTCGCCATCGCGCAGCTCCACGGCCTCATGCTCGCCGGTTGAGGCGCCCGACGGGACGGCGGCCCGGCCCAGGCTTCCATCGGCCAGATAGACATCGGCTTCCACCGTCGGGTTGCCGCGCGAATCCAGAATCTCTCGTCCAACAATTCGTACAATCTCAGTCATCGTATTTTCCTATCCAGTGCCTTGTAACTACCCAATCTCTCCTATTGTGTCATAAGCCGGGGCTGGCGCCGCGGGCCGTGCGGGCCAGGTCTGGGAAGCGGTCTTTCCTGGGGCAGGTTGCGGCCACGGATCGTACGCGCCGGGGCTTCACCGGCGGCTGCCGGCACCCCGCAGTTGCAGGTATCCCAGGAAGGCGAAAGCCACCGCGATCAACAGACGCAGGGCCACCAGCCAGCCGTTGCCGCCCAGCAGGTAAAAGCGGATGGCGAGCAGAACGAACCCGAGGGCGATGCTGAAGTACCACCAGGCGAACCATCGGGACGATGTCCAGCGGCTCCGATTTTGCTGATCCGGTATGACGCCTCCTCTTTTTCAGCCTACACGATGGGGCCGGCCGGTGTTAAGCGCCGCTTCAGTGGATGTAGCCGAGCGTTTTGAGCCGGCGCAGCAGATCCTTGGAGGGAGCGTGCTGGACGGAGGTGAAGGCGGCGCGATGTTCCCGGGCGCTGGTTCCGATCGCTTCCATGATTCGCTCCAGCTTCGCCAGCTCCTCTCCCGCGGCCTTGTACTGATTCACGTGCTCGCCCGGATCCTTCACCAGATCGTAGTATTCCGGCGGAGCGCCCCGCGTGTTCGGCCAGATCACCTTACCGGTCTCCGACTGGATGGTTTTTCCCTTGACGATTCTCACGTGCGGCGACTCACTGTAGGCGAGGCGCTGGCCGTGCTCTCCGCCGTCCAGCAACGGCAGCAGGGAACGTCCCCGGAAGACGGAGTCGCCGCCAGCGCCGACCAGGTCCAGAATGGTGGGCAGCAGGTCCACCGTGCGGACCAGGTCCGGGACGCGCTTGCCCGCCGGAAGCTTTCCGGGAGCCCACAGGATCAGCGGCACATGGAGCAGCTCGTTGTACAGGGAGTTGCCATGCTCGAACAGGCCGTGCTCCCAGAAGCCCTCCCCGTGGTCGGAGAGGAGCACGACGAGGGAGTTCTCGGCGAGCCCCAGCCGGCCAAGCTCATCCAGGAAGGCGCCGACAAAGTCGTCCGTGTAGCGGATCTCGCCGTCGTACATGTTGATGACCGCGTCCTTGTCTTTCGAGTTGTCGAAATTGAAATGAAAGACCCCGCGACCGAACAGGTTATCGTAAGGCGACGGCGGGTCGTAAGGCATGTGCGGGTACATCAGATGCAGGTAAGTGAAAACCGGGCCGGGGCGGGGAGCGAGCAACTCGCGCAGGCGGTTCAGGATCATCTCGGGGTCAGTGCCGGCCAACCCGGTATGTGCATCCCCTTCACTGGAGAGCTGGGCGTAGATATCGAAGCCCTGGCCGAACAGGCCCTGGTTGATGCCGGGATGATCCGACGCGCCGATGGTGAGGTAGCCGTTGGTCGCCAGAATTTCGGCCAGCGTGACCGCTTCCGGCGGGATGGCCATTCGGATTGCTTCCGCGTGCGGTTTGGTTTGCCACAGGTCCGACGGGTAAAGCGCAGTGAACAGGGACAGGACGGAGGGATTCGTCCACGGCGCGGCCGAGATGGCTCTTTCAAACAGCACGCCTTGGCGGGCCAGCCGGTCGATAATCGGGCTGGTGGCACGTTCATAGCCGTAACAGCCGAGGTGATCCGGGCGAAGCGTGTCAATCAGGATCACAAAGATCCGGAACGGCTCCTCGGAGCTGGTGCGCGCCCCGAGATACAGTTCGCTCCAGAAGGCCTTGAGGCCGGGGCCGGGCCGGCGGGAATCGCCCGCGGAAACACGGAAGCGCATCTCGACTTGCCGGCCGGCGAAGGAGGCAAGATCGAGGATGTTGTCTTTCCAGCCGGTGTGAGCTGCGGGGAGACAGCTATCGTACATCCGCCGGGAGTCCGGCCCGGCGGAAACATCGATCGCGAAGCAGACCTTCCCGGACGAGGAATCTCCACCGGCGCGGTTGACGCCGAAACTGAGATAGCCGCCCTCGGGAACCCGCATCGCGTAAGAAAAGCGGGACGGAACGTCAGCCGCCACCGCGTAGCGGCGTTGCGCGTCCAACGAGACCGAAGCTCTTTGCAGGGACGCGGGTTCGCTGCTCCGGAACGGCAAGGCAAGAAGCCTGACAGGGACCTCGCCCGGGTCGGGCTCACTCAGCGTCGTCGGCACGTAATCACGGAGCCGCGCGCTTCTTGGCTTCGGTTTCGCGAACAAGCGTTCCGGCAGGGAGCGGGTCGCTTTCACTAGGCGCCTGGCCTTGACCGGCTCCAGGCGCAGGAACCCATAGCCGAGGACGCCCGTAACGACTACGGCCGCGCTACCCCAAACGATCATTTTCCGTAACGATAACAACGCAAGCTCCGTGGGAATCGGTCCGGCCCGGCTTCCAGCCCTTTCTAACCGGGACGAACCTGGGGCTTTCGCGCGGTAAGCCCCGACGTTCACCAGTATACGCCAGCGCACAACACAGAACTTTCCGGCTGACCAGAGAGCGCTTCGAGTGTTCGGATTCAGCCTCGGGCAGGTCCAACGGCGGACGGTTGGTTTCGGCAATGGCCGCGATCCAGAAGATAACAAACAGTTAATTAACTGTTAATTAACTGTGAATTCCCTTGCCGAACGGCTAATCTGCGGAGTAGACTAGAAAGATAGGGAAAAGGTCACAGGGTCAGCTTTCACCCCGAGTGGACGGACGGGTCCGCCAAAGCACTGCCGCCAGACCTATGTTCCCAATCTAGATCACAGGAATGGAGGTTGTTACATGAGTCGATTCGTCGCTGTTGTCTTAGCTTTTCTGATTGTCGTGTTGGTGACAACGAGCGCAGTCGCTCAAGTGGAACAAGCGACCGTTGTCGGAACGGTAACGGATGCCTCCGGCGCGGTCATTCCAGGCGCGAAGGTCACTGTGAAGAATGTCGCCACTGGGGTTACCATAGAATCGCAAACCAACGCGCTGGGGATTTACCGTGTTCCCTATTTGCATCCGGGTAAATACGAGGTAGCTGTTGAGAGTCCCGGGTTCAAGAAAGCGCGTGTTTCCGACATCACACTCACTGTAGGGCTGACAGCTACTGTTGACGTCACCCTGGAGGTGGGAGCTGTTGACACCGAAGTGACGGTAGCCGCCACGGCGGTACAGTTGGAGGCGCAAACCGCCACTCTGGGCAACGTCGTCTCCAGCAGCCAGATACTCCAGTTGCCGCTCCTCGGCCGCAATCCATACAGCCTGGTGGCTTTGGCCCCGGGGGTTGTGCCCAAAGGGTCAAACGCCTCGGGAGTACGACCGCTCATCAACGGAGGGCGGTCGAACACCAGCGAGGTGCTTCTCGACGGAGCCGAGAGCCGCAATACCACGACCATGGACATCGCTTACACGCCGCCGCTGGAGGCCGTTCAGGAGTTCAAGGTCCTCACCAACAACTTCTCCTCCGAGTTCGGACGTTCTGGTGGTGGAGTGCTGACCGCCGCTACACGCTCCGGCACCAACGAGTTGCACGGGAGCCTCTACTGGTTCATTCGCAACGACAAGCTGAACGCGAACAGTTGGAAAAACAACAGGGTGGGCCTGTCAAAGAGTCCCTATCGCCGGAACGAGTACGGTTTCTCCGTCGGCGGCCCGGTCTTTCTCCCGAAGGTGTATGACGGGCGGAATAAGACCTTCTTTTTCGTGAACTGGGAGCAGGTGCCGCAGCGTTCCCCGGACGACATTGTCGGCACCGTTCCCACTGAGCTCGAGCGCGCCGGCGATTTCTCTCAGACTACGTCAAAGGGGAAACTGATCCGGATGTTCGACCCGCAAACCACTCGCCCGGACCCCGCACACCCGGGCAAGTACATCCGGGACCAGTTCCCCAGCAACATGATCCCGGCGAGCCGCTTTGATCCCATTGCGGCAAAGGTGATCGGTTTTTATCCGATTCCGAACCGCACGACCGAAACGGAGAATTTTGTCAAGAACGGGACGCGGAAGAACGACGTGTCTAAACTTTTCCTGCGGTTCGACCACCAGCTGGGGATGAAGCACCGGCTCTTCTTGTCCTACGGATGGCAGAACAATGACCGGCTGACGAGGGGCTCGATCATCAACATCGCTTACCCCGAAGAGGGTACCAACGGTCAAAAGGCGAAGCAGAAAGTGGAACAGCGAATGGCCACGCTGAGTGACACCGTGACTTTTTCGCCGCAATTGGTGGGCGAGTTCCGCGCAACGCTTGTCCGCAACCTGAACACGACCCATCCCCGCAGCCTGGGCTACGATTTCACTGAGTTAGGATTCCCTGAGTCGCTCAAGGCTCACGCTAAGGTGCTCATGTTCCCCCGCTTCGAGCCGAGCGATGTGGACAGCCTGGGAACCCGCCGGGCGGGCTTCTTCCGCATGGCGAACTGGAATACCGGGGCGCAGGGGCACTTTACCTGGATCCGTGACACGCACTCGCTCAAGTGGGGCGCCGAGTACCTCTTCCTGGCCAACAACGTGACCCGTCCGGAATCTGGCGCGGGGCGCTACCAGTTCGGCCGCAGTTTCACCCAAGGCCCTGATCCAACAAAGTCCAGTAGCACTTCAGGCTACGGCGTAGCCACGCTGCTGCTGGGTCTGCCCACCGGAGGAAGGATCAGTGACGACCCCTCGCTCGCCGCGTCCCAGCGTTTCTACACCTGGTATATCCAGGACGACTGGCGTGTGCTTCCGAAGTTGACGCTGAATCTTGGCGTGCGGTGGGAGTACCAGACGCCCTGGATCGACCGTTTTGACCATCTCGCGTTCTTTAATCCGGATGCTACCGACCCGCTCACCGGGCAGAAGGGTCTGCTCCAGTTTGTCGCGCAAGACATAGACTCTCGCTACCAGAGTGACCCGGACAAGAACAACTTCGCGCCCCGCGTGGGTTTGGCCTGGGAGGTTGCGCCAAAGACGGTTATCCGCGCCGGTTACGGGATGTTCTTCTATCCTGGTAGCGGCGGGATCGGCGGTGGCATTAGCGACCTGGGTAGCGGGTGGCTGGTGAACACGTACGTCTACCTGGGCCAGCCCCCTGCCGCTCCGAACACGCCTCCGCCGGGGGCCTCGCTGGCCGAACCGTTCAAGGCTGGATTCTTTACCCCGCCTTCAAGGATGGTCGGTAGCTCTATCAACTCGCAGTTCCGCGACTGGGTGACACCGTATAACCAGCAGTGGAACTTCAGCATCCAGCGCATGATGCCGGGCGATTTCCTCGTGGAGGCGGCCTACGTTGGCAGCCGGGGCCAGCGAATCTGGATCAACCGGAACCAGAGCGCCGTAAGCACGAAGTACCTGTCGCTGGGGCCGGCGCTCGATGAACTGGTGCCCAATCCCTATTACGGCATCATTACGACTGGATCGTTGAGCGCGGCGAAGGTCAGAAGGTCCCAGCTATTGAAGCCATACAACCATTACAGCAACGTCAATCGGTTCCGGGACGCTGTCGGGGACTCGGTTTACCATGGCTTCACGTTGCGGGTGGACCGGCAAATGAAGAACGGCCTCCGGTTCCAGGCAGCTTACACGGTCAGCAAGATGATCGACAACGTTCAGGAACGTTTTGGCAGCCGCTCAAAGTATATCGATCCGAATAACCTCCGCTTGTCACGGTCGATCAGCGAATGGGACCGGCCGCAGGTGCTCGTGCTCAACTTCGTGTACGAACTCCCCTTCGGACCCGGCAAGAAGTGGGCGCGGAGTGGCTTGAGCCGGTGGGTTGTCGGGGGCTGGCAGATCAGCGGGATCACCACCTTCGAGAAGGGCGAACCCGTGGTAATCAAGGGGCCAAGCAACACGCGTTTGCCCGGGGTGAGCGCCGCGGCTGTGCGGCTCAGCTCCGGCATATTGCCGAAGAGTGAGCAGACGCTCGACCGCTGGTTCGACACCTCCGCGTTCGCTCCGGCGCCGACCTATTCGCTGGGAAACGACTCCCGCACCGAGCCGAGCCTGCGCGGGCCGGGCGTCAAGAAGTTCGACCTCGCAGTGATGCGCAACATCCGGTTCAAAGAGCGTTACAACCTCCAGATCCGGGCGGAGTTCTTCAACGCGTTCAATACGCCGCAGTTCGCTGATCCCAATGGTTCGGTCACCAGCAAGAACTTCGGCCGGATTCTGTCGGCCCGGGATGCCCGACAGATCCAGATGGGGTTGCGGCTGACATTCTAGTTCCTCGCTGAGCTGCCGCGGCGCCTCTGGTGCCCAGGTATGAGAGCAACGCCGCGGCAGCCTTCGTCATGGCGAGCCGCAACGCGAAACAGACACTCACGGCGCCAACGGAGTCGAAGGAAACAAGGCTCAATCGAAGAAGCGTCCTCCACGGGGGCTGTGGGCGAGAGCGGAGAAGCTTACTTCCCAGTTGGCCGCCGCTCACGCGGCTCCCGCCATTCGGCTTCCGGGAAAGCGGGGACCTGCCGTTTAACTGGGCGAAGGACCCTCTGCAGGTCCGCAACCTGGCGGGCCGCGCAGAGGCGTAAACTATCGAGGAAAACCTGCGAATGTCCCTCCAGGCATGGAGCCAGAGGACTCCGTCGCGAGCGAAGCAACTCGCCGCTCCGAAGGCGCTCCAGGTATCCACGCGGAAGCCCGCATCCGGACACCAAGGTCCTGCCCCGGCCGAAGCCGCGCAGGTATGAGTCCTGCGAGCCGGGCCGCGGCCGCCCGCGACGTGGCGGGAATGTCAGTGACTCTTTTCTTACTTCAATGCCGGGCCAGGGTTGTCCGGCATCTCGTAACTCAACGGTATTTCCCCGTGGAACATCTTGGTAATCTCGCCCGCGAGCCGCAGGTACCAATCGCTTGGTAGATCGTACCCGTCGGCGTCAAGCGTCAGCCAGTAACCCTGGTCGGGTGCATCGCTCCTCTTGGCGGCCACTTTGTAGATCGCCGTGCTCTCGTTGACTTCATCAAACATGGCGATTTTCAGCACGGTGGCGCCGGCGGCTCTCGCGTTGCAGGCTTGCCGCCACAGGAACTCCCCGCGGTTCCGGGGGATCTTATTCGGCTGATCGCCTTTCAAGTTGCTCCACGAGAAACCAGGAAAGACGACCGGCATGTAGATTTGCTCATTCTTCTTTGTCAGCGCGAGGTCAGGAACCAGCATTTCCTGCTTCCATTGGTCGGCGCTTTCCTGATCCCGATAGCGGCCCACGGTCCACGGCTGGATCACGTCCATCATCCGGAACACCTCAGCCCAACGCGGCTCCTGCCGGCAGTCGTTCGATAGAAGCCGCCAGCGGGAGGGGGTGCCGCCCATGTAGGTCACCCGATATCTTTCCGGCGCCTTCCTCTTGAACCACTCGATGATCCGCTTGGCAACATCGGGATCCTTCGGGGGACGACGATCGTCGTTGAGGCCCATGCCCCAAACCGAGAGGACGGGCTTTCCGTTGTGGTGCAGGTAGTTGGGGTGAGAAGTGATCTTCATCACGTCAACGAGGTATTTCCAGTCTTCCCGCATGATTTCCCAAAAGGCGTCGTCTTTGGCTCCGGACACGTCGTACTCGATACAGAAGACCCGGCCGTATCTCTCAGCCCCTGCTATGACGTTCTTGAGCACGACGTCACCGGTGGCGCGTTTTCTGCCGATGGAGCCTACAAACCGCTGGACAAGCACGCCGTCGAGGCCGTATTCCTTCATCCAACGGAAGTGCCGGATGACGATGTTCCTGTTCCGCGCCGAATACAGGTAAGCCTGTTTCCCTCCGATGGTCAGACCCGGCGGCGCGCACAACTCGTCGGGATCAAACTCGCTCAGGTCGGGGTACATGTCCACCGTTAAGGTCTCGGCGCTGGGCGTTCCGCGAGCCCAGGAGCGCCAGCCCCTGCCGGACCCATCACCTGGGCAGTGAAACCAACCCTGGTAGCCCAACAGAACCTTCCCTTCCAGCGTCGACGCGTCCACCATCTCCGCGCCATGGGCGCCGGGACTCATCAAGATCACCGTCAGTACCGTTAGGCAACACAACTCCGCCCGAACGCGCGGGCGTAATGCATGAGCAGTCACAAGAGTCTCCTT
>CAZXVW010000061.1:0-20428 GCA_964644025.1 uncultured Solibacteraceae bacterium | reverse complement strand
CCCTGACGCTCACCGGCCAGCCGGCGCCGGCGCCGGACGCCTTTCTGGTGGCGCCGCCACCGGCGAACCGGCACATCACTGGCAAGACCGGCGAAACGCTAGCCGGCGCGATTCAGATGGCCGTGTTCGCCAATACCGGCAACCAGGCGGGACAACCGATACCCAACGTCGCGTTGAGCGCCACCACGGGCCTGGATCCAGCGGCGGGGCCCACGGCGATGTGTGCCGGCGGCTATGCCATGACCGACGCCAATGGGTTGGCTTCCTGCGACCTGGTATTCGGCGGGCAGCTTGGCACCACCGCCCTCACAGTGAGCGGTGGCGGACTGTACGTCTCCTTCCCCGGCTTCGTTGTCACCGTGGTGCCCGGTGATCCCGCGATGGTCACCAAGATCCAGGGCGATGGCCAGTCCGGCGCACCTGGGGAAACGCTTCCGCTCAAACTGACGGCCGAAATTGCCGATGCATCCGGCAATCTCCTGCCGGGAGCGGCGGCTACCTGGGAGGTCCTGCAGCCGGGTTCGGTCACTCTGAGCGATGTGCAGGAAGTGGCCGATGCCAACGGCCGCGTCTCCGCGGTGGCAACCCTCGGCAACTCCCCTGGTACTTACAATGTGCGGGTGAGCTCCGGAGCCGGGTCGGCCACGTTTGCCCTCACCGTCCTGGTGAACGTCACCCAGCTCACCAAAGTCTCCGGAGATGGCCAACTCGCGATCACCGGCCAGCCGTTTGCACAACCGTTGGTGGTGGAGCTGACCGATGCCGAGGGCGCCCCGGTTCCGGGACTTGACGTCAACTTCGCAGTCCTCAGCGGCTCCGCCGTTCTCGGGGCCCCGGCCGCTACCACCGACCAGCAAGGCCGGGCCTCCGTTGCCGTTACCGCTGGTGACAGCCCCGGCGACGTCGTGATCTCGGCCAGCTACGGCAGCCTCTCCCCAGTGACGTTCAACCTCGCCGTTCGCGTTCCAGGGCCGGTGCTCAGCGCCACCAGCTTCACCAATGGCGCCAGCGGTGCGCCGGGAGTCGTCCCGGGCTCGGTGGTGAAGATTGTGGGTCCCGGCTTGGCCCGGGGAGTACAGAACTGCGTTGTTCCCTCCGCGCAGGTCGGCGGCTTGCCGCTCGAGCTGGCCGATGTGACGGTGCAGTTCGGCCCCGATTCGGCCCCGATGTGGGCCCCGATTTACTATGTCTGCAATGTGAACGGGGAAGAATCCGTTGCGGTTCAGGCTCCGTTCGAGCTTTCCCCCGGCGTCACCCCGGTGACAGTGCGGGCGGCCGGCGGCGCCACTACGGTGGAGAACGTCCCGGTGGTTGCTATCCAACCCGGAATCTTCGAAACCATCGGCTCAAACGGCTTGCGGCACGCCGTCCTGATGCGGCCGGACGGCAGTTTCGTCTCTCCGGAGAACCCGGCCCGGCGGGGTGAGATCATCGCGCTGTTCGCCACTGGCCTTGGGCCGGTAGCGCCCCCGGCCGGAACCAACTATGCCGGGCTCCCCGGCCAGGAGGTTGTTGCCGACCTCGTGGTTGGAGTAAACAACCAGGGCGTCCGGGTTCTCGGCGGCGAGTACGCGGTGAACATGATCGGCGTATACGTGGTTTACTTCGAGGTGCCGCAGGATGCGGCCACCGGCCCGGCGCGGCCCTTCGCCCTGGCGGTCAGAACCGCCACCGGTGATCTGGTCTTCGGCAACGGCTCCACGATCGCCATCGGGGAGTAGAAATCAGCCAGGCGGCAGGTCTTTTCGGGCCTGCCGCCCATTCATTGCGGACCTCAAGCGGGGAGAAGCACCCTGCTTCGGTTTCCCTCTCGCCTCGGGAACTCAAGCAGTTGAGTGCGAGTGCCACATGTCCAGAATCATCTGGTTCGCCAGCCCCACCGGATACTTCGCGTAAAGCTCGGTGACCAGGCCGACGTTCCAGGTCCCGACGTGGTAAAGTCTCCTGCTCTCCTGTCCCCAATCGATGCCGAACGGTCCACCCGAAATGTCTGCTTCGTTGATCTCACCGGCATCGACGCCAAGCTCCTGCAAGCGTTCGGCCACCCGTTCGGCCTGCTCCCGGGTGGACAACTGCGCCGGGTTCAGCGGCGTGGAACTGCCGTCATAGCCGTTCAAAACGCGCGCCGTGGTCGGCTGGCGAAGCCGCGCGAGCCGGGCGTTGAGAAAACCCGCCGGGTCGGTCATGTTGCGGAGAAGCTCCTCGCTCACATCCTCGGTGAGCATCTCCTCGGTCCACATCTCCGGAGTGATCCGCGGGCCCCGTTTTGGATCGTACGGGGGGATCTCGGAGGAAGCGGCCTCGGCCGACGGCGCCGCCTCCACGGTAACGACGAACCGGCGGGCCGCCGCTGCCGCTGGCTGGCTTGTTTCACCGGCAGGTTCAGCCGCCACCCGGATTCTGCCAGGGGCGACACCCATGCGCTCGAGCGACTCAGCCAGTGCCCGGGTAAACCCGTCCTCGGCGCCAGCAGCCGACCGTGCCGCCATGCGTGAACCGCCTTGCGCCAGAAATTGTGAGAGCGCACTGCCACGTTCCACAGGGTCAATTCCAATGCTCATTGATTCCTTCCTTCAATTCGATTGCCGCAACTCCGTCCCGGGTCCGGGATGAAGCCTACGCGGCGGTGGAAGATGGTTCCGGCTGCGGGGCCGCGCCCTTGGCGCCGGCGCCTACGGCTCGCGGATTGATACCCGCACGGAACAATGATTCCCGGAGCAACAGCACCGGGTCACCGTCAGCCTGACCACCAGGCGCGCCTGCGGCTTCCGCGCCAGGACCGCCACCTGCCTGGGTTCCCGCACCATCGGCTCCTACTGCCTTCACTCGTCCCTCCGGGTAAGGGGAAATGGTCACCGACGTGCCCTCGATGGTGACCAGAAATTGCCCCCAGTAGTCCCCGGCGCCAACACTTTGCCACCCTTGCCTTTCCCCGGAGACCTCAATCCGGCCACGCTCGAACCCCAGTTTCTCCAACGAGCCGGCCAGCGCCGAGGCAATCCGCCGCGAGCAGGCAAGTGAAGCAGCGGCTGCCGCCTTCGCGGACCGGCACCGGGCGATACCCCGTTTGCCGCCGTTGCTGGCCGCCATCTTCGCCGAATGGACTGTCAAACCACTCACCTCCGCTTCAGCTCGAGCAAGTGGTATGCCAATCTAGTGCTGCTGCGACCGTCCGGCCTTTGGAGGCGGCGGGGAGAAAGTCACCTGGATCGGAATGACACGATTGAGCGGCTGGATTTGCAGGGTGGCGCGCGGCGGCCGGGCCGGCTTCGGTTTCCCGGCCTCCCACCGGAACCGGATCGTGGCTGATTTCCCAGGCCCTAGTTGGCCCGTATCCAGCTTCGCCTCATATCCGTCCACCGCTTCGGTAGTGAACGTGAGCTTGATCAGGCCCGGCATGTGATTCGTCACCACCACTTCGTCGGAAGAAGCCTCGGGGGGGTTCAATTGCACGGTGGTCTTGCTCACCTTGACCTGGGCCGCGATCTGCTCCACCGTGGGCATATTTTTCAGCCGCACCCACGGGGAGGAATCGGCTTCCGCCGAACCGGGCTTCATCATGCCGAACGGAGTTTCCACCCCTTCGGTCCGTGGTTTCACATACCACCACCATTGGCCCTGGTCGTACTTCCAGAACGTGGTCAGAGGGATCGTCACCGGCCTCTTGCCAAATCCCGGCATCAAAAAGTCGGTATCCACCGCAGTCACCACCCTTGCCCTGGTGAAGTTGTCCGAGTAAATGATCTTGATGATCTCGAATCCCTTGTACCGGTTCTTTTCGACGGCGAAAAACGCGTCTTTGCTATCCTCATGGACCACGGTGTCGGCCAGGCGGAACTTGCCGTCCACGTGGGCCTGGTAGAAGATCTTGACCCGCTCACGAAGAGCCTGGTCGATCTGGGGCGGAGCCTTCTCAAACAACTCGGTCGCGCTCTGCGCCAACAGGGAGGAAACAATCACTGCCGGAAAAAGAAAGCGGATGAGCTTCATCATACGTATCCTGCTGTTCGGCGGTTGCCACACCCGGTAGACGCGCCATGCAGCCGGTTAGTTAGATTCCTGGAGAGACAATCTCGTTTCTACGGAAGAACTGGCTGGGAGGCGGGGATTCGAACCCCGATAGGCAGATCCAGAGTCTGCAGTCTTACCATTAGACGACCTCCCAACTCCGGCACCCATAATTATATCATCGGACGCGGCGAGTGAATCCGCGCTGCTTTCTGCTAAGGTTGAGATGGGGATTCACGTGTATTCTCGGGACAGGGCGAACACCGGGGAAGCCCGGATTCCGGGATCCGTCGGCGCGTTTACGGCGTTTGGTGTCCCGGTCCGGTTTCACTTCACTTTCATCCTGTTGCTGATCTTTCTGATTGTCGTGGGGCTGGAGGGGCGCCAGTCGGCGGCCGCGGACGCCATTTTCGTGATGGCGCTTTTCGCCTCGGTACTGGTGCATGAGCTCGGCCACGCCGTGGTGGCGCGGCGCTGCGGCGTGCGGACGCTGGAGATCGTCATGTTTCCCATCGGCGGCGTGGCGCGGCTCGAGCGCACGCCGCCGGCGCGCAAGGAGCTGTGGATCGCGATCGCCGGTCCGATGGTGAACCTTCTCATCGCTGGTGCCATCCTGGGCGCGCTCGCCGCCACGCACAACTTGAATGTGTCGGGCTGGGAGACCTTCACCGAGCCGGCCGATTCGAATCTGGGCGAACGCATTGCCTTCGGAAACCTGATCCTGGCCCTGTTCAACCTGTTACCGGCCTTTCCGATGGACGGTGGGCGCATCCTCCGCTCGGTGGTGGCCATCTTCCGCTCCGAGGAGGAGGCCACCCGGATCGCCTCCCGCGCCGGGCGCGGCCTGGCCATCGGAATGGGCCTTTACGGGTTGCTGTCGATGCAGTTCTTGCTGGTGTTCATCGCTTTCTTCGTCTACCTGGGCGCCACCCAGGAGGGCCAGGCCGCCATGGGCCGTTCGCTCACCCACGGAATGCCGGTGCGCGCCGCCATGATGACAAAATTCCATACTCTCTCGCACGCCAACACCATCGGGGAAGCCGCGCAACTGATGCTCGACACAGGCCAGCAGGATTTCCCCGTGCTCCACGGGGACCAGGTGATCGGCCTGTTGGACCGCAACGCCTTGCTCCGGGCCATGGCGAAGTCGGGGGCCGACGCCTACGTGGCCGGCGCGATGAACCGCGATCCCGTGCGCCTGTCGCCCCATCTGGACCTGGCCGAGGCGCTTCCGCTGGTCGCCGCCGCTGGCTCCTGTGCGCTGGTGATGGACGGCGATAAGCTGGTCGGTATGCTCACCCGCGAAAATCTAACCGAATTCCTGGTCCTGCGCCGTGTCGGCATGGCGCCGCCCGCCGGGCGCCCCACCGCCTGAACCGGGCTCGCCGGGACCGCGCCTTCTCCCTCTTATTGCACGGCGCCTTCCGCCGAAGCAGGCTCCAGGCGGATTTCGCCGAAGGTCGACTCATACTGGGCCACGTTCTGTTGCAGCACGTTCAACAACGCCTTCGCCTGCTGCGGGCTCAAATAGATGCCCTGGAAACTTTCGATCGTCACGCTGTCCGGCGCGGTCTGGTTCAGAGTGCCGAACATCAGGAAAAAGTCCCACAGGTTCGCCCGGACCTGCACGCTGTTGGCGTAATGCTCCCGGTACTCGGCGGTCTTCTGCAGCTTGACGTGGGCCGGCTGCGGCTGTAATGGTTGGCTCATCTTGCTGGAAGCCATTCTCCCACAGGCGGTGACCCGCCTGCTCCCCTCCGCCATCCAGGCCGCCGCCCTCCGGCGAGTTCCCCCGGCGTGTCCGCTGCGTTCTTGGTCCGGAAAACGCTGGCGTGTTACACTGCGGCTAGTCGAACTCCGCGGCTGGGCCCGTGGCCGAATCCGCCCCGCCCGAACGCGGACCGAGCAGTGCCGTGAGCTATCCGAACCTGAGGCGGCTTCGCACACTATCCCAGATCCTCTTCTTCCTGCTGTTTCTGTTTCTCCTCCTGCAAACTGAGTTCCGCGGCTCCTTTGACGGCGGCGGCGCGGAGATCCCATACCCGGTCAGCATCTTTCTTCAGGCCGATCCCCTGGTGGCCGTCACCCACGCTCTGGCTACCGGAACCTTGTACCGCGGGTTGCTGTGGAGCCTGGTGATTCTGATTCCCACCCTGTTTCTCGGGCGTTTCTTTTGCGGCTGGATCTGCCCACTCGGGACGCTCAACCACTTGTTCAGCACGATCCGGTGGGAGGGGAAGCGAGGCCGGAGGCTGGTCGAGTCGAATCGTTACAAGAAATGGCAGAGGCTGAAGTACTACATTCTGATCGGGTTGCTGGTTGCGGCGGTTCTGGGTGAGGAGATCACCGGCATCATGGACCCGATTTCGCTGGCGGTACGCTCGCTGGCGCTCTCCATCCTGCCGGGGTTGAACTATGCGGCCGATGCCCTGCTGGATCCGCTTTACCGGAGCCAGGTGGGTGCGCTGCGCTTCGCCGCCGACGGGATCCACACTTTGCTGAAAGGCACGCTGCTCAGTTTCCGGCAGCCCTATTTTCGCCAGGGGTTCTTCCTCGGCATCCTGTTGATCACCATCCTGGCGCTGAACCTCCGGGTGACGCGATTCTGGTGCCGTGCCCTGTGCCCGCTGGGTGCGTTGCTCGGGCTGCTCTCCCGGTGGTCGATCCTGGGCCTGGAGAAGCAGACGAGTGCGTGCGGAGAGTGCAACCTTTGCCTGTTACACTGCCAGGGGGGAGACGACCCGATTCCGGGCGCCCGGTGGCGCAAGGCCGAATGCCACCTGTGCCTCAACTGCGTTGCCGACTGCCCGGACGGCGGCATCCGGTTCCGGTTCTTTCCGCGGGACGGCGCCGTGAAGGGCCCGAACCTGGAACGGCGGAAGGCGCTGGCCGGCCTGGCCGCCGGCGCAGCCGTCGTGCCGATGTTCCACGCCACCGCCGGCCGGGCCGTGGCCCGCCACGACCGCCTCATCCGGCCACCCGGCTCACTGGCTGAGGACGATTTCCTGGCGCGCTGCATCCGGTGCGGCGAATGCATGAAAGTGTGCCCGAACAACGCGCTGCAGCCTACGCTCATCGAGGCCGGCATCGAAGGTCTCTGGACCCCGGTGCTGGTGCCGCAAATCGGCTACTGTGAGCCCAGTTGCGTGCTCTGCGGCCAGGTGTGCCCGACCGGCGCGATCTGGGAATTTACGCCGGAGGAGAAGGGCTGGGGTGTGCAGCAAGCCGGGGCCGGGAAGAAGCCCATCCGGATTGGCACCGCCTTCTACGACCGCGGTCGCTGCCTGCCCTGGGCCATGGCCACCGAGTGCATCGTGTGCGAGGAATGGTGCCCCACCTCTCCCAAGGCCATCCGGCTCCAGCCCGCCGAGGTCGTCGATGCGGAAGGGAACCTGAAGCAGGTCCGGCAACCCTACGTCGTGCCGGAGTTGTGCGTGGGCTGCGGCGCCTGCGAGTATGCCTGTCCCGTCCGGGACCGCCCGGCCGTCTACGTCACCAGTATCGGCGAGAGCCGTTCCCCAACCAACCAGATTCTGTTGAAATCCCAGAACAGGAGACCACGCGCATGAAGCTGATCCCGGCAATCGGACTGTTCCTGGTGGTCACGTTGATTACGGCCTGCGGTTCGCCTCCTGCCCCGGTGGTTCGGTTTCCGGAAACCGGGGAGGTTCCCGGCTGGACCAAAGCGGGAGAAACACGCACCTTTCCAGCCGACCGCTTGTGGGAATACATTGATGGAGATGCCGAGAAATACATCCGCGCCGGGGTGAGGACCACTCTGACGGCGGATTTCCGTTACCAGGATCGCCTCGACGCCACCGCGGACATCTTCGTGATGAGCACTGCGGACGGAGCCAGGCAGATCTTTGATTCGGAACCGGCGGCCGGCGGCTCGCCCGTCGCAATCGGGGACGCTGGCCGCAGTTACCGGGCGAGCCTGCTGTTCCGCAAGGGCCCTTACTTCGTGCGCCTGGTCGCCTACGAAGACACACCCGAGGTGGAAAGCGCCCTGCTGGCGCTGGGCCGCGCGATCGCCGCCGGACTCGACTGACAAGCCCCGCAGCGGCCCACCTCCTCCGCCGAAGTGCTATAACGGAATCGGAGGGCCTTTCAGGGGGAGTACCCTGGTCGAGCTCGGCAATGAGTGGAAACCGCCAACTGAGCCGCCGGAATTTCTGGCGATGGTGCGTTGCCGGCGCTCCGATTGTCGGCGGAAGCCCAGCGGCGGGCGGCTCCGGTTCGGGCAAATCAAGAGTCGTCATCGCCCGCGATCCGGGCCTCCGCGGAGCGTCGGGCGCGGCCCCGGATTCGGACCGGTTGCTGAAGCTGCTGGACCGGGCCGTGCAATCGGTCTATGATCGCGATACTCCTACCGAGGCCTGGCGGCAAGTGGTTCGTCCCGGCGAAGTGGTGGGCTTGAAGGTCAATTGCCTG
This sequence comes from uncultured Solibacteraceae bacterium, assembly GCA_964644025.1. GTDB lineage: Bacteria > Acidobacteriota > Terriglobia > Bryobacterales > Bryobacteraceae > CAZXVW01. The sequence goes on along the minus strand of CAZXVW010000061.1, from coordinate 11,986 downwards.
GCCGGCCGGGGCGCCTCGACGCACGTCCCGCTGGTTGAGGCCATCTGCGAGCGGCTCCGCCAGGCCGGCATCCCCGAACGCAACATTATCATCTGGGACCGGTTGAACGCTGACCTGGAAAGCGCGGGTTTCCAGGTGGCGAACCGCAAGCAGCATGTGCGCTGCATCGGCAACGACGTGGACGGCTACGAACCCCGGCTCATGGTCTTCGGCAGCGTTGGCAGCCTGGTGTGCAAGACGCTGACGCGCCGCTGCGACGTGGTCATCAACCTGCCCGTGCTGAAAGACCACAGCATCGCGGGAGTGACGATTGGGCTGAAGAACTTCTTCGGCGCGATCCATAACCCGAACAAGTACCACCTGAACGTGGGGGATCCTTACGTGGCTGATGTGTTCATGCTCCCGCCGATCCGGGAAAAGGTTCGCCTGACCATCTGTGACGCGATTACCGCCGAATACCATGGCGGGCCGTCCTATATGCCACAGTGGGGCTGGCCGTATAATGGGCTGATCGCCTCCCGCGACCCGGTGGCGCTGGACTATACCGGCTGGCAGATCATCGAAGAGAAACGCGCCGAGAAGGGGATGCAGTCGCTGGCAGCGCTGCGGCGCGAGCCGACCTATATCGCCACGGCCGCTGACAGCCGGCACCGGCTGGGGACCTGCGATCCCGAGCGCATCGAGCTGGTCAAGGTTTGATCGTATGGGAGACCTCCGCTATGGTACGTGAGAAGAGATCATGGGCGGCTGCGGCTGACGAGCCCGGCGGCGCGTCCCGGCAACGGCGCCCGGCCGGTGAGCCGGAGGCGCTGCTCACGGATCGCCGCGGGTTCCTGAAAGCGGCTGCTGTCCCCTGCCTGGCGATTTGCACCAGCGGCGGAGGCGCCGTGCCCCTGGCAGCCGCCTCCTCCGGTGATGACGCCCGCTATGTCCGGGAGGCCCGCTATTACCAGAAGCAGCCGCATAAAAAAATCGAGTGCCAGCTCTGTCCCCGAGGCTGCGTGATCGACGACCGGGAGCGGGGCTACTGCGGGGTGCGGGAGAATCGCGGCGGAACTTATTACACCCTGGTCCATTCCCGCGTCTGCAGCGCCCACATTGACCCGATCGAGAAGAAGCCCTTCTTCCACGTCTACCCGGGCACCATGGCTTTTTCCATCGCCACGGCGGGCTGCAACGTCAACTGCAAGTTCTGCCAGAACTGGGAGATCTCACAGGTGCGGCCCGAACAGGTCCGGAGCGTCTACCTTCCTCCGCGCCGGCTGGCCGCCCTGGCGAAGGAGAACCGCTGCACCTCGATCGCCTACACTTACAGCGAGCCCGTCATCTTTTACGAATACATGGTGGATTCGGCCGAGGCGGGCCACGCCGCCGGTATCAAGAGCGTCGTCGTCACTGGTGGTTACATCCACAAGGATCCTCTGAAAGAACTCTGCCGGAAAGTCGACGCCATCAAGGTGGATCTGAAGGCCTTTTCCGAGAAATACTACCGGGAAATCGTCAACGGCGAACTCCAGCCGGTCCTGGACGGTCTGGTTACCATGCGAGAGCAGGGGATGTGGACCGAGATCGTCTATCTGGTGGTGCCCACCCTGAACGACAGCGACACGGAACTGCGAGGGCTCGCGCGGTGGGTGAAATCCGAACTGGGCCAGGATGTCCCGCTGCACTTCTCGCGCTTCTACCCGCAGTACCTGCTGAAAAACCTTCCGCCGACGCCGATCAAGACTCTGGAACGGGCTAAGGCGATCGCTGACGCGGAAGGACTCCATTACGTTTACATCGGCAACGTTCCGGGACATCCCGCCGAGAGCACTTACTGCCCGAAGTGCCACCGCGTGCTGGTGAAACGGGTCGGTTACCTGGTGGAAGGAATCCACATCCGTAATGGCAAGTGCCAGTACTGCGGGCAGGAAATCGCTGGCTTGTGGAAGGCATGATGTTATGTCCAAACCGTTTCCTTTGTTCTGCCCCCTTGCGTTCGTGCTGGTTTCGGGCGCGCTGTTGATCATCCCGCCCTCGGGTTGCTCGGCCGAAAAGGAAAAGCCGGGGGAGAAGAAGATCCGGCCGGCTGCGGTGGCCGGGGGTTTTTACCCCGCTGATGCGAAACAACTCGGCGCGATGATCGACAACTTCCTGGCCCGGGCGAAGGTTCCGGAGATTAAGTCGCCGGTCCTGGCGCTGGTTTCCCCTCACGCCGGTTACCCTTACTCGGGAGGGGTGGCGGCACACGGCTACGCCTTGATCAAGGGCCGGAAGTATTCCCGGGTGGTGGTGATCGCGCCCTCTCATTACGAGGCCTTCGGTTTCGCTTCCGTTTACAACGGCGACGCCTACTCGACGCCGTTCGGCCTGGTGCCCGTGGACAAGGCTTTCGCCCGCAGCCTTGCTTCCAAGAGCAAGTGGATCAAGCTTTCCGACCGCGGCCATCGGGTGACCCGGGACCTGAGAGAGCACTCCATCGAAGTTCAGCTTCCGTTTCTGCAGCGCGTGCTGGGAGATTTCAAGCTGGTGCCGATCATCATGGGCGACCAGCCTTACGAGATTTGCCGGGCGCTTGGCGTGGCGCTGGCCGGCCTCATCCAAGAGCCCGGCACGCTGATCGTGGCCAGCTCCGATCTGTCGCATTACCACCCTTACGCAGAGGCCGAGAAAATCGACCACAAGACCCTCACCGCCATCCAGGAATGGGACTACCTCAGCATGGCGCGCAATTTCCAGAGCCGGATTTGGGAGGCCTGTGGCGGGGGCCCGATCATCGCGGCCATGATCGCCACCGAGCGCCTGGGCGCCACCGAGGCGAAGCTGCTCAAGTATGAGAACTCGGGTGACGTCACCGGCGACCACAGCCGGGTGGTCGGCTACTCCTCCTTCGCTTTTATCAAGGCGCCGCGGCACGCGGGCGCCTCCGGTCCCGGTTTCTCACTCAGCGCGCCGGAAAAGCAAAAGCTACTCGAAATTGCGCGAAAGTCGGTGGAAACGATGGTCAACCAGCACAAGCTGTACGAGGCCACCGACGGCGGCTTTCCCTCCCTCGACCAGGAGCGGGGCGCGTTCGTCACGCTTACCAAGCACGGAGACCTGCGCGGTTGCATCGGTTATGTGGCGCCGGTGGAGCCTCTCTACATCACGGTGCGCGACGTGGCCGCCCTCGCTGCCGTCCGGGACCAGCGATTCCGGCCGGTTGCTCCTTCCGAACTCAAGGACCTGGAATACGAAATCTCCGTGCTGTCTCCCTTGCGCCGGGTGCTGGACACCAACGAGATCCAGGTGGGACGGCACGGGCTGGTGATGAAGCAAGGGGAACGCGAGGGGCTGTTGCTGCCGCAAGTTCCGGTGGAGCAGGGCTGGGACCGGGAGACGTTTCTGCAGCAGACCTGCCGGAAGGCCGGCCTTCCGTCCGACGCCTGGCGCGACAAGGACACCGACATCTTCCTGTTTACCGCGGTAGTGTTCAACGAGCACGACGTGGCGGGCGCGATCACCTCTCGACATTCCCGGCTCTCCTGGCCGCCAGTGCGATCAGCGCCGTCGCTCCGAGGTTCACCAGCCCCATAAGCAAAGCCGTTTCCAAGAATCCGTAAATGGGCACCAGCCAGGCGCTCAGGGCCACGGCGCCCAGGCAGGCTCCTGCCAGGTCGAAAGCATAGGGTGTGCCCGCGCTACCTTGTCTGGCCGGAGCCGCGAAATAGATCCGGCTGGCCAGCGGAAACTGGTAGCCCCCGAGCAGACCGGCCGCCAGCGCCAGGCCGGGAAACACGAGCTGGCTCACCACGAACAGCCCTGCCGGCGCGCTCACGCCGGCCAGCAGAACAAACAGGCCGTACAGCGCAACCGCCGACACCGCGGCCAGAACCTGCAGTATGGCGAGGCGCTGCGTTGCGGCGCGCGCGGAGTAACGAGTGCCGCTGCTCCGGCGTAGCGCCAGCCAGCTACCCAGCGCCATGCCGGTCATGAACGCGGCGATCACCATGGCGAGCTGGTGGTAGACATAGCCGTAAATCGCCTGAAAGCCGAGCAGGAGCAATATCTCGAGGCCGATCATCGTGAAGCCCATCGCCGCCAGGCACAGCCCGGCACCCGCCTGGAGATGCCGCCGTCTTCCGGGTATCAGTCCAAGCAAGATTGCCGGGACAAAGGCCAGGATAGCCACCGCGCCCGCCAGCCTGCTGAACTTCACCGCGGCAATGCGCTGGAAGAGGCGGCCGGAAGCATGGTGGAATTGCGTGCTCCAAAGCGCGAGGTCGAAATAGTAAGCGATCGGGGCAAAATCCCGATTCACGGGTGTACGCGCCTCAGGCCGGATCTGCGATTCCAGCTCCTGCATCCGGTCCGGCATCATCCGGAACGGGAGGTAATACTCCCGCACGTACAAGGTGCGCAGGCGCCGCTGCCGGAGCCGCCGGACAAGTTCAGCCGGATCCGTGGTAAGGATCCCAGACCGCCGCGCAGCGAAGAAGTGCACGGTGTCTCCAGGAATGGCCTTCACGTCGGCGAACACCGACCGCAGGGTCTGGTTAATGCAGCGGAGAAACCCGGCCAGTTCCGGGCTGATGTAGTTCTCCGACGCCTTCAACTGAAAAGACAGCACTCCGCCGGGCGCGAGCTTCCCGGCGGCCTCCCGGAAGAATTCCACGGTGTAGAAGCGGTTCAACTGGGCTGTCTGCGGCTCCGGGAGGTTCACGATGATCACATCGAAGCGGCGGGGGGTGAGCTTCAGGAACAGGCGCCCGTCGATGTTATGGACCTGCACGCGGCGGTCCGTGGCGATCGGCTTCCACTGCTCAGGAAAGTAGCGGCGCGCCAGGCGGAGAATCTCCGGATCGAGCTCAACGTATTCGACCCGTTCCAGGCTGGAATGCTGGAGCGCCTGGGCGAGGCTGCCGTCCACGCCGCCCCCGATCAGCAGCAGGCTCCGGGGATGTTCGTGTTCGAGCAAAGCGTAGTGCACGGCTTCCTCGGCCGCGGCTTCATCCGGAGCGTGGTACAGGACCAATCCGTTCTCGAACAAGCTGCGTGTGTCCTCCGTGCGAACAACGGCCAGGTGGCCATAAACCGAGTTGCGCGTGGCCATGAGATCAAAGCCCCGCCACAGCCAGGCCAGCGAGGCGCGCTCGAGCCGGTGGCCGGCCATCGGGACGAGCAGCACCAGCGCCCCGCCCACGACGGCCGCGGCAACGATGGCCCGGCGCGACCGCCACCGCCACAGCAGGGCGGCCGCGGCGAGGAAATTCAGCAGCGCCAGCAAGGAAGCGATGGCGAACGGATCGAGCCAGCGGATCAGTACGATGCTGGCAAGCACCCCGCCGGCCGCGGAGCCGAAGGCCTCCAGCAAGTAGACCGAGCCTGTGGCGGTGGCAGTATCGGCGCGCCTTTGCTCGGCCAACAGCCGGCTGCCGGCGGCGAACAACCAGCCCGAGATAATGCAGAACAGGCTGAGCGCCACCAGCGTGGTCAGGAACATCGGTCCCGGCCCGAGCAACTCCCCGGGCACGAAAGGAAACACGTACTTGCTGGCGCGCACGGCCAGGATGCTCAGCGGGAACGCGATCCCGCCGGCGATTTCCAACCCGGCCACCAGGCTCCGGGGCGCCAGCGCGCGAGCGCCCAGACGGGGCGCGATGCCGCTGCCCGCCGCAGTCCACAACAGCCAGTTGGCCAGCACGATTCCCAGCGAGATCTCGTTCCCGCTGAAAACCACCATCAGTTCCCGCAGCAGCACGATCTGCGCGATGACCGCGGTGAAACCGATGAGCGCGAGAGCCGCGCGAACTCTCAGCAACTGCGTGGCAGGAAACATCCTCGATGGCCCCTGAAACGATCATCCATCCTGCGGAGGCGCGAGGCAACCCGGCCGTCCGGAGAGATGAGGCAACGGCGAAGCAAAGTCCGGGGATTGGCAACGCCGGCCGTGGTCCGGCTGGGGAGAGCCCTGGCCGCGCCGGTCTCAGTGGTCCCGCTCGATCACCAGGTCCGTCACCGCCGCCAGCGCCCGCTGGGCGGGAGACTCCGGATAGGCGCTGATGATGGCGCGCGCCTTTTCCGTGAATAGGTGCGCCCGGCGCCGGGTGCGCTCAATGCCCCCGTAACTTTGAATCAGCTCGAGCACGGCCTGCAGGGGCACCCGGCCATAGTTGCCGTCTTTGAGAACCGCCTGGACCAGGCGCCGCTCCTCGGTGGAGGCCTCCGCCAGCGCGTAGATGAGCGGCAGAGTGACCTTGCCTTCCCGGAGATCGTTGCCCACCGGCTTGCCAAGGACCACCTCCCGGGAAGTGAAATCCAGCACGTCGTCCACCAGTTGAAAGGCCATGCCGAGATTCCAGGCGTAATCGGCCAGACGGGATTCGTCGGCCTCGTCGCCGCCGCCGGCCAGGGCACCCAGTTTCGCGCAAGCCGAGAACAGGCCGGCGGTCTTTCGGTGGACCAGTTCCATGTAGTCGGCCTCGGAGACATCGATCTTGCCGATCCGCTCCAGTTGGAAGAGTTCGCCTTCCACCATCAATTGCGTCAGCGAGATGAGGATGTCCAGCACCTGGAAGTTGCGCAGCCGCAAGGCGACCTGGAAGGCCTGCATGTACAGCCAGTCACCGGCGAGCACGCAGGTGTGATTCCCCCAGATGACATTGGCCGACGGTTTGCCGCGGCGGGTTTCGGCGACATCGATGACGTCGTCGTGCACCAGCGTCGCCGTGTGGATCATCTCGACGATAGCCGCCAACCGGATTGTCTCGTCATTGGTACCGCCGACCAGCCTGGCCGCCAGCAGCACCAGCACTGGCCGCAGCCGCTTCCCGCCACTGGACTGCAGGTACTTGCCGATGTTGGTCACCGCGTCGACCGATGCCACCGACTCGCGGGCGATCTCCCGCTCCACCTTCTGCAGATCCTCGTGCACGAGATCGAGGATCTCCCTGGAGGTCAGAGATTGCCCAAGATTGCTAAGTGGCATCGGAATGGTTCCAGTTTACTCGGTGGCGGGAACGCCTGGCAAACACAAGCGGCGGAAATTGGCGGTTGCCGCTTCGGCCACCGTCTCCGGGGTCACTCCTCGCAACGCCGCCAGCTTCTCGGCGACGTGAACCAGCAAAGCAGGCTCGTTGCGGCGGCCGCGCCGGGGCACGGGCGCCAGGTAAGGCGCGTCCGTCTCCAGCAGCAGCCGGTCCGCGGGCACCTGCCGGGCGGCCTCCTGGACTTCCGTGGCATTGGGAAACGTCACCACGCCCGCGAAACTGATATGGAAGCCCATCTCCAGGCATTGCCGCGCCTGCTCGGCTCCGCCGGTAAAGCAGTGCAGGATGCCGCCCGGGCCTTCCGCCGGCCAGTGAGCAGCCAGCAGCGCCAGCGTATCCTCCCAGGCTTCGCGCGTATGAATGCTGACCGGCTTGCCGGCCTCGCGAGCGATCCGCAACTGCTCGGCAAAGACGGCCCGCTGCCGCTCGCGCGGCGAAAAATCGTAATGGTAATCCAGGCCGATCTCGCCGACCGCCACCACCTTCGGGTGCGACAACAGCGCGGCGAGGCGGCGCAACGTTTCCTCATCCGCCCGGGCGGCGTCGTGCGGGTGAACGCCCACCGTGGCGTAAATGAAGGGGTAGCGGTCGGCCAGCCGGATACCGGCTTCCAGATCCGGCGGTCCTTCTCCGGTGCCGACGGCCACCAGTTGCACGACACCGGCCGCGAGCGCGCGTTCGATCACCGCTTCCCGGTCATCGTCGAACTGGTGGTCATCGAGATGGCAATGCGAATCGACGAGCTTCATCGCAAGCGCGTGCCGACCGGAACGTCCTCATCGAAGCCCACCAGCACCGGCCTGCCGCCCTCGGCCACGGCCGCGACGACCATGCCGTTGGACTCGATGCCGCGCAGCTTCCGGGGTTCCAGGTTGGCGACGATCACCACCTTGCGCCCCTCCAGCGCCGCGGGTTCATAAGCCTCGGCGATCCCGGCCACGAGTGTCCGCGGTTCACTCTCACCGGCGTCGACGGTGAGCCGCAGGAGTTTGTCGGCGCCCTTGACTTTCTCGGCCGCGATGACGCGCGCCACGCGGAGGTCGACCTTGGCGAAATCCTCGATGGAAATCCTCGGCCCGGCCTCGACGGCCGGCTTCTTGCCGAGCAGTGCGTTCTGACGAGCGGTCTCTTTTATCTCCAATTCGCGCATCTTCTGGATGGCCGGCTCCGGCTTGATGCGCGGGAAAACCGGTTCCGGGCGCCTGACGGCCTGTCCGGCCGGCAATTGTCCCCAGCGCAGACCAGGCAGCCGCTCCTGATCGAGTTCGCCTTTCATGCCAAGCTGTTCCCAGATCCTGGCGGCCGAGGCGGGCAGAATCGGCGCCAGCAGCACGGTGGCGATCCGCAGCACCTCGGCGGCCGTGTAGAGAGCCGAATCGAGCTGCGCCTGCGCGGCCTCATCCTTGCGCTTGATGAGTTTCCACGGCGCCTGCTCGACGATGAACTTATCCATCGCGGCGAGCAGCGCCCAGACAGCTTCCAGGCCCCGGGAGAATTCGAACCGGTCATAACAGGCGATGGTGGTGGCGATGGTTTCGGCGGCGAGCCGCTCGATTTCCGGTTTCACGCCGGCCGACGGCGGCGGCACGGCGCCGTGCCGGTACTGCTGAATCATACTCAGCGTACGGCTGGCCAGGTTGCCCAGACCGTTCGCCAGGTCAGAGTTGTAACGGCCCACCAGCGCCGCGTAGCTGAAGTTGCCGTCCTGGCCGAAAACGATCTCCCGAAGAAGAAAATACCGCAGCGCGTCGATCCCGATCACTTCATGGATGGGGGTGGCGCGGACAATATTGCCCTTCGACTTGCTCATCTTGTCCTCCTGGAACAAGAGCCAGCCGTGGGCGAAGACCGCCTTGGGCAGCGGCCAGCCGGCCGCCATCAGGAATGCGGGCCAGTAGATGGCGTGGAAGCGAAGAATCTCCTTGCCGATGAGGTGAAGGTCCGCGGGCCAGAGATCCTCGCCTTCCACCGCGCTCATGTAAGTCATCAGCGCGTCGAACCAGACGTAGAAGACGTGCTTTTCCTCGCCGGGCACCGGAATACCCCACCGGATGTTGGTCCGCGTGACGGACAGGTCGGTCAGACCCTGCTTGACGAATGAGATCACCTCGTTGCGGCGCGTCTCGGGCCGGATGAAGTCCGGCTGTTGTTCATAGAGGGCGAGCAGCCGGTCCTGGAACGCCGAGAGCTTGAAGAAGTAGTTTTCCTCGGTGACGGTCTCGGTGGGCCGGCCGCAGTCCGGGCACGGGGCGCCCGGGGTGTCGTCGGTCACGTACAGTTCGCAATGCGGGCAATACTGGCCGGTATAAGAGCCTTTGTAGAGGTAGCCGTTGTTGAGGCACCGCTGGAACAAGGTCTGCACCATCTTGTGATGGCGCGGATCGGTGGTGCGGCGGAAGCGGTCCGGAGCGATTCCGAGCTTCTCCCACGTCTGGCGGAACTCGGCCGAAATAATGTCGGTGAACTCCTGCGGCGTTTTCCCCTGCGCCCGCGCCGAGCGTTCCACTTTCTGGCCGTGCTCGTCGGTGCCCGAGGTCAGCACGGCGTGGTAGCCTTCCATTCGCTTCAGGCGCCGGATGACGTCGGCGACGATGGTGGTATAGGTGTGCCCGATGTGCGGGGCGGCGTTGACGTAATAGATCGGTGTGGTGAGGTAGTACTTCATCGGTTGCTTCCATCCGCGTCCTGCCGGCCGCGAGTTGCCTTCAGGTAAGCGTGAGTGGCCTCGGCCAGGATCTGCTTCAACGGAGCGCCGGTCCGGCGGGCCAGTTCGCGGCAGTCTTCGTACTCGGGAGCAAACCCGCCGGAAGCCGAGACCTTCATCCGTACTTTCCCGTGAGGAGTTTCCACTTCCACCGTGCGGCGCTCCTCGACGCGACGCTCGGCTTCGTGGATGCGCACGCCCAGGGTGGAAGTCTCTTCCAAAACCAGCCGGGCCAGCAGCTCCCGGTCCTCGGGGCGCGCAATCACCCGGAGCAGGGTGCCCGGCCGGTTCTTCTTCATTATCAGCGGCGAGAGGCTCGCGTCGAGGGCGCCCTGTTCCATCAGGCGGTCCAGCGCATAGCCCAGGACCTCCGGAGTGGAATCGTCAATGTTCGCTTCGATGACCGCGACGGTGGTGGATTCGCGGGCCTGCGCCGTCTGGCCCACCAGGGCCCGCAGCAGGTTGGGCTGGCCGGCGAAGTCCCTGTCGCCAGCGCCGTAGCCGATCGCGGCGATGTGCATCGGCGGCATCGCGCCGAACCGGCGGGCCAGCGTCGAAGCGATGGCCGCCCCGGTGGGCGTGGTCAGCTCCGCAGCCGGACCGCGGGAATAGACGGGCTTGCCCTCCAACAGCGCCGCCGTGGCCGGCGCCGGGACCGGGAGCAGACCGTGTTCGGTTTCGACCGTGCCGCCGCCAACGTTCACCGGGGAACAGTAAACCGCTTCGATCGCCAGCAGGTGAAGTCCGAGGCAGGCCCCGACGATGTCGGCGATCGAATCCACCGCGCCCACCTCGTGGAAATGCACCTTTTCGACCGGCATCCCGTGAACCGCGGCTTCGGCCTCGGCGAGCCGCCGGAACACAGCGGCGGCGTCGCGCTTGACAGGCGCAGGCAGCTCTGCGCGGTCAATCATCGCCAGGATGTCGGGCAGGTGGCGGTGGCCGTGCGCCTCGCCCACCTGGACGTGGAACTTGGTGGCGGCGATGCCGCCGCGCGCCGTCTTTTCCAGGCGGAATTGCGCCCCGGTGCCCAGCGAGCCGAGCGCGCCGGTCAGGGCTTCGGCACTGGCGCCGGCGTCGACGAGCGCGCCGACGGTCATGTCGCCGCTGATGCCGGAGAATGCGTCAAGGTAGCAGATCTTCATACGCGGGTAACGCCCATTATTCGGTGAAAGCCTATCAAAATAACCATCTTCGCACAGGGCGCCCGGCCTGAGCCGCTGCCGGTGACTAACAGCACGCTGCTCATGCGCCGATCAGCCGGGGTAAAATCTCGCCGGCCCGGCCGCGGAAGGACCGGTCCAGCATCGAGGACAGTGGCGTTTCCTCGGGGTTGACTTCAATGAGTTTTGCGCCCGCTGATTTGGCTAAGGGCACCAGGCCCGCGGCGGGGTAGACCACCGCCGAGGTTCCGACGACCAGCATCACCTCCGCCGAGGCCACTGCCTTCCCGGCCGCCGCCCACACACCCGGCGGCAGCGGCTCGCCGAACCAGACCACGCCCGGGCGGAGCGTGCCGCCGCAGGCGCATCGCGGCGGCATTTCCGGGAATTCGAGCCGGGTGTCGCGCCGGCGCCGCCCGCAAGCGAGGCAACGCACCTCCCAGATGTCGCCGTGGAGTTTCAGGATGTTCCGGCTGCCGGCCTGCTCGTGGAGCCCGTCGACGTTCTGAGTGATCAAGGTGAACCGCGGCGTCCGCTGCTCCAATTCCGCCAGCGCGGAGTGGCCGGGATTCGGTTCGGCCCGGGCGAGCAGGCGGCGGCGCCACTGGTACCACTCCCAGACCAGCTTCGGGTCGCGGGCGAAGGCTTCCGGCGTGGCGAGCTGCTCCGGGCGGTATTGTTTCCACAGCCCGCCGGCGCCCCGGAACGTGGGGACGCCGCTTTCGGCGGAGATTCCGGCTCCGGTCAGCGCCACAATGGAAGTGGCGCTGCGCAGCCACTTGCTTGCCTCATCCATGGGCCTCCATTATTCAAGGGATTCCCCGAGAATCCGGGCCGCCTGCTCCTGGCGGTCCGCCTTCAGCTTTTCCCGTAGCTCCGGACGTTTCCCGGCCAGGATCTGCACCGCCAGGATGGCCGCGTTGACGGCGCCGGCCTTGCCGATGGCCAGCGTGCCCACGGGAATGCCCCGCGGCATCATCACGGTGGAAAGCAGCGCGTCCAGGCCGTCGAGCGCCGGCCCCTTGAGCGGCACTCCCAGCACCGGTAGCGTCGTGTGCGCGGCCACCGCGCCGGCCGAGAGCACCGCCGCCAGATCCGCGCCCGTCACG
>CAZXVW010000060.1:0-20504 GCA_964644025.1 uncultured Solibacteraceae bacterium | reverse complement strand
CCAGTCGAAGCCCCCTTCAACCCCCGGCGCCACCTTACGGGCGGATTACGGGCCCAGGACGGGTCTGCCGCCGGGTCTACTTAGCTGTTTGCACCGGTGCTAGCGGGCATGGTCCAATATGAGTTACAACCTTCCCTTACAGGAGCGTTCGGATTGGAAAAAGCAATGCTCGCCCTGGAGGACGGAACGGTCTTCGAGGGCAGCGCCTTTGGTGCGCAACGAGAGTGCTCCGGCGAGGTGGTTTTCAATACGGCGATCACGGGTTACCAGGAAATCTTCACGGATCCTTCCTACTGCGGGCAGATCGTTGTGCTGACCTATCCCCAGATCGGCAACTACGGAGCCAACCTCGCCGACATCGAATCCGGCCGGCCGTACATTGAAGGCCTGGTGGTGCGGGACTTCTCACCCGTAGCGAGCAACTGGCGCTCGGAGCAGGCGGCGGACCGGTTCCTGGCCGAACATGGGATCCCGATCGCCTCCGGCATCGACACCCGTTCGCTGGTGCGGCGCCTGCGCACGCGGGGGGCGATGCGGGGAGTGCTCTCGGTGGGCCGGCAGGAGCCGGAGGAACTGGTTGAGAAAGCCCGGCGGATCCCCTCGATGACGGGGCAGGAGCTGGCCACGAAGGTGACCACCGGCGGGCGGTACGAATGGAGCGAGCCCGTGCAGGCCTGCTCGCCTTCCGAGATCGTGCCGCTGCCCGCGCCGGTGCGCTACCACGTCGTCGCATATGATTTCGGGATCAAGCGGAACATCCTCCGCTCGCTGGTCCAGGCCGGCTGCCGGGTCACCGTGGTGCCGGCACAGACTCCGGCCGAAGACGTGCTGGCGCTCGCGCCGGACGGAATTTTTCTTTCCAACGGCCCCGGCGATCCGGAACCGCTGCACGGCCCGGCCGCCGAAGTGCGTAAGCTCATCGGCAAGCGGCCGATCTTCGGCATCTGCCTGGGCCACCAGGTGCTGGGCCTGGCGCTGGGGGCGAAGAGCTTCAAGCTGAAATTCGGCCACCACGGCGCCAACCACCCGGTGCTGCATTATGCGCGCAACAAGGTGGAAATCACCTCGCAAAATCACGGCTTCGCCATTGACCCGGATTCGCTCAACGGCAACGAGATCGAACTCACCCACATCAATTTGAACGACCAGACGCTGGAAGGCTTCCGCCACCGCCGCTACCCGGTGTTCTCGGTCCAGTACCACCCGGAGGCGGCGCCGGGCCCGCACGATTCGCGGTACCTGTTCAGCGAGTTCACGCGGCTCATGGAGGAACGAAGAGGAGCAGCGGCGGGCGATGCCTAAACGGACTGATATTCAGCGGATTCTGATTGTCGGCTCCGGTCCCATCGTCATCGGCCAGGCCTGCGAGTTCGACTACTCCGGCGCGCAAGCCTGCAAGGCGCTGCGCGCCGACGGCTACCAGGTGGTGCTGATCAATTCGAACCCGGCCACCATCATGACCGATCCAAACATGGCCGACAGCACCTTCGTCGAGCCGCTGAGCCTCGAGTTCGCCGAAGAGGTCATCCGCCGGGAGCGTCCGGACGCGCTGCTGTCCACTGTCGGCGGACAGACCGGGCTCAACCTGTCCGTGGCCCTGGCCGAAGCCGGCGTCCTGGACCAGTACGGCGTCGAGCTGATTGGGGCCAAGATCGACGCCATCAAGAAGGCCGAGGACCGCCTGCTGTTCAAGGACGCCATGAAGCGGATCGGCCTCGAGGTCCCCCGCTCGCAACTGGTGAACAACGTCCCGGACGGAGTGAAGTTCGCGGCCAAGACCGGATACCCGGTGATTCTGCGGCCGAGCTTCACCCTCGGCGGCAGCGGCGGCGGCATCGCTTACAACCTCGAAGAGCTTGAAGAGATCCTGGAAAAGGGACTCGAGCTTTCCCCGGTGCACGAAGTGCTCATCGAGGAGAGCGTGCTCGGCTGGAAGGAATTCGAGCTCGAGGTGATGCGGGATCTTGCCGATAACGCCATCATCATTTGCTCGATCGAGAACTTTGACCCGATGGGCGTCCACACCGGCGATTCCATTACCGTGGCTCCGGCGCAGACGCTCACCGATCGCGAATACCAGATGATGCGCGACGCCGCCCTGGCCTGCCTCCGGGAAATCGGCGTCGATACGGGCGGCTCCAATGTTCAGTTCGCGATTCACCCCGAGACGGGCCGCATGGTGATCATCGAGATGAATCCCCGCGTCTCGCGCAGCTCGGCGCTGGCTTCCAAGGCGACCGGCTTCCCCATCGCGAAGATTGCGGCCAAGCTCGCCGTGGGCTACCGGCTCGACGAAATCCCCAACGACATCACCCGCAAGACGCCGGCTTGCTTCGAACCGACGCTCGATTACGTCGTGGTCAAGATACCGCGCTGGCAGTTTGAAAAGTTCCCGGGCGCCGAGTCCATCCTGGGGACCCAGATGAAATCGGTGGGCGAGGTGATGGCCATCGGGCGCACTTTCAAACAGGCTCTGGCCAAGGGGATGCGGAGCCTGGAAACCGGCAAGTCCCCCGAGGCGGAGGAGTACGACGAGGAATTGATTCCGAAGAAGCTGATCACGCCGAATCCGGACCGGCTGAAATATATCCGCTTTGCCTTCGAGCGTGGCCGCAGTCTCGACGAGATCCACGAGATGACCCGCATCGACCCGTGGTTCCTCGCGCAGGTGAAAGAGGCCGTCGAGCAGGAAGCGGGACTCGCCCGGCACTCGCTCGAGACCATCAGCGCCGAGGAGCTTTCCCTGGCCAAGCGGGCGGGCCTCTCCGACCGGCGGCTGGCCCGGCTCTGGAACACCGATGAAGCGGCCGTGCGCGCCCGCCGCCTGGAGCTGGGCATCCGCGCCGTTTTCAACCGCGTGGACACCTGCGCGGCCGAGTTCGAGAGCTTCACCCCGTACCTTTACAGCAGCTTCGAGTTCGAGTGCGAGGCCGACCCGTCCGGCAAGAAGAAGATCATGATCCTGGGCAGCGGCCCGAACCGGATCGGTCAGGGTATCGAGTTCGATTACGCCTGCTGCCACGCTTCTTACGCGTTGCAGGAGTTCGGCTACGAGTCCATCATGGTCAACTGCAACCCCGAGACGGTATCGACCGATTACGACACCAGCGACCGGTTGTACTTTGAGCCCCTCACGCTCGAGGAAGTGCTTAACATTTATGACACGGAAAAGCCGGACGGGGTGATCGTGCAGTTCGGCGGACAGACGCCGCTCACGCTCGCGCTGCCGCTGAAGGCGGCCGGAGTTCCCATCATTGGCACGGACCCGGCGAACATCGACCTGGCCGAGGACCGCAAGCTGTTCGGCCGGCTCCTGGACAAGCTCGAAATTCCCTCGCCCCCTAACGGCACGGCCACCAGCATCGAGGAAGCCGCGAAGGTGGCGGCGCGGATCGGCTACCCGGTGCTGGTGCGCCCGAGCTACGTACTCGGCGGCCGGGCCATGGTGATCGCCTACGACGAGGAGACCGTCACCCGCTACATGCGCGAGGCGGTGGTGTTTTCCCAGGAGCGGCCCGTACTGATCGACCGTTTCCTGGAGGACGCGATCGAGGTGGACGTTGACGCGCTGTCGGACGGCGAGGATGTTCTCATCGCCGGCATCATGGAGCACATCGAGGAAGCCGGCGTGCACTCCGGTGACTCCTCCTGCGTGCTGCCGGCCATTTCGCTCCGGGAGAAGGACCTGGCTACGGTGCGCGACTACACCACGCGGCTGGCCCGCGCCCTTAACGTCGTCGGCTTGATGAACGTGCAGTACGCGCTCAAGGACGGCAAAGTGTACGTGCTGGAGGTGAACCCGCGCGCCTCGCGCACGGTGCCTTATGTGAGCAAAGCCACTGGCGTCCCGCTGGCGAAAGTGGCCGTGGGTCTGATGCTGGGCAAGAAACTGAAGGAGCTGACCGCGCTCACCGGGGGGCTCCACGCGGGCGTGCTTCCGGTGCCGCAGTTCTTCGTCAAGTCACCGGTTTTCCCGTTTCACAAGTTCCCCGGGGTGGACCCGGCCCTGGGACCGGAGATGCGTTCCACCGGGGAGGTGATGGGCGTCGGCAAGAACTTCGGCGAGGCCTTCGCCAAGGCCCAGTTGAGCGCCGGGACGCCCCTGCCCGCCAAGGGCCGTATTTTCATCAGCGTCAATGACCGGCACAAGCCCGGCGCCGTCGAAGTGGCCCGGCTGTTGGCCGAGTTCGGCTTTGAACTGGTGGCCACGCGGGGAACCGCCGCCGCGCTCCAGGCGGACGGCCTGCCCCACAAGCGCGTCTTTAAGGTGAACGAGGGCCGGCCCAACGTCGTGGACTTGATCAAAGGCGGCGACGTGCAACTCATCATCTACACCTCGGCGGGAGCCCATTCCTTCAGCGACGAGCGCGTCATCCGGCGTACGGCCGTCTTCTACCGCGTCCCGTGCATTACCACCATGAGCGCCGCCAGGGCGGCCGCCGAAGCCGTCGCCAGCAGCCGGCGCGATCCTATCCGCGTCTGGAGCCTGCAAGAGATCCATCAGCGGCAGGCAAGCATCGCCTGAGAAAGGGAGACAGCCGCTCCCGGCGGCCGGAAGGCCGCTAGCGTCCGCGGGGCCGGCCGGTAGCCCGGACGGCGCCATTCCCGGGGCCGCGCCGGGCCGAGGCGGCGGCCGCGGACGGGGAACCCCCGGGCGGCGGGGCGGCGGTGAGCTCCGTGCCGCCGGAAGCGCAAGGACCCAGCTTGGTGATGAAAGCGCTGAATGCGCCGGGACGCCCGCTCTGAAATGCATTGCCGGTCACCGGGAGTCCCAGGGATCGAGTGACGCCCACCAGGTAAAGATTGTCCAGCGGATCTACGGCGAAGGCGTTGGGCAGGTCCATGAGATCCCCGCCGAAATACGACGAGCACACGAGTCCCTGGGGGCCGGGTTTCGCCGGGTCCACCCGGGCGAAGAAACCATCAACGAGCCCGCTGTAGGATGCCTGGAGCTGGTCTCCCTGAACCGGGAAGTCCGCCGACGTCGTGTAGCCGGCCAGCACCACGCTGCCCGTGGAATCCACCGCCACGCCCGAGGGCACGTCGGCGTCGCTGCCGCCCAGGTAGGTGGAGTAGGTCAGCGATCCGATGCCTGGAATGGCAAGGTCCAAGACAGCGATGAAGGCGTCCGCGTTGCCCGCGTTGGCGGTCTGGACGGCGGGCCCGACGATCGGAAAATCTTCCGACAAGGTATAGCCGGCCAGGTAGAACTTACCCGAGAGATCACGGACAAGCCCGTAGGGCATCTCGAAATCCGAGCCGCCCAGGTAGGTAGAGTAGGTCAGCGCGGCGAGCCCGGATTTGGAAAGGTCCAGCCGGGTCAGGAAAACGTCGCCCAGGCCGCGCTGTTGCCCCTGGTAGGCAGGCCCGGTGACGGGAAAATCGGTGGACATGGTGTAGCCGCTGAAGTACACTTCCTGTCCCTCACCCAGCACGACGGAGATGCCGACATCGGTGGAGTTGCCTCCGAAGTAAGTGGAATACGGCAGCGAATCGGCTCCCGACTTCGACGGGTCGACGATAGAGAGAAATGCGTCCCAGCCTCCGCGGCCGGAAGGCTGCACCGGGTCGCCGGTCAGGGGGAAATCCTCGGATTCAGTGACGCCGGTGACGTAGATGCGTCCCGCCGCGTCCACCGTGGCGCCGTAAGCCAGCTCGGCCTTGGCTCCGCCCAGGTAAGTGGCGTACAGAATCGGCGCCGTGTCGGGAACATCCACGTTGATCTTCATGGCGAAGGCGTTCTGATCCGTGCTGCCGGACTCCGTTCTGAAGCCGCTGTCGGTGACCGGGAAATCACGCGATTTCGTTGTCCCGGTCAGGTAAACGTTTCCCGCGGCGTCGACCGCAATGGCCGAGGGTTCCTCATCACCGAGACCACCCAGGAACCCGGAATAAACCAGCGAGATTCCGGTGGTGGCGAACGGGTTCAGCTTGGTGAGAAAGACGTTCCGCGCGCCGCCGCCGGTGCCTTGCAGGCCCCTGCCCAGCGTCGGGAAATCCTGGGTTTCCGTGTTGCCGGTCACCCAGATGTAGCCTTGCGAATCCACCGTCACCGCGGTGGCTTCGTCGTAATAGCTGCCGCCCAGGTAAGTAGAGTAACTGAGCACGGGGTCGATGACGAGCGGCCGGCGCGGATCATAGGCACCCACCGTGAAACCGACTTCCCGCTCTCCCAGGCGAACGTAAGCGCTGGCGACCGGTTCCCGCTCCGGCGAGCTATTCCCGCCGGACACCTGGTACGCCACGGGGCGGCTGAAGCGGACCTCGCTGCCGCCCACATCCAGCGTCAGGGAACCATCGGCGCCTAGGCTTATCCGGCCGGCGCCTTCGAACCGCATCCGGATGCCAGACGGATCGCCGCCGGGCGCCACGACGAAGTCGTGTTCCAGTTGCCGGCCTTTGCCGTAATAGATCAAATCGATCCCGGGGTACACCCCCCGATAACGTACCCGGCGGTAATGACGAACGTGCGGCTGCCATCGCTCGGGACGGTTTCCGATCAGGTAGCTGCTCCACGAGGGCAGCAGATCGAGGCCCTCGATCGCGGGGCGGGGATTGCTGCTGGCCAGCCTCATGCTCAAGGTCCCGGACGGCAGCGACAGCACCGCACCGGCCGGCGTCAGGTACAGGATCTGTTCCGGGCCCCGGGCGTAGTATTTCACGCAGGGGTCCACCTGGCCTTCATTCACTTCAAAGCGGATGGGCAACTGGTTGAGAATCCGTTGCGCCGCCTCGATCCGGGCCCTGGCCGCCGCCGGCTCCCCCGGCGCAGCGGGCCGTTTCAGCGCGGCCACGGCGGGGACCGTGGCGGTCAGCGAAACCGCCGTTGCCAGCAGGAAAACCGCCACTACGCGCAAACGATTCCAGAACATATCATCAGCCTCCCGCGGGATACGGGCCGGCCTCGGCGCGGGGCCGGTTCCATCCGGGTTCACAGCCAGGCTCCCGCTCCGGGGCCAACGCCGCGAGGAGATCGCCAGGATCTCCTATCCGCGCCACCCCTGGGATCTCAGTCTTCCGGCGCACACCGCGCTCCGGACACAGACCCGCGCCGGAAAGACGCAGTGTGAAAACATCTAGTGTACAACGATCCTGCCTGCTTCGGCCCAGGCCAGACGTTGACCGCCGGATGACGTGCGAGCGGCACTGCCGTCTGGACCCGCCACCCCCGGCTCCATGCTCAGCAGGGAATCTTCAATAGGCGGTCGATAGAGTTGACCGTGCGTTTTAAGATTGCCTCCGGCGTGCTGCCGGCCTCGGCGCGAATCACCGCCACCGGTGAGGGCGCTTCCGGCCGCCACCGGGCGAGAAACCGTGGCGAGGGGAACCCCGCGAAAACCGAGACCAGCGGCACCTTGGCCGCCGCCGCCACGTGCTGGCCCGCCGAATCATAGCCGACGTACAACCGGCTGCGAGCGATCCGGGCCGCGAAAGGCGCAAAAGCGCCGTCCCAGGTCTCGATTCGGCCGGCCTTGCTTCCGAGTTGCCCGATGGCGCGCTCGAC
This sequence comes from uncultured Solibacteraceae bacterium, assembly GCA_964644025.1. Classification (GTDB taxonomy): domain Bacteria; phylum Acidobacteriota; class Terriglobia; order Bryobacterales; family Bryobacteraceae; genus CAZXVW01. The sequence goes on along the minus strand of CAZXVW010000060.1, from coordinate 13,000 downwards.
GCGCTCGGCCTCCTCGCCCCCGGCCCCCTTGTCCACCACGACCCGGAGTCCGCGCTCCAGCAGTTCGCGAAGCAATTCCGCCTCGAACGGGCCGGCGATCCGCTTCCGCGGGTTTTCACCGACGCCGAAGCTGACTGTGATCTCAGCCCCGTCCGGGCCCGGTACAGCCCCGGCGGGCGCGATGTACGGCAGAGCGTCCACCACGCCAAAGGTCTCGGCCACCCAGCGCTTGGTGAGCCGGGACAGCGAGTCGATTCCGTCGCCGCCGTAGGCGCGGCTCTCGAAAAAGTAGTAACTCTGTTCCGGGCAAACCGGCAGCAGCCCGAGTTGCGTGAGCCGCGAGTCCGGATCAATCACGATCGCTCCCGGCCGGCTGAGCAGTCCCCGGAGACCCAGACCGACAGCCAGGCATTCCCGGAGCGGGCCGCCGCGGCGGTAGCCGGCTTCCACGTGCTGGATGCGGGCATCCCCCGCAAAAAGCTCCCACGCTTTCCGGCTGCCGGCGAAATAAATTTCCGCCCCGGGAAACCTCTTCTTCGCGGCATCCAGGATGATGCTGGTAATGGCCACGTCGGCGCCCAAGGTCACCCGGGAAAGAACGAACACCTCCCGGACCACACGCCCGTCTCCCTGAAACCGCTTTGGCGTGCGAATCCGGTCGTAGCGGGAAAGCAACTCGTCCGCGCGAAACGCCGGCTCACAGAAGGCGATCACCCGGGAAAACAGGTCCGCATAAGTGTTGCAGAGCGCCGGCTCGAACCGGTCGGCCAAAGCTTCCGCGACATCGCGAAACAGCGCCCGGCTGGCTTCTGCGGCGGCGCCCGCATCGGCGCCGGTCGCCGGGCCCAGCACCCGCTCGAGCAACTCGTCGGAAACCGGTTCGCCGCCGAGACAGCAGGCGAGGATCTCGGCCGCGGCTTCACGGATGGAAGTACTTGCCAATGAGCAACTCCAGTTTCTTATACGTCGCCGCCGGCACGGCGTTCCTGTCGGTGATCAAGGCGTGCGCCAGCGCCGAGCCGCATTGGCAAGACCGTTCGGCGGGCATCATTGCCACGGCCGCAGCCACCACCCGGGCCGCGTTCGCCGCATTTTGCTGCAAGTGCGAGATGATATCGCTGACGGTGACGGCGTCGTGGTCCGGATGCCAGCAGTCGTAGTCGGTCACCATGGCGACGGTGACGTAGCAGATCTCGGCCTCCCGGGCCAGTTTGGCCTCCTGGAGGTTCGTCATCCCGATAACGTCCATTCCCCAGGCGCGGTACACGTTGGATTCGGCCACCGTCGAGAAAGCAGGACCTTCCATGCAGAGGTAGGTGCCGCCCGCTTTCACCCGCACGCCCTCGCGCCGGCAGGCTGCGGCTACCACCTCGCTCAACTGCGGGCAGACCGGGTGAGCGAAGCTGATGTGGGCCACCAGGCCGTCGCCGAAAAAGGTGGATTCGCGCCCCCGGGTGCGGTCGAAAAACTGGTCCGGGATGACGAAGTCCAGCGGCCGGTGCTCTTCCTTCAGCGAGCCCACGGCGCTCAGCGAGATGATCCGCTCCACGCCAAGCTGCTTCATTCCGTGGATGTTCGCCCGGAAGTTCAGCTCCGATGGCGAGATGCGGTGCCCGCGCCCATGCCGGGCCAAGAACGCCACTTGCCGGCCGGCGAGCCGTCCAACGATATAAGCGTCAGACGGCGCGCCCCAGGGGGTTTCCAGGGTTACCTCCTGTTGCGCTTCGAACCCGGGCATCGAATAAAGCCCGCTGCCGCCGATTACACCAATCTCCGCTTGCAATGCTGTCTCCTTGTTGTCGCCGAAAATCGCCCCGTGACCTTCGCTTCGTCCGCCGGGTGGCCGCCGGTCGCCGGGTCGCTGAGGCCGGGACCTCAGATTTCCCATCGTAGCATCCCGCCGCCGTTTGCCGGCAGAGAGCTGGCGGCCGCCCCTCTATCGGCCCTTGACGCGCCCAAGCGGCCGGATGTCACGCTTCAGGTTCTCGTTGAACCGCCGCGCCGCCTCCTCGAGTTGCCGGGCGATGTCCGGGCGCCGCTCCAGCACATTCTTGCGCTCACCGACGTCATTGCCCAGGTTGTACAGCGCCGTGCCGCGGAGCGTCTTCTCGTCCAGGTGCAGCTTCCAGTTTCCCTTACGGACAGCCTGGAGCTTCGGGATCATGGCCGTGGGACTCGGGCCTTTGGCGCCGGGCTTGCCGAACAGGTCCGCGCCGTAATAGTAGAAGGCGTCATAAGGACTCCGGGCCCCGGGTTCGCCCGCGAGCAGCGGCCAGATATCATGGCCGTCGATCACGCGGTCCGTCGGCGCGTGCGTGCCGGCCAGCTTCGCAAAGGTCGGCAGCAGATCCATAGTGGTGGCAAGCTCGGTGGTGACCCGGTGCGGGGGGATCTTGCCCGGCCAGCGGAAAATGCCCGGTACGCGAATGCCGCCCTCCCAAGGGGTTCCCTTGCCCTTGGCGAGCGGCCCGGCCGAGCCCCCGTCGATGCCGTACTGGAGCCACGGGCCGTTGTCGGAGGTAAACACGACCAGCGTTTTCTCATCCAGGCCGAGTTCTTTGAGCTTTGCCAGAACCCGCCCGACGCTCCAGTCCAGTTCTTCAACCGCGTCGCCGAACAACCCGCGCGGCGAAGTTCCCTGGAATTTCTTTCCGGGAAACAACGGCACATGGGGCATCACATGCGCCAGGTAGACAAAGAACGGCTGGTTGCGGTGTTCGGTGATGAAACGCAAGGCGTGATCGGTGAACCGCGCCGTGAACGTGCTCTGATCCGGATTCACCTCGATAACCTCCTCGTTTTCCATCAGTGGGAGGGGGTCGGGAAAACCTTCACCCGGGGGGAAATCGGTACCCTGCCCCGGAAATCCCGTCAACTGGGCCCGCCGCCGGGCGGCCACCAACCGGGGATCCGGGTGAGGTCCCAGCGGCATCCGCGGGTGGAACGGCCACATGTCGTTCGAGTACGGGATCCCGAAGTAATAGTCGAACCCGTGCCGGGTCGGCAGAAATTCCGGGCGGTCGCCCAAATGCCACTTGCCGAAGATCGCCGTGGCATACCCCTGCGTCTTCAGCAGCTCGGCGATCGTGACCTCGTTGGGGTTGATCCCGGTTTCGAACTTCGGCAGCTCATTGAACGCCATGCTCACGCGTGGCGGGTAACAGCCGGTCATCAGCGCCGCCCGTGAGGGCCCGCAGACGATCTGCGCGTAAAAGCTCGTGAACTTGAGCCCCTCCCACGCCATCCGGTCGATGTTCGGGGTCCGTATGTTCGGCGAGCCATAAACGCCCACATCTCCGTAACCGAGATCGTCGCAGAAGATAAGGACGAAATTCGGCCGCTCCTGACCCCGCCCAAACCCGGCGGCAATGAAGAGAATGGCCGGGAGCAGCAGCAAATGATAAACGTCAGCCCTTCGCATGATCACCCTCCACGGCCGCTATTCTATCGGAAAGCTACGACTGCCCACCGACGCCGCGGCGGTGCTGGCTGGAACCGGCTGGCTTGATGCCAGCGCTGGTTTCCTCCATCGAAGACAGGTTCGTGGCCGCGACTACTCGCGCAACCGGCGATCCAGGTCGGCCGTAATCTGCGGCAACAGGTGCGGATTGCGTAACAGATTCCGGACGCCGAGACCGGCGTAGTTCTGGTCGAACAGCTCGACTGCGGCCAGCGCCGTCTCGTAGGCGATCGCGGCGTGGAACGTGCTCATGCGGGACCAGGTCTGGGTCAGGTTTTCCAGCCGCGGCAACTTGCCTGAGCGGGCGAGTTGCTTCACCCGCGCCCATTCCCCCGCGGTCAACGTCCGGCCGGAGAGCTTTTGCGCGAGCCCTTCATGCAGCCAGACCGGGAAATCCCCCAGGCCGGCCAGGCACGCATGCACGATCTCGTGAGCCAAAGCCTCCCGGGTCTGCTCTCCGAGCCGGCTCTGATCGAGAGCCGCGACGCGAATCCGGCCCGTGTACTGCCCGCCGCTCCATTCGGCCGCGTCGGTCGTCCGCCGGTATTCTTCGGGGCTCTGAACAATTGCGACGATCCGCTCATCCACCCGGCAGCCAAGCTGCGCCGAGATGCGGGAGAACTCGCGTTCGAGCGTATCGAGAACTTGATGAGCCGTTGCCCGGCTCATCTGCCGGCGGTTGTAGCGGAGAAGGAATCGCGTGCCGACCAGCTTTTCTCCGCTCTTGTCCTCGCGGGCTTCCTGTTCCGCTTTCCGGTAGAGGCGTTCGACGATCGGGTTGGGCTGCAGCGCCAGGGACTGTTTCCAGTATTCCATTGCCCGGCGCACGTCGTCGCCCCGGTAAGCGGCGTAACCAGCCAGGGAGAGCAAACCGGGATCGCGGCGTCCGGAACGCAACACCGGTTCGAGCGTTTCCAGGGCCTCCTGCGGGCGGTTGGCTTCGAGCAGACGCGCGGCCCTGGCGCCCGCATCCTGATTCGAACCACCGGCCGTATCTTTTCGGGTCGCCGCGGCCCCCGCGCCGGAGGCGGACAGCAAAACCGTGGCGGGAGCATTGCGCCGCGCCTGTTCAAACTCATCCACGCCGGTGATCGCATCTTCGGAGACGTAACCCTCGAGCGTCCGGCCGCCGGAGCGGACCGATATCTTATAGCAGCCCGCACCGGCGCCGGCGACGGCGAAGCGAATCTCCGCGGGGTCACCCTTGTGCAGGCGCGCGATGACCGGCTCCCCCGCATCACAGCCTTTGCGCAGGGGATAGCCGTCGATGCTGACCGCATGCGTGGCCAGGGCAATCGACAGCAGCGCGGTGAAAGCCCCCATACCCGCATCCTACTCAGTAGGGCCGGCCGAGTCTCTAGGGTAAACCTCTTATTTTCCGGAAGATATCCCTGGATGGGTGGAAGCCCGGAAATCGAATTCAGACGGACGGGCCCGGTGAAGCAAGCCGCGCTGAACTGCCCGGAGCCGGACGCTGAGCTTCCGCCCGGCGCGCCTTGCGCGATGGCGGCGGTTCAGGGGATGCTAGCGGCCAGTGCGCGGGCCCGGGCAACCCCGTCCTCGCCCTCCTTCAGGCTGGCGAAACCGAGCACGTAACGGCCCTTGCGCGCCACGCACATCCGGCCGAGGTAGCGGTCTTTTCCGGTGACGGCGCCGTCGGCTACCTCGGCGGCTTCGGTCTCGCCCAACCGCTCCTTGAACTTCTCCAGCACCGCCGCCGCCGCTTCCGGAGAATCCTCAGTGACGATAAAAGCCCGCCCGTAATCATACCGGGCGATGTAGCCGCGCTTGAGCATCCGCAGGCCGAGCACGCTTTGCGGCACCAGACGCACGGAACCGGCTTCCAGACCCTCTTTGGGAAACCAGCCGAGGATGGCCGGACGCTCGGTGGCGCCGGGGACCCGTGTCACCAGATCCTGGACGAAAGCGGTCAGCGCTGCCGTGAAATCCTCGCCGCCATTGGCCGCGAGTTCCACGTAATAGTTCCCCTTGGCGAACGTGGCCCGGCGCGGCATGATCTGCCCGGCCGTGCCGATCTCCTGCACCGGGAACCGCGGATGGCGGTTGGCGGAGAAGATGCCGTAGGCCATCTCCGGCGTCGACATCTCAGAGATGTCGATGACAATCGAGGCTTCCCCGGACTGGCAGGTGACGCCCGTCAGGTTCCGGAACTCGTACAGGAGGTAACCTTCAGCGTTGCCGTCCATGTAATCGAACAGGTTGTCCGGGACGAAGTGGCGGACGCCGCCCTTTTGCGACCATCCCGGCACAGCCGTGCAGTCAGCCGCGGGTGGAGCCGCGGCGCCTGCGGCGGCCAGGGCGAGGGAAACCGTAAAGGCAGCGCACGCCGCTCTCATGCAAACAGCTCCTGGGCGCGGGTGAGACGCTCGGCCACCCGGACGCCGTTCGGGCACTCGACAACGCATTCCTCGCAATCGGCGCAGCGGACCTCCCGCACCTGGCGCGGCAGCGCCAGGAAACTCTCGCGCCCCAGTTGGAACTGTCCGTAACCCTCCGCGTATGAGAGGTGCCGCAAGATGTCGGAAACCGGCACCCCCTTCGGGCACTGGCCCTCGCAGGCGCCGCACATCCGGCAGTAGAGCGGACGGATGTAGTCCAGTTGCCGGGCCAGCAGTTTGCGGTCCTGCTCAGTGAATTCCCCCGACATGGCGCGCACGTTTTCGTCGAGCTGTTCCAGGTCCGTGATGCTGGGGATCGTCGTATCAATGCTTTGATGGCTCAACACCCACTTGAGCGCCGCCACCATGGTCCCCTCTTGGTGAAGCTTGTCATACAGTGGGTTGCCGGGGCGGATTCTTCGAAATCCCCCGGCCATGACTTTCATGGCGATCACGCCCTTGCCGGCTTTCCGCGCGAACTCGATCGCCTTGGTCAAATCGTCGTCCATGGTGAAGTTGTAGGCGGTGAGGATGACGTCGATTTCGGGATTGCCGGCCATCGCCCGCAGAAGTTCTTTCTGGTTGCGGTGCGTACTGAAACCGCAAAACCGGGTCTTGCCCTCCTTCTTGGCTGCCTGGAGGGCCTCGAGCAGTTCATCGGTAATCTGCTCCGGACGGCTCTTACCATGGAGGAACCAGATATCGAGGTAATCCGTTCCCAGTTCCTTGAGGCTGGTATTCAGGTCCTCCAAAGCCCGAGACTTGGATCGCGCGTGGGTTTTGGTGGAAAGGACGATATCCTTCCGCCTCGACTTCAATGCGGCGCCCACCATGCGTTCATTGTTGCCGCCCTGGTAGCTGCGCGCCGTGTCGAAGTAGTTGATGCCGATGTCCGCCGCCCGTTCAATGACGATCGGGTCGGACGTGATCATACAGCCCATACCGACGGCGGTGACCTTCAAGCCGGTGCTTCCGAGCACCCGGTAACGCAGTTCCGGGGCCTTGTCTGCTGCCAGTTGCAGGGGCGGTTGCACGGCGGGGAATTGACGGCGGCCGGCGGCCAGGCCGGCCGCGGGTAGCGCCAGCCCCGCAGTGAGAAAACGACGACGAGAGGAACTGGATTCCATGTGACCTCCTATTGCCCACAGTATAATCGAGTTTGAGAGGCTTTCGTTCCAGATCCGCCCGCTGGCGGGCAAAGAAGGGGCGCTGGCTTCACCATTACTGGGAGGTTATTCTCGATGACCGGACTCACCCGAAGAAACCTGTTTCGTCTTGCCGCCGGCGCCGGGGTTGCCGCGCGACTCGGTCACGCCCAGGCCCCTATTCCTCCCTATGACCGCCGCGCGACGGTCGCACTGATTCACGGCGAGGACCGCCGCAAGAACGTCTATGATTCGCTGAAAGCAATCGAGAAGCAGATTGCTCCCGCCTTGCGCCGGAAGGGCTACGTCATTATCAAGCCGAACGACGTCTCGACACGAACTCCGCTGGCCACCACCCACGCTGACGCGCTTCGCGGCATTCTGGACTTCCTTGAGCCGTACCATAAGCAGGTGGTGATTGCCGAGTCCTCGGCGGGCAATACCTGGGATGCGTTTGAGGCGTTCTACTATACCCGCCTGCCGGGCGAGTACAAAAGCCTCAACGTGCGATTGGTGGACCTGAATGAGGAGGGGCTTTACGAGGTGATCTACTTGCTGGACGGGGACCTTCATCCGGTGGCCACGCGGCTGGCGAAACGGCTGCTGGACCCGGATGCCTTCATCATCTGCTCAGCGCTGATGAAGACACACAACACCGTAGTGGCGACGCTGTCGGTGAAGAACATGGCCCTCGGCGCGCCGCTGCGCTCGGGGCCGAAAGAGACCAAGCGGTGGAACGACAAGCGGAACTACCACGGCGGTGTCCGGCAGACCCATTACGACATCATGCTCACGGCCCAGAAATTGCGGCCGTTCTGGGGCGCCACGGTCATCGACGGCTTCGAAGGCATGGAGGGCAATGGCCCCTCTTCCGGCACGCCCGTGGAGTCGAAACTCGCCATTGCTTCGGCCGACTACATCGCGGCGGACCGCGTGGCGGTGGAGGCAATGGGGATCAATCCGGCCTGGCTCGGGTACTTGAATTTCTGCCACCAGGTTGGCCTCGGCCAGTACGATCTCGCCAAGATCAACATCGTCGGGGCCGAACTGGACCAGGTGAAGAAGAAGTACGTCTTGCACCGGGACATCGAGCGGGAACTCCAGTGGATGGGACCGATGGAGGAGTTGCCGCCGAAGCTCGGCTAAAGCCGCACCGGCTGCCGGTTCGCGAGCCATCGGCCCGCCGGGACTCGACCAATAGACCCGTGGCCAGCGGATGAGCTGCCTTTGCTTCGTCCCTGCCGGCCTCTTCCTGTAGCACAATGAGGATTGGTGACCGGAACGAAAACCGGCTGGGAGGCGCAACGCTGGTACATGGTCGAAAACCAGCTCAAGCGCCGCGGCATCCACGACGCCCGCGTGCTGGAAGCGATGGGAAGCATCCCCCGCGAGATTTTCGTCCCGGAAAGCGAGCGCGAGTGGGCTTACGTGGACGAGCCGGTCTCGATCGGCTACGGCCAGACCATCTCCCAGCCTTACATGACGGCGCTGATGGCGCAGTTGCTCAAGCTGACCGGGGATGAAACCGTGCTGGAAGTCGGCACCGGCTGCGGCTATCACGCCGCCGTGCTGGCCAGCCTTGCCCGGGAAGTGATTTCGGTGGAAATCGTGCGGGAGCTGGCGGAGCAGGCGCGCCGCAACCTCGAGGAGGCAGGATTCGCCGGCAAGGTCCGCGTCATCACCGGCGACGGCTCGCTGGGCTACTCCCCCCTGGCGCCTTACGACGCCATCTCGGTGGCCGCCGCCGCCCCTGATGTCCCGGAGGCCTTGCTTGAACAGTTGAAGGACGGTGGCCGGATGGTGATTCCAGTGGGCGAGCTCGACGAGCAGGAACTGCTGGTAGTTACGAAATCGAAGGGGAAAAGCTCGTCGAAGACCGCGGCGCGCTGCCGGTTCGTTCCGTTGCGCGGCGGGCAGGGATGGAAGCTCGCCTGAGGCTGCCGGGCGCGGGCAGGAGTGCCTGCGCTGCATCTTTCTGAAAGGGAGCCAGCCATTGAAACTCAGGACCGCCAGAGGGAAGCTGAAGGTGGAACACAGCATCATTCCGGGCGTGCGGGAATTCCTCGAGCGGCTGCTGGCGCAAGAGGCGAAGGTCCGCTCGGTGATTCCCGGCGTGATCCGCCAGGTGCGCAAAGCGCGCGGGCCGGTCAAAGTTCGTGTGACGGTCCCGACCACCAACGGCTGGAAGGCCATCGCCTTTTCCGCCGGGGCCCGGCAGGAACTGTTCATCAGCACCAGCCTTACCAGGGAGGAGCTCGAACAAGCCATCGAGAAGGCGATCGTTGAGTAAGGCGGGAACCGCCGCGGTGCTCAGCTTGCCGCTTTGCCGACGTGGAGCGCCACGATGCCGCCCGTCATTCTCAGAAACTCCACGTCACGAAAGCCGGCGTCCCGCATCCACCACTCCAGTTCTCCGGCATCGGGAAACTTCCGCACCGAATCCGGCAAATAGGCGTAGGCTTCCCGGGAACCCGAGAGCCGGCCGCCGATGAAGGGCAGCAAGTTCCGCGAATAGAAATCATAGGCGGCTCGAAACCACCGGTTTGGCGGCCGGGAAAATTCCAGGATGGCCGCCATCCCTCCCGGCCGCAGCACCCGCAGCATTTCGGCCAACCCGGCGCCGTAATTGACGAGATTGCGGAACCCAAAGGCAGCCGTGATCACATCTATGCAGTGATCCGGGAACGGCAACCGCAGCGCGTCGGCTTCCAGCAGGGCTGCCACGGCGTTCCCCCGCCGGATCTTGCGCTGCGCCTCCACGAGCATCGGGCGGGAAAAGTCGCATCCGAATACGCGGCCCCGGCAACGGCGCGCCAGCGCCAGCGACAGATCCCCGCTCCCGCAGCAAATATCGAGCACTCGTACGCCTGGTTTCTCCAGCGCACCGCGCAGGCGGCGCACGGTGCGGGCGCGCCAGTAGCGATCCGCGTGGAAAGAGAGCAGGTGGTTCAGCAGGTCGTAGCGGCGGGCCACGCGCCCGAACATCTCGCGCACGCGGCGGGCCGCCTGGTCTTCCCCGGCCGTGCCGGCAGGCAAGGCGCCGCGGTTCATTTCCCCGCCAGCTCGTCCAGCGCCGTTTGAGCGGCCTTCAAAATGAGACGCTCATCCACTCCGGAGACCACTTTGACCTCCCCGATCCTCACGGGCAGCACAAAGTGGACGGTTCCCCGGATCGTCTTCTTATCCCTGCCGAGCCGGAGGACCAGGTTGGCCGCCTCGATCCCCTCCACGGGCGGAATTGGTCCATAGAGGTCGACTGCTTGAAGAATCCGCCGGCCCTCCCCGGAGCCCAGATCTCCTCTCATCACGGCCAGGTGCGTCGCTGCTCGCATCCCGAACGCGACGGCTTCCCCGTGCAGAAACCGTGCGTAGCCGGTCTCGGCTTCCAGGGCGTGTCCCAGCGTGTGGCCGAAGTTGAGGATTCGCCGCAAGTCCGCTTCGCGTTCATCGGCGCTGACGACCTCAGCCTTGACGGCCACCGACTGCGTGACCATCTGCAGAACCGCTTCGGGGTCCCGCGCGCGCACCTTTTCCGGCTGTTCCGCCATCAAGCGGAAGAGCCGTTCGCTCCGGATCACTCCGGTCTTCAGAACTTCATACAAACCCGCGCGGTATTCGCGCTCCGGCAAGGTTTCCAGGACCTCGGGATCGATCAACGCGGCCAGCGGCTGGTGGAAAGCGCCCACCAGGTTCTTGCCGGAAGCGAGATTCACGCCTGTCTTTCCGCCTACGCCCGCGTCCACCTGGGCCAGCAGGGTGGTCGGCACCTGAATGACCGGAACGCCGCGCATGAAGGTGGCGGCCACGAAGCCGCCGACGTCGTTGACAATGCCGCCTCCGAAGGCGACGACCACGCTCGAGCGGTCCCCGCCGGCCGCCACCATTTGTTCGGCGAGCCGCTCGACCTCCGAAAGGCGCTTGCGTTCCTCTCCCCCGGGAAAGAACAGGACGTCATGCTCACGGCCGCTGAGCGCCGCTGCGAGCTTGTCCCCGTGAAGCATCCACACATCTGCGGTGGTGATGACAAACACCTTGCCCGCCGCCGGGGGAATGTGTGCCGCCACCCTCGCCAGCGCGCCGCGCTCGACCACGGCCGGATAGTGGCGCTGGCGGGTGCTGACTTCGAAGCTGGGCATACAAACGTTGTAACATGGTTGAGTTACGCCTCAACAGACGGATCACATACAGACGGATTTCCTGGTGGTGGGAGCTGGCGTCGCGGGAATGCGCGCGGCCATTGACCTCGCTGAGGCTGGTAGCGTGCTTGTCGTGGCCAAGGACGCCCTGGAGGAGTCCTCGTCCCATTATGCCCAGGGCGGTGTGGCGGTCGCCTTGAGCGACGATGATGAAGTCGCGCTGCACGAGCAAGACACCATCGCCGCCGGTGATGGTCTGTGCGACGAGCAGGCTGTTCGCACCCTGGTCGAAGAAGGCCCCGGAGCGATTCAGCAACTGATTGACTGGGGTGCCGAGTTTGACAAAGAAGACTCGCGCCTGGCCTTTACGCGGGAGGCGGCCCACAGCCGGCGGCGCGTTCTGCACGCCCACGGCGACTCGACCGGCAGAGAGATCGCCCGGGCGCTGCGTCAGAAAGCCGCCTCGATTCCCGAGATTTCGTTTCGGAGCTTCTCGGCCATCACGGATCTGCTCCTGAGCGAGGGCGCCGTGGCCGGGGCGATGGTTTGTGACGAGAAACAGCGGCGCTCGTTCGCCATTCAGGCCCGGGCCACGTTGCTGGCCACCGGCGGCCTGGGACACGTTTTCACCAACACCACCAACCCGGACGTGGCCACCGGCGACGGAGTGGCGACGGCGTACAAGGCCGGGGCCGAGATCAGCGACATCGAATTCGTGCAGTTTCACCCCACCGCGTTGCATGTTGAGGGCGCTCCGCGTTTCTTGCTTTCCGAAGCCCTGCGCGGCGAGGGCGCCTATCTGCGCAATGCGGCCGGCGAGCGGTTCATGGAACGCTACCACCAGATGAAGGAGCTGGCGCCCCGGGACGTGGTTTCCCGGGCCATCGTCCGGGAGATGCAGCGGGAAGGCTCGCCGCACATGTTCCTGGATCTTACCCACCTCGACGCCGCCTTCGTCCGCCGCCGTTTCCCGCGGATTTGCGAAACCTGTCTCCGCCATGGCGTCGACCTCACCCGCCAGCCGGCCCCCGTCCACCCGGCCGCCCACTACGCGATGGGCGGCGTGCGAACCGATTTGCACGGACGAACCAATCTGCCGCGGCTTTTCGCCGCTGGAGAGGTTGCTTGCACGGGCGTCCACGGAGCCAACCGCCTCGCCAGTAATTCCCTTCTCGAGGGTGTCGTCTTCGGCGCCCGCGCCGCCATCGCGATGAAGGAATGGGCCGGCGCGCGCATCCTGGAACCGGAACCTCCAGCCGAGCCCCGTTTTCCGCGAATCACGGCCGAGGAGGTACGGGCCATCGCCTGGCGCAACTGCGGCATCCTGCGGTCCGGACCACAGTTAGCCGAAGCCATCAAGCTCCTCGGCACCAAGTCGCCGGTCCCGGGGCTGGAGCCGCGCCGTTCCCTGTACGAGCTTCGCAGCATTCACATTGTTGCTTCGCTCATCGCCCGCTGCGCGTTGGCCCGCGAGGAAAGCCGCGGAGGACATTTCCGGACCGACTTCCCCGAAAAGCGGCCCGAGTTCCGGAAGCATTCGGTGGTCCGCGAGGGCCAGGACGTCACCTTCCGGGAGTAACTCTACCGGCCCGCCACGGTCACGGGATCGACAACCGGCGCACTCGCCGGCCCGCCGGAGGCCCCCGGCTCGGACCAATGCGGCAGCCCCGGCCACCCGAGCCGGTAAGTCCCGCTGGTAAGCGCCCGCTCCAGCATCTGGCCGGCAACCCTCCAGCGGAGCTCCAGCGCCACCTCATAGATCCACCCCTGGTGGGGTGGATGGTCCGCCTCCAAGTCAAAGACCACTGTTCGGGTCTCGCCTGACCCTAACGCCAGCTCCTGCTCGGGTCTCATCACCGG
>CAZXVW010000059.1:0-21036 GCA_964644025.1 uncultured Solibacteraceae bacterium | reverse complement strand
TGCTGCCCAGCCCGATCACCCCGAGCGTCTTGCCGCGCAGCTCCGTGCCGAGAAATTTCTTCTTCTCCCACTTGCCGCTCTTGGTCGAAGCGCTGGCTTGCGGCACCGAACGCGCCAGCGACAGCATCAGGGCCAGCGTGTGTTCGGCCACCGCAACGGCATTGCCGCCCGGCGTGTTCATCACCAGAATCCCGGCCTCGGTCGCCGCCTCCAGGTCGATGTTGTCCACGCCGATTCCGGCCCGCCCGATGGCTCGCAGATTCGGCGCCTGCTCGATCACTTCCCGCGGCACCTTCGCCGCGCTGCGCACAAGCAGACCCTCGGCCTCGCCCAGGCGGGCGTGGAATCCCTTCGGGTCCGAGAGAATCACTTCGCAATCCGGTTGCGACTCCAACAGTTCAAGGGCGGCTGGAGCCAGCTTGTCAGCAACGAGTATCTTCATGGAGCACCTGCCTTCCCGCGGGACGATTCGGTCTCAGTTCCCCATCGCCGCCTCGGCATAGATCTTCTGGACCGCGGCCACTCCGGCGCCGTATGTCACCGGGATGCCCTCGGCGGCCAGGATCAGTTCCAGCTCGGCGATCACCGCGAACAGGTCGGGGAAATCAAAGTAGCCCAGGTGCGCGATCCGGAAGATCTTGCCCTTCATCGTGCCCTGGCCATTGGCGATGATCGACCCGAAACGGTCGCGGAATCCTTTCACGATGACGCCGGAATCCATACCCTCCGGCGCACGCACCGCCGTCACCGCCGAACCCGGGTTGTTCGCCGCGAACGGCTCCAGGCCAAGCTCGGTCACCGCCGCCCGCGTCGCCCGGGCCAGCAGTTGAGCGTTCGCGATCAGCTTCGCCATCCCGATGCTCTTGATGTATTGGAGAGCCGCACTGAGCGACAACAGCAGCGCCGTCGACGGCGTCCAGTTCGACTGCCCGTTCGCCGCGTTGGCGGCCTCCTTCCGCAAACTGAAATAGTAATGCGGCAGGTCCGAGCTTTCCTCGTGCTTCCAGGCCTTCGGGCTGACGGAAAGGAAAGCCAGCCCCGGCGGAATCATGAAGGCCTTCTGCGAACCCCCGATCACCACGTCGAGCCCCCAGCCCTCGATGTCGAGCGGCATGGTGCCCAGCCCGGTGATGGCATCCAGCACCACGATGGCGTCGGTGGCGGCCACCGCCTTGCCGATGGTTTCCACATCGTGAGCAATGCCGGTCGAGGTTTCCGTGGCCTGCAGAAACACTCCACGGATGCCGGGCTCGGCCAGCTTCTCGACGACCGCCGCGGCCGGCACCGCTTCCCCGTACTCCGCGCTCAGCACCACCGGATCCAGGCCAAACGCCTTCGTGATTTGGACCCAGCGTTCACCGAACTTGCCGGCCGAGCACACAATCACCCGGTCCCCCTTCCGGAACAGGTTGGAGACGGAGGCCTCCATGGCGCCGGTCCCGGAGCAAGCCAGCGGAATGACGTCATAGGAAGTGCCCATCACTTCCTTGAGGTCGCTCACGGCGGCCTTGTAGACTTTCACGAAATCCTGGGTGCGGTGATGGATGTCAGCCGCCATCATCGCGTGAAGCGCGGGCGGGTACAACGGCGTGGGCCCGGGCGTGAGGAGTCTGGTCTTTCGGATATGCATGGCTCGTCTAAACCATCTAGAATAGCAGACACGATGCCGTTACTCGACAAGATTCAGAAAGAAATGATCGCCGCCATGAAGGCCAAGGACAGCGCCCGCCTCAGCGCTCTCCGGATGATCAAGGCGGCCCTCAAGAAGCAGGAGATCGACGCCGCCGGCCCGCTCGACGAAGCCGCTGAGAACCGGGTGCTGAACAGCTTGCGGAAGCAGCGGCTGGATGCCATCGCCATGTACCGCCAGGGCGGCCGCCAGGAACTGGCGGCCAAGGAAGAAGCTGAACTCGAGTTGATCGACTCCTTCCTGCCCGCGCCGGCTACCGAGGAGGAGATGAGGGACGCCGTCGAAGCGGCCATCTCGGAAACCGGGGCCCTCTCGATGAAGCAGATGGGCCAGGTCATGAAACTCGCCAAACAGAAACTGGCCGGCAAGCGCATCGACGGCAAGGCGCTCAGCGAAAAGGTCAAGGCCCGCCTCTCCTGAAGCGAGCCGCCCGAAAGTGTGCGGCCCGCGCTGCAAACACAACCCGGCCCCATGGACTACCACCTCACCAGAGGACAAAGTCCCCATCCCCGGGTGGGTCGCTTTCCTGCCTTCCCGGCTCCTTTCCCTCCAGCAACCCTCGTTTATTCAATCAATTGCAAGCCTCCACCGGGTCCCTCTGGGGTTTCCCCATGCTATAACGGAAGCGGCGCCGGTAACGGCCGGACGCCTCTCGGTCTTTGACAATTCCACACGAAAGCGGCAATCGCTGCCCTTGCACGCCGGTGCCCCGGGGCGGGCTGCAATCACCATTCTCGATCCCGCGCACTCCCGGCGAAAATAAAAAGTTGCGATTCGAAGCCAATTTCAACTGAACTTGCGTGGAATCAGTAGATTAGGCTGTGGAAAAGGAGGCGGGGAAATCTCTTCGGTTGGGGCTGGCTATGCCTGTACCGGCATTTCCACCGGCCCCCCCTGCTCATTCTCACCAAAGACGGGTAAGCAGCGGGACGAGGCGCGTGGCCCGCCCCGCCGCTCGGAGTGTCAATCCCCGGGCTCGATGATGAAGGCCACCCGTTAAGGCGTCCCACCCACGGTAACCGTCACCGCCGCGGTGTCCTGCGTGAACTGGTTCGACGCCACGATGTTATACGTGGTCGTCTCGTTGATCCGCAGCGTCACCGAGCCGCTCGGGGGCCGGGAACCGAGACCGTTGATGTAAACATTCGTCGCGTTCTCGGTCTCCCAGCTCAGCACGAACGCGTCGCCGGCGCCCGCCAGTTGCGTCGGCGTCGCCGTGAAGCTGGTCACCTTGGCCGGCTGCACCACGGTCACCACCACGTTGGCCGTGACTTCGCCGAAGCGGTTCTTCGCCACTAACGTGTAAGCCGTCGTTTGCGCCGGAGAAACTTCCACCGTGCCAGCTTTATCGTCCACCGCTCCGAGACCGGTGATCGTGACTTCGTCAGCGTTGTCCACCTGCCAGAGCAGCGTGGCGGACGTGCCCGCCAGAATCTGCATCGGGTTGGCGATGAACCGCAGGATCCGCGGCACTTCGCCGTCGGTCACCTGCACGGTCAGCGGACAACTGATACTGCCATTGGCGTTGCTGGCCGTCAGCGTGTAGGTGGTGTTGCCGGTCGGGCTCACCGTCTGCGAGCCGTTCAGCGGAACCGCACCGACGCCGCTCAGCGTCACCTGGTCCGCGTTCTGCGTCTGCCACGTCAGGCTGGCCGTCTCACCCACGATGATGTTGGCCGGCGTAACCTGGCAGCGGAGGAACGACGGCTGCGGCGTCTCCACCACCACGGCCACCGTGGCCTGCGCCTCGCTGACCGCGTTCTTCGCCGTCAACGTGTAGACCGTGGTCTGGATCGGCGATACGTTCGTGGTGCCGGTCTGCGGATCCACCGAGCCGACTCCCTCGATGGTGACCTCGTCCGCGTTCTCAACCTGCCAGTTCAGCGTCGAGCTCTCCCCGCGGTTGATCTGCTGCGGCGTGGCCGCGAACTGCAGGATCCGCACCTTGGGAGCTTCCTTGGTGGTGATGGTCACGCGGTCCAGCGACTTGGCGCCCTGGTCATCGGACACCGTCAGGCGGAAGCCGTAGACCTGCCCGTCCGCGGCCGTGAAGCTCGCCTTCGGCGTATCGGCCCCGGACAGGGCCACCGTGGGACCTGCCACCTGGCTCCACTGGAACGTGATCGGGTCGCCGTCGGGATCGAAGCTGGCCGAGCCGTCCAGCGTGATCTTGCCGGCAGCCACTCCGATCAGGTCGGGCCCGGCGTCGGCCACCGGGGCGTCGTTGCCGGTTCGAACCCGTTCGGTGAGCAGTTCGTACCGCACGCGCGGAATGTCAACCGGCACCGGGTGCTTCACCTCCAGGTATCGCGTCGGATCCAGGAAATTGCCGAACTGAATACCCGCCACCACGCGGCCGGTACTCGACGGGCCGATCAGCGTTTCATTGAATCCGCCTTCCACGGTGAAAGCCCAGCGATCGGCGAACGGGAAGACGAAGCGCAGCGTCCCGCCCGGCTTATCCGAGTAAGCGCGGCTGCGCAGGAAGCCCAGATTGCCCTCGAAGCGGTTGCGCTTCCACAACCCGAGCGTCCAGCTTCCGCCGATCTGGTCCACCGTGCTCGCGTAGGTGTTCTCCACGATGTTCGGGCCGATCGGGCGGGAGCCGATCAGCGCCTTCTCCATGAAGCCCTTCGAAGCGAACATCCCGACCTTGCCGCGGGAGAACAGGTAGTCGGCCGTCAGCGAGCCCTGTCCCAGCGTCGCGCCGCGGTCGTAATCGCTCAGGCTGAGCCGCTTGAAGCTGGAGAACAGACCGAGCTGAACGTTGTTATGCCGGCCCACGATGCCGATGTCGAACTGCCCTTCCTTCCGGCCCCGGAAGCCAAGGTACTCGGCTTCGGCCTGGATCGCAAAGTGTTCCTTGAACGGCGCGAAGTAGCGGCCCTTGCCGCTGAAGGTCACATCGCCGGCGTCATCCGAGCCGACGTTGAGGCCCATCAGCGTGAACCGCGGCATCTTCTTCGCGGCTACCTTCTGGGCGGCCTGCTGGGCCACTTGGGCCAGTTGCTCGCGCGACGGGGGCGGCGGCGCCTTCGGAATCGCGGCCACCTTTTGCTTCAGTCCGGATTGCGCAGCCTTGAGAGCGTCGATCTCGTCGCGCAGTTTCGCGTTCTCCGACTTCAAGTCCTTCAGCGCGGCGAGAATATCGTCCAGCTTGTCCAGTTTGTCCAGTTTCGCCAGGATCTCGCTGCAGCACTCCTCCTGCTTCTTGGCCAGCGCCTCCAGCGCCCTGATGGCGTCGCCGACGCCGCCGGCGCTGATGATCCTTCCCTGGCCATCGGTGAGCGTCATCTCCACCCGCCGGTTCATGAACCGCGCTTCGTCGGTGCGCTGGTTCACTTTCGGCGCGCGCTCGCCGCGGGCTTCCACGATGATCTGCCCCTGGCGCGCCCCGTACTTCTCCAGGAACGCCTGGACGGCCCGGGCCCGCTTCATGGCCAGCTTGTCGTTGTATTCATCCGAACCGATGTAGTCGGCATGGCCGACCAGCTTCACCTTGTAATCGGGATGCTGGTTCAACAGATCGGCCAGACGGAGCATACTCGGAAACCCGTCGGTCAGAACCGCCGAGTCGAACTCGAAATTGATCTCCTCCCAATCGTCCTTCGAGGCTACGGTATTCAGCCCCTGGGCCAATACGAGGCTGGCCAGGACAAGACAGAGAAACAACACCTTGATGGATTTGTGTAACATTTGGACGATCCTCCTCTCGGCGCCTGCTGGTTGCTCCCTCAAGTCGCAAGACGCGAGTAACCGCTTCATATTACTACATTTGCCGCGGAGAATGGAATAAAGGCCCTGCGGGTAAGCAGCGGGCCCGGCCACCGGTATCCTCCGGCGCTGGCCGGTTCACCCTACTTGACTCCCAGCGCCGCCAGCAGACCGCCGGTGCGTTCCAGCAACTCGTACCGGGCCAGCTCCAGCGCGTGGTGGGCGTCGTAGAAGGCGATCCACTTCTCGTTTTCCACGTAGCGGGCGGCTTCGACCTCGGTGAGCGAGGCCCGGCCTTCCTCCAGCCGGGCCAGCAGCACCCCGAGATTTTCCCGGGCCACCTCCAGGTCCAGGCGCGCCACTTCCACGGCGGTCTCGGCTTGCCGGACATCCTGGTAAGCCTTGCGGGTTTCCAGTGCAATCCGGTTGCGCGTGGAGGCGAGCCGGGCGCGGAGCCGTTCCGCTTCGATCTCGGCCTGGGCCCGCCTGGCCTTGGCGGCCGGGCCAGTGTAAAGGGGCACTTCCAACGAGATGCCGATCTGGCCGTTGTGCCGCTGGAACTTCCGGAAGAAGTCCTCGTAATTGTTGAACTTCGAGAACAGTCCGTATTGCGCCACCAGGTTCAGCCGCGGCAGCCGCGCCGCGCGCTCGGCCTTGACCTGGAAGCCCTTGGCGGTGATCGAGGATTCCAGCCGCCGGATCTCCGGGTTGCTGTCCAGGGCGCTCCGCAGCGCCGCCTCTTCCGAATCCGGCAGCGCGGGCCGGCTTTGCTCTTCCATGACCGGACGGACGCGGGTTCCAGGATCAAAGCCCAGCACTGCCGCCAGGCGGCTCTCGGCGTACTCCAGCTCGGATGCGAAAATCTCGGCGCGCTGGCGCGCCTTGGCCACGTCCAGCTCGGCGCGCTTGACAGCGATCGGCAGTTCCCGCCCCTCGCCGGCGCGCACCCGGGTCACCTCGGCGACTTTCTCCAGGCCTTTGATCTGCGAGCGGACTACTTTCGCCGTCTTGGCCGCGTGCGCGGCCTCCAGGTACAGTTCCACGGTGCGCAGGACGATCTGGTCGCGCTTGCTCCGCGTAGTCAGCCCGGCCCCCTTAGCTTCTTCCTTCGCTTGCGCCAGCCGGTGGCGCTGAGCGCGGTTGATAATGGAGGCCACGGCGCGCGCCTCGACGATGCTCGGCGCCGATCCCTCGATGCTCATCGGAAAGCCGCTGCTGTAAGCAAGGCCGCTGCCGGCGAACACCTTCGGCACGAACGGATCCCGCGCCACGCGGATCTGCTGAACGGCTTCTTGTTCGTCGAGCCGGGCCATGATCAGGTCCGGGTTTTGCCGCAGGGCGCGGGCGACGGCCTCGCGAAGGGTGAGCGTTTGCACGTCGGCCGCCGGCCCGGCAGCCGCCAGCAATAGCAGGAGTGTCAGTGTTCGTCTCATTTTTCTCATCCAGATCCCGAAGTCTCGCACCTACTCGTAGCGCAGCGCTTCGGTGGGGTTCAGCCGCGCCGCCCGGTTGGCCGGCAGCAGGCCGAATACCAGGCCGACCAGAAAGGAAACAACGAACGCCACCACAATTGACAATATCGAAATCGGAATGTGGATACCGGTGACAAACTGATTCACGCCGAGCGGTCCCGCCAATCCCGCCAGGATTCCCACCGCTCCGCCGCCGACGCTGATCAGCATGGCCTCCAGCAGGAACTGCCGCAGGATATCGCGCCGCCGGGCGCCCACCGACATCCGGATGCCGATCTCCCGCGTGCGCTCGGTCACCGTCACCAGCATGATGTTCATGATGCCGATCCCGGAGATAATCAGCGCGATCGCCGAGACCAGCACCAGCACCAGCGTCAGCACCATCGCGATCTTGCTGGCCGCTTCCAGGATCGGCGTCAGGTTCTCGACCAGGTAGCGCGCCCCGGGCCGGTGGCGGCTTTCCAGGATGGTCCGCACCATCGCCGTGACCGGGACCACCTCGGCCGGGTCTCGCACCTGCACGTACATCGGGTCGATCCGCTCCACCGGCACGAAGTAGCGCAGCAGCGTGATCGGAATCAGGATGGTCTCCCGGGAAAGCTCGCTCAGTCCGAAGCTTTCCGTCTTCTCGCGGAACGTCCCGATCACGGTGAACTGGAGTCCGTGGATCTTCAGCGTCTGGCCCAGCGCATTCTGCTGGCCCCCGTACAGCCGCCGGGCCAGGCGTTCGGTCAGCATCGCCACCTTCTGGCGCAGCGCCACGTCGCTGGCGTCCATGAAGCGGCCGGCCAGGATCACCAGGTTCCGGACCGCCGGGTAGTGGTCGTCCGAGCCGATGACCTTGACATCTTCCTCCCGGCCCTCGATCAGCATGCGGTCGTAGTCGGTCATCACTCCGGTGGCCGCCACGATCAGCGGGCCGAGCTGCTGGCGGACGGCTTCCACATCGGCCATCTTCACGAAGTCGGCGTCGGCGGGAGCGGTGGTGAGGTCGCCGGCTTCGTAATAGGCGTAAATCATGTTCGAGCCGATACCCCGGATCTGTTCCAGAATGTAGTCGCGGCTGGTGAGCGAAATGGTGACCACCAGGATCACGGAAGCGTTGCCGATCACCAGGCCCAGCGCGGTGAGAAACGTGCGCAGCTTGTTGGCCTTGAGCGCCTCGAAACTGAACCGGATGGCCTCGCTGATGAGCATTCCTCAGCCGCCTTTCACCTTGTCGAGCAGGCGCCGGGCCTCGGCCCGGGGAGGATCTTCCGGCGTAAGCTCCGCCGCCAGGTACTGCTCGAGCAGCCGCCGCGCTTCGGCCGGGCGGCGCTTCTCCTTGATGTAGGTTCTGGCCATGGCGAACCATAGTTTCGGGCTGTCGGGGGCGATCTCGCGGGCTCGCTCGAAGACCTCGTCGCTTTCCTGGAGGCGGCCGCGGTCGGCCAGGAACTCCGCCAGGTCGATCCGGCGGCCGACATCGCCGGGCTCCAGTTCGACGGCCCGCCGCAAGTGCCGCTCGGCGGCGGCGTACTGCTTGCGTTTCTTCGCCAGTTGGGCTTCCGCGTACTGGTATTCGGCTTCGTCGAGCCGGCCGATCCGCTCCGCCAGGGCCTCGGCCTTCCTGAGGCCCCCGCCCAGCCACCCGGGCGCGTCCAGGTAATAGGAAAACAGATCGTTGATCGCCTCCAGGTTCTCCGGGTCGAGCTGGACGGCCTTCTCGAAAGCCTGGTGGCACTTCCTCGCATAGGCCGGCGCCCGGAAGAAAATCGAGGTCTCGGCCCGCCGGCCGTAAGCTTTTCCCAGCCAGTGCCAGTAGGCGGGGTTGCGGGGTTCGGCGGCCACGGCCCGCTCCAGCGCCTTGGTGGCGGCTTTGAAATCGCCCTGTCCGTAATAGATCCGGCCCAGTAGAAAGTAGTAGGCGCCGTCGCGGGCCTCGACGGGAAGCAGGAGCTGGAGCGCCGCCCGGTATCGGGTATGTTGATACAACCGGCGGGCTTCGGTGAGCGGATCAGGAGCGGCGGAGGCGAGTATCCCGGATAAGATACAGGTGGCAAAGGCTTTACGCATGCCGGTTGTCGCTCCCATTATATTGGATGTTCCCGCCGCAACGCGCGTTGGGAATATTGCCGCGCCGGCGCCGGACCGTGCGGCTCGCTCGCTTGCGGGTTAGACTAGACATGAGCCGGCCACGCGCAATCCCGGGGCGGCAGTTCGCGGAGTTCCTCGGTTGGGCAACGGGAACCCTGGAGTGTTCAATGAAGCAGAAGCGGAAGGCTTGGGCTACGGTGAAAATCAATCGAGCGGCGGTTTGCCTGATGGTGGCGGCGGGCCTGACAGCGTTGCCGGGCGCACCGCGCGCTGCGGCCGCCGAAGGCGCCCCGAGCCGGAAGATTGTGATGGTGACCTACCCGGAAGACCACGGCGTCAAAGTGGCATTTCAGGCCACCAAACGATTGCCGGGAGCGGTCGGAAGAGCGCGGGTGCGACGGCGGCGTGGCGTCACCGAGATCGAGCTCGAGGTCAAACAGCTCCAGCCCGCAATCCTGTTCGGCGGCGATTTCAATACTTACGTGCTCTGGACCATCTCGCCGGAGGGAATGGCCATCAACGCCGGCGAGTTGATCTTTCAAGGACCTGAGAGCAAGCTGAAGACCACCACTCCGCTGCGGTCTTTCGCCATGCTCCTGACCGCAGAGCCGCATTTTCTCCCCCGCCGGCCTAGCCGTTTCGTGGTGCTGGAAAACAGTGACACGGGCCTGGGCGAGCAGAAGGGCGTCTCCGGTTCCCCGTTCGAATACGCCGATTTCGCGGAGGATTACAAATACGAGCGCGACAGCCTGACCGGTACTTCCGAAACCAAGGGAGAGCTGCGAACCGAGCGTTACCAGGCGATCGTGGCGGTGCGTTTCGCTGAGGAAGCCGGTGCGCAGCGCTGGGCGCCGGCCGTATTTGCGCAGGCTCGCACGGCGCTGAGCACGGCCCAGAGGGGATTTGCCCAGGGCATGGACCCGCCGAGCCTCGCCCTCTTCGCGCGGCAGGCTGTCCGGCTCGCCGTCGAGGCCAAGAACCTGGCTGTCGAGCGGGCCGCTGCTGCCGCGCTCGCGGCCGAGCGCCAGGCTCACCGGGAGGAGATTGCCCGTCTCCAACGGGAAAAGGCGCAAGCCGAGGCGGCCGCCGCGCGCGCCCGGGACGAGGCGAAAGCAGCCCGGGAAGCGGAGCGAAAGGCTCGCGCCGAACTGGCTCAGGCCCAGCAGATGATTTTGCGCGCCAATCAAGAAGCCGACGAGCTGGCGCGATTGAAGGCAAAGGCCGAGCAGCAGGCTCTGGCCGCTCAAAACCAGGCCGCTGGCTTCTACATCCGGCTGCAAAACGCGCTGAGCCGGGTGGCCGAGATCCGGGAGACCGAACGGGGCCTGGTCGTCAACCTGCCCGACATCCTGTTTGACTCGGGCAAATCACGGCTGCGGCCGAGCGCCCGGGAGGTGCTGAGCCGGATCGCCGGCGTGCTGCTGGTCGCCCCGGAGTACCATCTGAGCATCGAAGGCCACACCGACAGCACCGGGCGCGCCGCCTTTAACCAGCGCTTGTCGGAACGCCGGGCGGAGAGCGTCCGCGACTACCTGATCCAGGCCCAGATTTCGCCCGCGCTGATGACGGTCCGCGGCTTCGGCGAGTCCCGGCCGGTGGCCTCGAACCGGACGGCGGCCGGCCGGCAGAAGAACCGCCGGGTCGAGATCGTGATTGAAGGGCTCACGCGACCGCCCGGCGCCAGTGGCGACTCGCCGGGGAATTGACCAGGCGCGCCGCGGCTGGCCCGGCTATTCCATCCGGATTTCGACGAAGTTGGCGGAGACGCCGTCGGCGGTCAGGAGGACCGGGACACGGCCCCGTCCGCCAAGCTCCCGCGGCAGCAAGACGTTCACCTGGTCGAGCCCGGGAAACTCGGGCTGGGGGCCGTACCACAATACCGGCGCCGGGATGCCTCCAATCTGCACGCTGAGCTGTGCGGCGCCGCGGATGCCGGTCCCGTACAGCACCAGCGCCACTGCCTCGTCCCCGGCGCCGAAACGGATCGGGTTGGCGGCGAACTTCCCTTGCGCGGCGTCCCACTCCGCTACCGGCGTCCACGTCTGCGTGTCGTCGCCGGCCACGTGCACCGCGTGGGCGGCCGCCAGCCCCTGCCCGGTGGCATCGGCGCTGAACAAGCCCGGCGCGGCACCCTTGAGCAGCAACGGCCCCCGGTATTCGTTCTGGTCCGCCGCCGTTACCGTCACCACTGCCGGTCCGAGCGCCGCTTCCGGCGGAATGACGTAGTTGATCTGCTGTGCAGAAACAGCGTAAAGCGGAGCGGGCCGCTCGGCACCCTGGCTGTCGGTGACGGTTACGCTCACCCCGCCGAGCGTATAGGGCAGATCGGTGGAGGTGACTGCCTCCGGTGTCGGGGTCCAGTTGGTCCCGAAGGCCGCGGCGATGGAACCCGGGGCGGCGAGGGTGGCTTCGTAGCTGGCGGCCGAGACGCTGGTGGCGCCATCCAGGCCCAGGTACCGGCGGAGGGCGGTCTCGAACTCGGGTGGACTGAATCCGCGGGGGCCGGGGCCGCCGACGAAGGCGAGCGTGCCGTCGATCGCGACCAGGTAATGGCGCGTGGGCCAGGCATCATAGAGCTGCTCGGTGCGATCGTCCATGGCGTCGATCACGGTAGGGAAGCCGATGTGCAGATAGTCCACGGCCTGGGTGGCATAACTTTCCCGTTCCTCCAGCGTCTTCGGCGTGGCGAGGATGATGCCCTCGACGATGTTCGCCTGCACCTGCCGGCCATCCGAGGGGTGTGCCTCGCGGATGTAAACCCAGATGAACTGTACCTTGTCGCCATAGATTTCCCAAAGCCGGCTGATGCCGCTCGCCGAGCGGCGGAAGGGCGGTCAGGTGAAGCTGCCGAAGATCAGCGCAACCGGCTTGACGCCTTGGAAATCGGAGAGCCGGAGAAACTGGCCGGAGCCGCGGACCTTGAGTTCGAAATCAGGCGCCATCTGGCCGGGTTGCAACTGGGCGGTGGCGCCCGGCGCCATCAGCAAGCCGGCAGCCATCAGCCCCGGCAACAACATGGAGATACCGTGCCTGCTCACCGGTTTCTACGATAACATCCCGGCGGCGGCGATGCAGCGCCGGGGGCGGCCTTCCAGGCCGGCGGGCCGGGCGCAGTGCGCCAGCCGCGACTCGCCGGGCCGATGCCGCGCTCCCCGGGTCTTGGCGCTGTGGGTGTACAATCGTGCCGATGAGATGCGCTACATGTTTTCTGTTACTGGCCGCCGGGGGCGCGGTCTGGGCCGCCGGGTTTCATGACGAGATTCGGTTCGTCAAACACACGATCGATCTCGGCGCCGCCGAGACGGCCGCCGTGGCTGACGTTAACGGCGACGGACATCCTGACATCATCTCCGGCGAAAACTGGTTCGAGGGCCCGGACTGGACCCGGCACCGGTTCCGTGAACTCGGCTTCCGGAACGCCTACATCGATGCGTTCAGCGATTTGCCGATTGACGTGAACGGCGACGGCCACGTCGACGTGGTGACGGCCACGTGGTTTGCCCGCAAGCTGAGCTGGTACGAGAATCCCGGCCACGGAGACGGCAACTGGAAAGAGCACCCGATCGACTCCGGCTTTCCCGCCGAGTTCTGTTTCCTCGTGGACTTGGACAACGACGGCCGCGCCCGGGAACTGCTGCCGCAATATGGCGGCAAGAAATCCCCGCTGGCATGGTACGAGCTCCGCAACGGAGGCTTCGTCCGGCACGTAGTGAACAAGACCGGTTTCGGCCACGGCATCGGCGCCGGCGATGTCAACGGCGACGGCCGGACGGATATCCTCACACCGAAGGGCTGGTGGGAGGCGCCGCCGGAGCCGGCTTCCGAAGCCTGGGTCCACCACGAGGACTTCGCCCGGCTCGAGTTTCCGCACCTTGGTTTTCTTTACGTCCTCGATCTCAACGGTGACGGCCGCAACGATGTGCTGACCACCTACGCGCACGGCTATGGCGTCCTCTGGCTGGAGCGGACCGCCGACGGCGGGTGGAAGAAGCATATGATCGACGAAAGCTGGTCACAGCCGCACGCCACGACGCTGGTGGACCTGAACGGCGACGGGCAGCCGGAGCTGGTGACCGGCAAGCGCTTCCAGGCGCACAACGGCAGAGACCCAGGCGGGCGCGAGCCGCTGGGAGTGTACTGGTACGAGTACCGGAAGGCCGATGGCGGGGAGCTGATTTGGAAACGCCACATCATTGACTACAGCTCGCGGGCCGGCGGCGGGATGCAAATCCCGGTGGTGGACCTGGACGGGGACGGCGATCTCGACATCGTCACCCCGGGCAAGGGCGGATTGTTTGTCTTTGAGAACCAGACGAGGAGATAAAACCGTGGAACTGACGCGCAGAACATTCATGGGAACCGTAGGAGCCCCGGCCGTGCTGGCGGCCCAGTCGCCAAACGACGCCATTGGGGTGGCGTTCATCGGCGTGGGCAACCGGGGTTCCTACTTGCTGAAGCACTCGATGAACGTGCCGGGAGTGAAAGTGGTCGCGGTGTGTGACCTGATTCCCGAGCGATTGAAAGCGGCCGTGGATGCGGCCAAGGCGAAGGGCAACTCGCCGGCGGCTTACAAGGATTATCGCAAGATGCTCGACGAGGTGAAGGGGATCGACGCCGTCGTCATCGCCACCCCGGTGGACACGCACAAGGCGGTGGCCCTGGCGGCGCTCGAGGTGGGCAAGAACGTCTACTGCGAGAAGCCGCTGGCCCTCACACCGGAAGATTCCCGGATGATCGTCCGGGCGGCCAACAGCGCCAAGGGCATTTTCCAGGCCGGCTTCCAGCTTCGTCACGATCCGAACCGGCGCGCCGCGATGGAGTTCATTCACCGGGGCGGCATCGGCAGGATCCTGTTTTTGCAGGGCTATCGCCACACGCGGGACCTGCCGCGCCAGACCGCCTGGTACTTCGACCGTTCGCGTTCGGGCGACAATATCGTCGAGCAGGCGTGCCACATCCTCGACCTGTTCACCTGGGCGATTGACAAGCCGCCGCTGCGAGCCTATGGTTCCGGCGGAATCAACCTGTTCAAGGATATTCCTCCCGGCCGCACCACGATGGACAACTACGCGGTGATCTACGAGTTCCCCGACGAGGTCCGCGTGAGCTTCAGCCACATCTATTTCGATCCGCCCGGGTTCTCCGGAATCAAGGAGCGGGTGTTCGGCTCGGTGGGCGCGGTGGATCTTCCGACGGCGAGCTTCTTTGAGCGCGCCAACAAGAGCCCGGTGAAACTCGAGGTCCCGAACGCGGGGCAGAATTCGACTTACCTCTCGCTGGCAGCCTTTTATGACAACGCGCGCCGGCGCGCCACGCCGCTGAATAACGCCGAATCCGCGCTGCGCAGCGTCCTGGTGGCAATGCTGGGACGGAAGGCGATCTACGAAAAACGAGTGGTCACCTGGGACGAGGTGGCCGGGTAAGCCCGGGCTCCGGCGCGCTGCTCAGTCATCCGGATTCGCTTCGTCGAAGTAGCCCTCGGCGAGCTTCGGATTCGCAGCCAGCGCCTGGCTCCAGAAGATCCGGGCTTCGTCGGGATGCCCCTGGTCATTGAGCGCATGGCCGAGATTGAGGAGAGCCTCGGCAAAATCCGGCTTATCAGCCAGAGCCTCGCGGTAGAGCTTGACGGCATCGTCGAGCTGGCCGGTTTTCTGTAACAGGAGACCGGTGTTGTAGAACAGTTCCGGGGACCGCTCGCCGCGATCGATGAGCCGGGCCTGCAAGTCGAGCGCGCGCGCATAGTCCTTATTCTCGACGGCCAGCGCCGCCAGCCCGCGCATCGCCTCGACGGATTCCGGATCGGCGTCCAGGGCGGCTTGAAATGCCTTGCCGGCGGATTCATGATCGCCCGTCTGCCAGTACGCCAGACCCAGGTTCACGTGGGCTTGCGGCCAGGGCGATTTCTTTTCCAGGCACTTCTCGAATGCCTCGACGGCGCCCGGGAAGTGCGAACGCTGCAAGCGGAGGTAACCCAGGCGGAACCAGGCGTCCTCCCAGTCGGGATGATCCGCCAGCAGTTGTTCGTACAGACTCTCGGCTTCGAAGTTTGAGCCTTGTTGCTCGAGCAACAGGGCCAGGTTGTAGCGCACCGCCGGCAGATCCGGGTTGAGTTTCAGGGCGCGCTCGTAGGCCTGGGCCGCCTCCCGGTGCTGCCCCAGCCCGTGGAGCACCACGCCCAGGTTCACGTAAGCCTGCGTGCCCTCCGGATTGATGCGAACGGCTTCCTGGTAAGCCTTGGCCGCCTGTTCCAGGCGTTCGGTTCTCTGGTAGGCAACGCCAAGGTTAAACCGGCGCTCGTAGTTGTCCGGAGTGAATTCCACCAACTTCGCGCAGAGTTTCGCCGCCGCCTCGTAATCGCCGGAGGAAAAGGCGCACGTGGTCAGCCCTTCCACGGCGGCCTGCGAGTAAGGACGAATTGACAGCAGTTGCTCGGAATAGCGGCGGGTCATTTCATCGTCGTGGGTGGCAATGCCGATGCTGATCAGGTTGACGAGCGATTCCTCCGAATCCGGGTTCTTTTCCAGGATCTGGCGATACAAGCCGGCTGCTTCCTCGTAGCGCTCCAGCAACTGGAGGGCTACGGCTTTGCCGAATAAAGCGTTCTCCAGTTCCGGGTCGTACTTGAGGCACTGTTCGAACACGGCCAGCGCGTCGCCGGGGCGCTCCAGATGCAGCCGGCAAATGCCAAGCCCGGCCAGGGCCGTCGCCCGGGCCGGGTCCTGTTCGACAGCCTGCTTGAACCTCTCGGCGGCTTCCGCCCACCGGCCGAGCTTTTCCAAGCACACCGCCATATTGAAGGCGGCGTTGGGATGCGAGGGTGAGATCTCCAAGAGCTGTCCGTAACTGTCGGCGGCCTCCTCGTACTGCTCGAGCTCGAACTGCAGGTGTCCCCGGGCCGAGTAGATCTCGGGGCTCTTGGCGCCCTTTTGGACGGCGTGGTTCAGCTCCGCCAGGGCCTCTCGTCGTTTGCCCTCCAGATGGAGAGCGACTGCTTTGGCCAAAACCACGGTCGGGGAGGGCTGCGCTTGGTCAATGGGTTCCACTTCTTCGACAAAACGGACAGCCGTTTCAACCTTCGTCTTGCTGGTTCTCGTGGTTTGCCTCATGGGTTCCAACTCCTCGATGGACTATCCAGGTTGTAAGGCGCCAGCAGGGCGCACAATCTCCCCAGGAAGTCGTATTGATGCATCACGCTGACCCAGCGAAGCCGGGCACGTTCGCCTCTACCAGTGAAGAATCCGACGCCCCCGCGCGAAAGACGGGGGTCCCGGAAGAAGTCCACCAGATGACCGTCAACGTACGTCGTGAAGTTCTGACCGCGAACATTGACCCGGACACGGTACATTTTGCCATTACGCACGGGAAACGGAAGCGGCGTCACCGTGGACCGGGACTTGTGACCGTCGATGACCGTGTAGCGGACCAGCTCAGCCTTCGGCAACGGCCCGGAACCCGCCACGACAAGCTTCGCCGCATAATAGTTCCGAGTGTCAGCGGCGCGGTAAACCCAGCCCAAGGCGCGCTTTTCGATTTGCCCGCTGAATTCCATCTCGTAGTCGGCGAGCGGGACCGACGGCTTGTACAGAGCCAGGTCGCCGGGACAAAGGAAGCCCGCTTTATCATATGACCAGGTCTTTGCCCAGTTGCCCGCTCCTTGCCAGTCTCCCAAGCCAGACCGGAAATCATCGGTAAGAGCAATGGCTGCACGGCTGGCGATACTTTCCTTGAATCCGTCCCAGCGGGCCGCCAGCGTCGTACTCAACCCCTGCGGCTGGGCGGCGGCCAGGGTGGCAGGCTCACGGCCGGAGTGAATCATCAGCAAAGCAACCAGCGGAATCAGAAGGGCGGACCACCTGATGCCGGCCGGCAGGCCCCGCCACTGGCCGATCACTGGCCCCAAGCCCATCCGCCAGAGCGGTGGTCCTGATTCCCGTCGCCCCCTCATCGCCGGAACCGGTGGCGGATCCGCCACAGGCTCTAAGTTCGGCGCGCGCACCAAGGGTTTGGCGGACGGCCGCAGCGGATCGAAACTTCCGTGGGGCGAGCCGGCCGCGTCCAGCGGCACAATCTTATCCACGGCAAGTGGGATCAGCCGGCAGGTCTCGGCCGCCGGAGCGGGCTCGTCGCCAAGCAACGACGGCGGAGCCTTCATCGCACCACCGTCAGGCACCACCGGCGTTATGGCGGCCTCGCTGGTTGCGACCGGCACGGGGGCTGGCTCTGGGTACGCCGGTTCCGGAGTTGGACGCGCCGCGGGAGACACCGAGAGGACCGGCCACCGGTTCTCAACGCTCAGCAGTCCTCCGGCCGGTGACCGGAGGGGACCCGCGGGCATCCGTATCTCCGGCGGAGCGGCCGGGGGAACCGGACTCGGATCAGCCGCCATCGCCGGCGTACCAGCGGTCTCGCCAAGCGGTTCCCAGCGCACGGCCACGGGCGCGGATTCCATCCGTAGAATCGGAGGCGCCGCGAATGCCGGATCGGCAGGGGGCAGCAGGAATGCGGCCGGGGGAATCCATTCGGCGGCCAACTGCGCCGGTCTCGCCGCCTTATCTCGGGGCGAGAGCCGGACCGGCAGGACCGGGGTCCGGGTGACCGCGTGGCGGCGGCGGATGGTGGAGTGCGGTTTCCGCAGCGGCGGCGTCATGGTCAGATGCGTGATTTGTCCGGTCACCGGGTTGCCCGCAACCGCCGGCGCCCGTTCCGGCGCGGCCAGCGCACCCAGGCGGGGCTTGTTGTCGCCGGCCACGGTGGAAACAGGGTGGAGCGGAGGCAGTGGCAGGGACAGGCGCGGCTCCGCCTGGATACCGCGCCACTGGGCCGCTGCCGGTACGGGCTGGATCCCAGTTACAAGCCTCGAAACGACATTTGCGGGCGGCGGAGCAGGAGCAGCAGCAGCCGGGGGCTCTCCCCCAGGCGCCCGACGCGGGACACTGTCCGGGACTGTCTGCGTCACCGCGAACTCCACTGGACGTGGATCCGGCAGTTGGAGTTCCACCGGCGGGGCCGGGCTTTGCATCATCCCTTCTGTTACCGTGGGAAGCGTGCAGCAGGACGCCGGGCCGGTTTCCGGAAAAACCGGCGGCCCGTTGGTTTCCACTTCCGCGGGAACAGGCGCGGCGCCGGCCGACTGATTGGCTTGCGCCGGAGCGGCTTGCGGCTGAATGCTGAGCAGATCCCGCCAGGCCAGGCCAGCAGAGACGCCCAACGGGGCATGAACAGCCCCGGCGGGCAACCGAACCCCCACGGAAAAAGAAGGAGCGAACATTTGCCCGGCGGGCGCGATCGGCGAGTTGCCGCCGGCTGTCAATACGGGGGGCCGCACCCCAGCCCTGGGGACGGCGCAACCTCGTGCGGCGACTTCGACCGCTGGCAGCGCCGGACCCAACGCTCCGATCACCGGATCACCCGACCGGAAGATCGGGACACCGAAAGTCTGAGAGCGGGGAGGGACAGAAAAGAACTTTTCCAGAACGGGTGGCTGGCTTCCCGGAACCGAGAGCGCTGGCCTTGGCGCCGGCCGCCGGGGAGCCTGCTGGGAGCTTCGGCGCCGGGCGTCGATCAGGCGCGCCAGACCCAGCGATTCCTGGTCCTGTAAGTACTGGACACGATGCGCCTCGCAGCAGAATTGCCGCGAGGCGAGCTGCCGCAGCAGCGACAGGCGCTTTCCGCAGTGCAAACAACGCATGATGCGAAGGTAGTCCCAGTTTTTATCGTAAGGAAGAACAGCGGCCGTTACTAGGCGGTAAAGCCCTTAGAAGCGGGACTTGAGATTGACAACCGTACAGTCTTTCTAAGCAAGACTGCTTAGGAATTCCGGGGAGCAACAGAGGGCCGGACTCAAACAGAGGTTTCTTGCGGCGTCAACGGCCTGCCCGGAATGCGCACCAACCAGGATGGCGCCGGCCTACAAGGCCGGGGGCAGGTCCAGACCTGCCTTGGCCAGAGCCTTCTTCAACAGATCAATGGCCTGCTGCTCGCGGATTGCACGGGAAATCGAAATCTCCATGATCAGCATGTGCCGGGCTTTGTCCAGCATCTTCTTTTCCCGAAAGGAGAGTGATTTCCTTTTCTGAAGCAGGAGCAAGCTCTTCATGACCTCGGCGGTCTCCATCAGACCGCCGGTCCGCATCTTCTCCGAGTTCTCCTTGAAGCGGTTCTTCCAATCCCGGCAGCCCTTGCACTCCCCATCCGCCAGGAAGCGGAGAATGCGCTCCACCTGCCCGTTCTTGGTGACTTTGCGGAGGCCGACATCCTCGACGTGAGAGAAGGGCACCATTACGGTCAGGTGATTGGAGGCCAGACGTAACAAATAGTAACGCTGCGGCCGGGCGCCGAAGCTTTGGATGCTGATGTTTTCAATCGTGCCTACGCCTTGATTGGGATAGACAACTTTCTCGCCGACATGAAAGGTCATAGAAAGACCTCATACACCTGCTGGAGGTTGCTACATTCAAGGCCGAACTGAAGAGTAAATAATAAACTGTTCCGAGCCGTTTGTCAAGGGAAAAAGCACACCGGAACCTTGAAAACAGGGTGCTTGGCAAATCCGGGATGCCGGAGGCAGGATGTGTGGCCGAATTCCGGCCCCAACGCCAGGCGGTTTGCCGGGCCGGATAGCACCGCCAATAGGTGGCAGCGATGCCGGCCCCGGCGCCCCGGGGCGCGCCCGGCGGGCGAAACCGCGCATCCGCGGCCGGTTTCAGTCGAGCCTGGTCGTCTGGTGGGCGGCCAGCCGCCACCGTCCGTCTTGCTTGACCCACAGGTGCATCATCATGAGCTTGTTGTCGAACGGGACGCCGGCGCTGGCGCCTTTCATGCGCACGATGGAATGGGCCGCGGCGGCAGCGCCGAAAACTCTCACCGTGGTTTTCGAGTGCTGGATGAGGTCGTAGCGCCGCTCTCCATTGCGAAGTTTGCCGAGGTAATCGCTTTTCGATTCGATTTCTCCGGTGGAGTGGGCATAGATGAGTTTGGCGCTCAGGATCTGGTTCAGGGCGTCGAAGTCCCGCGCCATCACGGCATTAGCCCAGTCCTTCTCGGCCGCGAGGACTTCCTGCTCCGGGGCCGCCGCCCACAGCGGCACCAGCACGGCCGCGGCGATCACCAGAGCGGCTCCGGTCAAGTATCGCGTGCGAAGCTTCATCTCTAATCTGTCGGACCTGTTCATCATAGCGCAGATTCCGGTGGCCTCACCAAGGCCACGAAGTATTTTACAATGATGGGCCATGGGAGCAAGCCGCCTGGATGTTCTCAAAGGCCTGGTAGAAAAGAGCCCGGACGACAACCGCCTCCGTTACATGCTGGCAATGGAGCTGAGCAATACCGGAAACCTGGAGGGGGCGTTGCACGAGTACGAGGCCATCATCGCCAACGACGCCGATTACGTGGCCGCGTACTTGCAGGGCGGGCACGCGCTCGCCAAGCTCGGCTTGACCGGGCAAGCGCGCCAGTTCTACCAGCGGGGGATCGAGGCCTGCCGCCGGACGGGCGACGAACATACCCGGAATGAGCTGGAGGGCATTCTGGCGGCGCTGGACTGACGCCGACGCCCGCCCTCGCCGGCGTGCCCCGCCGGGCGAACTCAGAACGGCACGTCGTCGTCGGTGACGCCGGAATTGAACGGTGAGGGTTCGGCGGCCGGCTTGGGGCCCGGCTCGGCGTTGCGCGGTGCGGCGGCCGGCTCCCCGTACGAGGTCTCGGGCGGCGCTTCCCCCCGGGAACCGAGCAGGACCACGTTCTCAGCCACGATCTCGGTGATATAGCGCTTATTGCCTTCCCGGTCATCGTAGGAGCGGGTTTGCAGCCGCCCCTCCACGTACAACTGTTTCCCCTTGGTCAGGTAGCTGGCGAGGTTCTCCTGGCGCCAGAGAACGACGTTGTGCCACTCGGTTTCCTCACGCCATTCGCCGGTCTGCTGGTCCTTCCAGCGGCGGCTGGTGGCGATGGGGAAGGTGATCCGGGCGACGCCTGCGGGCGTAAATTTCGTTTCGGCGTCTCTGCCGAGATTGCCGACGAGAATTACTTTGTTGACGCTTCGCGAAGCCATATCTCCTGCACTGTAGCACATCCACGGCCAGATGG
>CAZXVW010000058.1:0-21116 GCA_964644025.1 uncultured Solibacteraceae bacterium | reverse complement strand
TTCGTAGTTCAGCTTGGCGGATCAGAAGACTGCCCCCACATTTGGCGGAGAGCCAATTGGCGGAGGGCCAGAGCCAGATTGTTGGCTGAGTGGTGGACCTGGAGGGATTCGAACCCTCGACCTCTTCCATGCCATGGAAGCGCGCTCCCAACTGCGCCACAGGCCCACTTGGCCAGAGTTGTTTTTATTATAGTACAAACATGAGGCGAGACCAGGCATGGCAGATCCTTTGCGAGTTCACCCGCTCGGAGGGCTTGCGCAAGCACGCGCTGGCCGTCGAGGCGTGCGTGGCGGCTTACGCGCGCAAGTTCGGCGAGGACGCAGAGAAGTGGGCGGTGACGGCGCTGCTGCATGACTTCGATTGGGAGATTCATCCGCAGGCCCCGGACCACCCAATGAAAGGTGAGGCGATCCTGGCCGAGCGCGGCGTGAGCGAGGAGATCCGGCGGGCGATCCTGTCGCATGCAACCTATAGCGGCGTGCCCCGGGACACGCTGCTGGCCAAGACCCTGTTCGCGTGCGACGAGCTTACCGGGCTGCTAACGGCGATCTCCTACGTGATGCCGAGCCGGAGCATTCACGACGTGGAATGGAAGTCAGTCAAAAAGAAAATGAAGGACAAGTCTTTTGCGCGGTCAGTGAACCGCGAGGATATCCGGACCGGCGCCCAAGAGCTGGGTATAGCGCTGGAGGATCACGTCCGTTTCTGCATCCAGGCCATGCGGGACAATGCCGAACGGCTTGGTTTGCAAGGCAACGGATAAGCTAAGCGCGTCTCCGTCTCGGACTGGTCATGCTGCCGAGCAGGGCGATCAGGGCGCCCAGAGTCAGCAGCAGAGCCCTGGAAAACTCCCCGTCGAACCGGAACCCGTAACCGGAGAAGAAATAGCTGTAAACCATCAGGGCGAAGACGATGACGGTCCACAGGCGGAACAGGAGCCGGAATTTCCCGGTGACGGCAAGGATCAGGGAAATGAGGGCGAGCAATCCACCCAAAAACACCAGGTAGGTCAGCGTGGGTTCCTCCCAGGGGAGCATCTCGAGCGACAGCGTGGTGCCGCTGCCGAACAGGGCGAGGCCGCCGATGAGAAACAGGAACAACCCGAGGACCAGATGGTAAAGATAGCTAAAGATCCGCATGATTGCACTCAGCATACGCAGTGGAGCTTCCCTTTCACAATTTCCGCAAGATACCGATTGTATCAGGCCGGGTGAGGCGACGCTGCCGGGGGCCGCGGCCGAGGGCGCCAGCAGTCCGAGTCCGGCCCGCCGAAGTGCTGCCGAGCCGGCTTCCCGGCTAGGGCCGTGAGAAGGGCGGCCAGCCCGGGTTACAATAAATAAGGAGACGGCTTGGCGGCGCGCGAAGGCCGCTGAGCGGCCGATGTGATAGAGTACGGGAACCGAGGCAGGCCGTGGAAACCGGTGAGAAGACAGCACCAGGACTGAGCCCGAGGGCGGTGGAGGTTCTGACCTCGATTGTGCAGACCTACATCCAGACGGGTACGCCGGTGGCTTCCCGGTCCATCGCCCGTCTTCGCAAGCACAAACTCAGTCCGGCTTCCATTCGCAACGTGATGGCCGACCTTGCCGACGAAGGCTACCTATCTCAGCCCCACCCTTCAGCGGGACGCGTCCCTACAGTGAAGGCTTTCCAGCTTTTCGTTCAATCACTTACGGCGAAGCGGCTGCTGGAGGCGGAGCTGCGGCGCCTGCGGCGACAGTTGAGCGAGGTCCAGACGATGGCCGACCGGGTGGAGCGCGCCTCGCACATGCTGATGGAAATGAGCCATGGCGTAGGGATCACGGCCGCCATCCCGGGCGACAGCCAGAGGCTGGACCAGGTCGAGTTGCTGTCGCTGGCCGACGGGCGGATCCTGATGGTGGTGGTTACGCGCGACCGGATTGTCCACAACCGCGTGGTAACGCTGGATGAGCCGGTCTCCCAGGAGGAGCTGACCTCGATTCGGAACTACATCAACCGCAACTTCAGCGGTTGCGCGCTTTCCGAGATCCGGGCCCGCCTGCGGGCGCGCCTGGAGCAGGCGAGCGCCACCTACGATGCGATCTGGAGAAGGCTCCTGCTGCTGTATGAGAAGGGCCTGCTGGATGTCGACCTGGCTCCGGAGCTTCACCTGGAAGGGACCGCCAACCTGGTGGGCATCGATTTTCACCTGACGCGGGAACGGATGCGGGATCTGTTCCGGGCCCTGGAGGAAAAGAAGCGGATCTTGCAATTGCTGGATCAGTTTCTCGAGGAGCCGGAAGGCCAGGTCAGCGTGCACGTCGGGCTGGGTGAAGCTCATCCGTGCATGAAGGAGCTGTCGCTGATCGGCGTGTCGGTCGCTTTGCCGTCCGGAGTGGACGCCAAGATCGCGGTCCTCGGTCCCATGAGGATGAACTACCAGCGGGTAATGTCGGCGGTTCTTCACGTGGGGCAGGCGCTCCAGACTTTACCGGCATAAGACGCCGGCAAGATTCACCGTCCTGGAAAACACTCGATAAGTAGAACGCTGTGAGCAACGACAAAGAACACGAACTCCCGACTGCGGAGGCCGCCGAGCAACCGGCGGCCCAACCAACAAAAGAAGAAGTCCCGGAACCCGAAACCGGAAGCGGAGCCGAGCCGCAACGCGATGGCGAAACGGAAGCCGAGGCGGATACGGCGGTGGTGGAGGATCCACTGGCCCGGCTGGAACAGATCACGGCGGAACGGGACCGGCTGGCGGCGGAGAACGACGAGCTGCGGAACCAGCTCCTGCGGCGCCAGGCCGATTTTGAGAACTACCGGCGGCGCGTGGAGCGGGAG
This sequence comes from uncultured Solibacteraceae bacterium, assembly GCA_964644025.1. Classification (GTDB taxonomy): domain Bacteria; phylum Acidobacteriota; class Terriglobia; order Bryobacterales; family Bryobacteraceae; genus CAZXVW01. The sequence continues at coordinate 18,310 of CAZXVW010000058.1, read as the reverse complement.
CGGGCCGAGTTCCTCGAATTCGCCGGGATGGAGGCGGTGCGGGCGATGCTGCCGATTCTGGATGACTTTGAGCGAGCGCTGACGGCCGGCCCCGGCGAGGAGGGCATCGAGAGCGAATACGTCCGGGGTATCGAGATGATTTACCAGCGGTTTCTCGAGGCGCTGAAGAAGCTCGGCCTGACACCGATCGAGAGCGTGGGCCAACCGTTTGATCCGAACGTGCATCACGCCATCGAAACGGTCCCGACCGAGGATGCCGAAGACCATACTGTTATTGAAGAGCTGCAAAAGGGATACAATTTCAAAGGGAAGCTGTTGCGCGAAGCAATGGTAAAGGTCGCCGTGAAGCCTTCGTGAGATGGCCGGGGGCAGTCAATACCACGTGAACAAGCGAGACTATTACGAAATCCTCGGCGTGGACCGCAGCGTTGATGAGCAGGGGTTGAAGAGCGCCTACCGGCGGCTCGCGCTCAAATACCATCCGGACCGGAATCCGGGCGACAAACAGGCCGAGGAGAAATTCAAGGAAGCCGCGGAAGCCTATAGCGTGCTGAGCGACCCGGAGAAGCGCCGCACCTACGACCGGTTCGGCCACCAGGGTCTCCAGGGGGTGGCCACCGGAGGGTTCGATCCGTCGATTTTCAGTGATTTCAGCGATATTCTCGGGGATTTCTTCGGCTTTGGCGATCTGTTCGGCGGCGGGCGCCGGCGCAGCCGGCCGATGCAGGGCGACGATGTTCGCTACGACCTGGAAATCGAGTTCGAGGACTGCATCAAGGGTAAGACCGTCGAGATCCAGGTGCCACGGCTGGAGACCTGTCAGGCTTGCCGGGGCAGCGGCGCGGACCCGGCGCAGGGAATGGCGAGTTGCCCGTCCTGCCACGGCCGGGGTGAGATTCTCTACCGGCATGGATTTCTCACCGTCCGCCAGACCTGCTCCCGGTGCGGCGGCAGCGGCCGGGTAGTCCGGCGTCCCTGTTCCCGGTGCCACGGAGAAGGGCAGATCCGGGTGGAGGAACAGCTCGAGGTGAACATTCCGGCGGGCGTCGACAACGGGACCCGGGTGCGGCTGGCGGGCAAGGGGCAGCCGGGTGTGAACGGCGGCCCCCCGGGAGACCTGTATGTGTTCCTCCGGGTCAAAGAGCACCCGGTCTTCGAGCGACACGGCAACGATCTCTATTGCGTGGTTCCGGTCAACGTCGCCCAGGCGGCACTGGGAACCGAGGTGCACATTCTGACCTTCGACGGACTGCAGACGGTGAAGATTCCCGAGGGGACGCAGAGCGGCGACCGTGTGAAGCTGCGGGGCCTCGGCGTGCCTCACGTCAACAGCAAAATGCGGGGGGATCTGTACGTGCAGGTGGAGGTGCGGACCCCGACGAAGCTGACCCGCGAACAGCGCCGGCTACTCGAACAGTTGCGCGAAACCCTTCCGGCCGAGAACGAGCCTAAGGAAAAGGGTCTGTTCGAGAAAGTCAAAGACTACTTCGTCTAGTTCCCGGCTTCCCGCCCGCTGGACGCAGCGTTACAATGATCGCCATGAAACTCTGGTTTTGTGCTGTCCTGGCGCTGCTGCTGGGGGCCGGGATTCCCGCCGCGGCGCAGACGAAACCGGTCTCCGCCCCGGCGGACCGGAGAGACCACACCGCAGACCGCATCCTCAAGGCGGTGGATGACCTGATGTGGTTCCTGCGGCTGAGCGACGTGGCCGTGGTGGACAAGGTCACCTACACCAGCGCGCCCCCCCGGCACGAGCCCAACCCAACGGCTCAGGGCGCCGGTAATCCGCTCATCATCCGCGCCTACACTTTCATCCCGAAGGATCTGGACCGCTCGGTGAAGCAGCCGCTGATCGTCCTGCCCCATGGCGGGGTGCACAGCAATTTCACGACCTTCTACGTACATATCGTCAAGGAGTTACTGGCGCAGGGCTACAGTATCATCGCGCCGGAATACCGGGGCAGCACCGGCTACGGCGCGGGCTTCTACCGGCAGATCGACTATGGCGGCCTGGAGGTGGAGGATGTTTACCGCGGCATGAAGTGGATGCTCGGCGAATACTCCTTTCTCGATCCGAAGCGCGTGGGCATCATCGGCTGGAGCCACGGGGGGCTGATCACGTTGATGAATATCTTCGCGCACCCGGCCGATTATGCCTGCGCATACGCCGGCGTGCCGGTCAGCGACCTGGTGGCGCGAATGGGTTACAAGGGCCAGGGCTACCGGGAACTGTACTCGGCCCCTTACCACATCGGGAAGACAGCGGAGGAGGATGTGAAGGAATACCTGCGCCGCTCACCGGTGTCCCACGCCGCCGAGCTGGCGACGCCGCTGCTGATTCACACCAACACGAGCGACGAGGACGTGAACGTGCTGGAAGTGCAGCGGTTGATCGCGGCGCTCAAGGCCGCGGACAAGCAATTCGAGTACAAGATTTACCAGGATGCGCCCGGCGGACACACCTTCAACCGGCTGGACACCAGGCTGGCCAAGGAATCCCGGCGTGAGATTTACCGTTTCCTGGCGCGGTACCTGAAACCGGCGCGGCCGGTCCCGTAGCGCCTCTCACCTAATCCTGCGCACCCGGACCGCAACCGCCGCTTACCGGAGCAAGGCGGGTACGAGTAGAATTTGGACATGAGCCTTCATTCTCGACGTGAATTTCTCAATACGGCCGGCGCGGCGGCTCTGGCTACCGCTCGCGCCTATTCCCAAGTTCCCGGTTCCAACCAGCGCCTTCACGTGGGTGTTATTGGTTGCGGCGGCATGGGGACCCATCACATGAAAAGCCTGGTGAAGATGCGCGAGTCGGACAACGTGGAGATCATCGCCGTGTGCGATGTTTACGACAAGCGCCTGGACCAGGCCGCGCAGTTGACCGGAGGTAAGAAATACAAGCACTACCCCGAACTGCTGGCGAACAAGGACATTGATTACGTACTGATTACGACGCCGGAGCACTGGCACTACCAGATGGCCATGGATGCCGCCGACGCCGGCAAGCACATTTACTGTGAAAAGCCGATGACGCACACCTCGGCACAGGCGAAAAAGCTGGTGGCGAAGATCGAGCGCGCGGGCGTGAAGATGCAAGTCGGCGTCCAGGGCATGTCCGACGATTCTTACGAGACGGCGAACGAGTACGTGAAGAAAGGCGTGCTTGGCAAGGTGGTGCTGGCCCAGATCGATTACTCGCGCAACTACAAGGATGATTTCTGGGCTTATAAGATTGATCCGGACGCCAAGCCGGGCGTGAACCTGGACTGGAAGGCGTGGCTGGGGCCGGCCCGGAAGCGCCCCTGGGATCCGTACCGCTATTTCCAGTGGCGGAAATACTGGGACTACTCGAACGGCATCGCCAGCGACTTGTTCATCCACCGGGTGACACGAATCATCCGGTCGTTGGATCTTAAGTTCCCGGCCCGCGGCGTGGGCGCCGGCGGGAAGTTCTTCTTCGTGAAGAGCCGGGCGGAGGTTCCGGACACGTTCAACATCCTGCTGGACTACCCCGAGGGGCTGACGGTGCAGCTTATCTCCTCGATGGCCAACGACACCAAGGTGCAGCACATGCTCCGCGGGAACAAGGCGACGCTGTGGTTCACCAAGGACGGCTTCGAGATCAAGCCGCAACGTCTTTTCAAAGACGAGGTCAAGGAAGTCACGCACCACAAGACGGGTGCCGAACGGGTAGATCTTCACCACCGGAACCTGATGGACGCGATTCGGAATAACGCGCCGCTGAAGTGCGACTGCCATCTCGGCTACTACGGCGTGGTGGCGACCGAGCTCGGCACCCTGTCCTACCGGAAGCGCCAGTACCTAGCTTGGGATGAGCGGCGGCAGCGGATTGTAAAGGCCTGAGAATAACGGCTGGCGGCGCTTACGCGACCCGGTGCGGCCAGGGACCGTGCGGGTCCTCCCTCCGGAGAAACCTCAGCATGGCGCCCGGAACCGTTCAACCTTGGAAGCGGTAGAATGGCGGGCGGGTTCAGCCCATGAGTAAGATCGCGATCGCATTGCTTGTCCCGGCGCTGTGCCAGGCCCAGCCCGCCTATGACCTGATCCTGAAGGGCGGCCGCGTCATCGATCCAAAAAACGGGATCGACGCGGTGATGGATGTGGGCGTGCGCGGCGGGAAGATCGCCGCCGTGGCCCGGCGCCTCGACGCAGTCACCGCCCGGCAAGTGATCGACGTCAGCGGGATGTACGTAACGCCGGGCCTGGTGGACATCCACACTCACCTGTTTCACACCACGGGGATTCCGGATGCCTGGGCGGGCGACAAGAGCGTCGCCCCGGATAGTTTCAGCTTTCGCACCGGGGTGACGACGATGGCCGACGCGGGATCGTCCGGGTGGCGCAATTTCGAGATTTTCCGGCAAACGGTGATTGACCGGGCGCAAACCCGGGTGCTGGCCTTCATCAATATCGCCGGGTTCGGCATGATCTCCGACCTGGTGGAGCAAGGCGACTTCAACCCGAAAGAAGTGGCCCGCCTGGCGCGGAAGCACAAAGATGTCGTCGTGGGGGTGAAGACCGCTCACTATGCGAAACCCGACTGGAAGGCGGTGGAGGAGGCCGTGGAAGCAGGGCGGCTGGCCGGCATTCCGGTGATGGTGGACTTCGGCTACTTCATGCGCGGGAGGCCTTACTGGCAACTGGTAACCGAGAAACTGCGGCCCGGCGACATCAGCACCCACATGTTCCGGGGACCGGTCCCCTGGGTTGACGAGAACGGGAAGCTGTTTCCGTACTTATGGGAGGCGCGCCGGCGCGGGGTGGTTTTCGACGTGGGCCACGGTGGCGGCAGCTTCGTGTTTCGCAATGCGGCACCGGCCATCGCGCAGGGCTTCTATCCGGATTCGATTTCCACGGACCTGCACACCGAGAGCATGAACGCCGCGATGATGGACCTGCCGACGACGATGTCGAAGCTCCTGGCCCTGGGGATGCCGCTCGAGGAAGTGATCCGGGCCTCCACGTGGCGGCCGGCGGAGATTGTTCATCACGAGGAACTGGGGCACCTGACGGTGGGCGCGGTGGCCGATATCGCCGTGTTCAGCGTATTCGCAGGAGAGTTCGGGTTCCGGGATGCCTACGGCGGCCTCGTCCACGGACGCCAGCGGCTGCGTTGCGAACTGACGCTGAAGGGCGGGGAGGTGATGTGGGACTGGAACGGGCGCACGGGTGCCGATTACCGGAAGCTGGGCCCGGCTTACGGAGTCCGGGAGGGCGAGTCCATCATCCCGCCGCCGGGCGACCCGCGGTAGCGAGCCGGTTTCAGACCGCGCGGACAACGGCGCACACGGGCCCGGAACCCACCGGGACCATCGTAAACAGCGGGGCGAACCGGCGGCGGCGGCCGGTGAGGGAAGCCACGCGGATGACGGCGATATCGCCCGAGGCGTGGTTGAGGACCAGCGCGTACCGATTGTCGGGCGTGATGACGATGTAGCCGGGGCGCCGGCCGACGGCGACGGTGGCGATGACGCGCTGGGTCTCGATGTTCAGGACGGTGACCATATCGGAGTCCGGGTTCGCCACGAACAGGTAGTCCGGGTGGGCGGAGGCGGCCAGAAAGCCGGGCGCGTGGCCGGCGAGCGTCGTCGAGGCCACCTGGGTCTGGTACGGGTGCACCGTGACCACCGCATCCATCCCTGCTCCGGTGAGGAACAGTTCGCCGCCGTCAGCCTTGTAACAGAAGTGCTCCGGCCGCACGGCGAGCGGGAGGCGCACCAGCAGTTGTCCGGAAGCGGCGTCGATCAGGACGAGCATCCGGCGGGCCTGGTCGCCCACCAGCACGATGGCGCCGTCTTTCCGGTAGCGCACTCCGGCGGGAGAACCGCCCACGTCGACCAGGTGCTCGACGCGGAGCTCGGTGAGGTTGACTACAGCGACCAAGCCGCGGTCGCCGAAGCTGGCGGCGGCGTGCTGCCCGTCCGGGGAAAGATCGAAATCGACAGCGCCGCCCGGCAGCGGAATCGTGGCGTCCGGGCGGAAGCCGGCAACAGGAAGGCGGGCGAGCGCCCGGGCGCCGTCGCAGAGCACCCAAAGCGTCCGGCCGCCGGGAGCCAGCCGGAAAGAGGGGGCCGGAGGCGGGCAGCCGGTGCGACGGGCGAGGACCAGTTCTGAAGAGTTGACCTCATGGATGGCGCCGGAGGCGGGCGTGAGCACATAAACAGCCGGTTTGCGAGGATGCGAGATCAGGGCGGCCGGCGCGTCGTCGAGGCGAACGTGGCGAACCGCCGCGAACGCGCCCAGGTCTACCACACCGATGGCCTTACCCTCGCGGTTGGCGACGAAGGCGTAGCCGGGAAAACCTTCCGCCTTGCGCCGCCGGCAGGCCAGCGCGGCCGACAGGCAAGAGGCGGTGAAAACTCTGCGGTCCAGTTTCATGGCGCCGCCCGGGAAGGGCCCGCATCCATTGTAAGAGGAAACCGGCGCGGCCGTGTGCGTCAGGCGCCCGGCGCGGGGTTCCTGGCCGGAGAAGCCTTCGTGTTACATTGGGGCAGTGAGACCTCCGCGCGCCGCCCTGGCGTTCCTGGTTGTGGTCGCGATGCTTCCGGGCGCAGTAGCCCAGCCCACCGCGAAGGTTGCCTTGACCAAGCGGCTGGCGGAATGGCGCGATGAGATCGAGGCGCTGGGTAGAGGCAAGATGGTTCTGGCGCGCGTTTACGCGGACCCGCAACGGACGCGGGTCTATTTGCCCCCAGATGCTGACGAGCGCCCGATCATTGTCCAGTACCTCCGAAATACGAATTTCCTGAAAGACTTCCTGGCCACCCACGCGGTCAACATCAACCACAAGGGTTCCGACGGCTGGTATTACATCATCCTGGTGAACATGTCCCGCGCCGCGGAATGGGACGGCCACGAGGAAGCGGTGCTGGCGAATCAGTTCGGGCATGCGTGGCTTTACGCGGAGAACTATCCTTTCCCGACCTACGAAGGCAAGTCGAACTCGTGCATGGCGATGCTGGCCGTGGACGCGGTCCAGCATGTCATCATTCAGGACGAGCTGAAGCGCCGGTCAATCTCGTACGCGGAGTATTGGATCCCGTTGCTTGAGAAGATGCTGGCCAACCTGCGGCGGGACGACACGCCGGCAAGCGCGAAACTGCCGCCGTGTTTTCTGATCGGCAAGCTGGTGTTGTGGGTCGAGGTCCGCCTGACGCTCTCGCCGGAGACCTGGGCTGACTATACGGCCTTCAACGCGGCCATGGCGAAGAAGTATCCGATCCTGGCCAAGCAGCAGGATGAGATCTACCGCCTCATCGCGGGGAAGAGGCTGCGCGACGTGGATGTCTACCAGCGAGTACTGGAAAACGTGCTGAACAGCATCTACGGATTTGCGAAGCTGGTGCTGGGCGTGGAGGTGCCGGCGGAGCCCCCACCGACGGAGCTGAAGATTACGCCGACGGTTATTGAGCCGGCCAGAGCAGCCCCGCCCGCGAAGAAATGAGCGACGCCGGAGCCACGCCCGTGGCGCGGAGAGATCTTTGGATCACCGTCCTGCTGGTGGTGTTGACCTACCTGGTTTACAGTCTCAGTCCGAACGCCACACCTTTCGATTCGCGGTGGACGATTCACACGGCGATGAGTATCATCCACGAGGGTGACACCAACCTGGATGAGTATGCACCGTTACTTGAGAGAGACCGCTTTTACGGGATTGAATGCGTGAAGCCGGGCGGCTCCCGAGTGTATCCCGTGCAGCGGCGGAGTGATTGCGCCGGCGGGCACTACTACAACCTCTACCCGGTGGCGGTGCCGTTGTTGGCGACGCCGGTGGTAGCGGCCATGGAGACCGGCATCCGTGCCGCGGAGCCCCTGCTGGGGCCGCTGGCCCGGCGGGCGTCATCCAAGGTGGTGCGCCACCTGCTCCGGGGAGACCTCATCGAAAGCTCCGCCGCGGTGGAGTTGCTGGTGGCCTCGCTTTTCGTCGCGCTGACCGCGGGGCTATTGTACCTGGCGGTTCGCGAGCTTGTGGACCGGGGCAAGGCGGCGCTGCTCACGCTGACGTTCGCCTTCTGCACGCCAGCCTGGTCGCTGGCCAGCCGGGGTCTGTGGCAGCACGGCCCGTCGATGCTGATGCTCACCATCGCGCTGTTGCTCGCCTTGCGCGCCGAGCGGCGGCCGGGGCTGATTCATTACCTGGGAGCGCCGCTGGCGCTCGCTTTCTTCATCCGGCCGACCAACGCGATCGCCGTGGCGGTGTTCAGTCTCTTCGTGTGGAAGCATTATCGGAAGCAGTTCTTCGGCTATCTGCTCGCCGCCGCCCCGGTGACGGCGGTCTTCTGCTTGTACGACCTGTCGGTCTACCGAAGCTGGCTGGCGCCGTATTTCTCCGTGCAGCGGATGAGCGCCGGGGGCGCAGGTTTGCACGGGCGCTTCCTGGAAGCGCTGGCGGGCAACCTGGTCAGTCCCTCGCGGGGCTTGCTGGTCTACGTGCCGCTGACCGTCTTATCGATCTATGGCCTATTGAGCCGGCCCCGCAGGGCGGCCGCGCGGAGGCTGCGGCGAAGTTTGACCGCCATCATCGTTTTGCACTGGGTGCTGATCTCAGCTTACCCGGACTGGTGGGGCGGCCACGGCTACGGGCCCCGCTATTTTTCCGATATGACGCCGTACCTGGTCTACTTCTTGATTCCGGCACTGGAGAAGGTCCGCTGGAAGGATTCGTGGCGACGCATTGCACTGCCGGCAGGATTCGGGGTTCTGGCGGCGGCCAGCTTCTTCATTCATTTCGAAGGCGCCACGAGGTGGGCGTGCTGGGAGTGGAATTCCAAGCCAGTGGAGATCCATCGTTCCGAGTGGCGGATCTGGGACTGGAGAGACCCGGCCTTTTTGCGGGGAGTGAGGGAGGGGAGGCGCCCTGCGGCCAGCGCGCCCGGGCGCGGGGGCCCGCCTTCTACTTTCCTGAAAATAAAGAGGATTCGAGCGCTTCCGAGTTGAAGCCCCCTGAGGAGTGTGTTACCCTTTGATGGGACTGCCCTCGGCCCCTTCACGCCTGCATCTCATACTGCCACCGGCGCTGGGGGAAGCGGATGTGAAACGGCAGCGCGCCCTAATCATTGAGGAGTATCGAGACCGGGTAGATGAATCTTCGCTCGATTTTCAGTTTATTTTCGTCGGATCTGGCCATTGACCTGGGAACGGCGAACACGCTGGTATTCGCCAAGGGTCAGGGTATCGTGGTCAACGAGCCTTCCATTGTGGCGATCAACAAGACAACCGGGGAGGTGGAAGCGGTGGGCAAGGAGGCGAAGGAAATGCTGGGCCGCACGCCGGGCCACATTGTCGCCATCCGACCCATGAAGGACGGGGTGATTGCGGACTTCAAAGTTACCGAGCGCATGCTGAATTACTTCATTCACAAGGCGCACGGGCGCAAGATGCTCGTTCATCCGCGCATCATCATCGGGGTGCCCAGCGAGATCACGCAAGTAGAGAAGCGCGCGGTGATCGACTCGGCTTACCGGGCCAAGGCCAGCGAGGTGCACCTGGTCGAGCAGGCGATGGTGGCGGCCATCGGCGCGGGTCTGCCCATCACGGAGCCTTCCGGGAACATGATTGTGGACATCGGAGGGGGCACCACCGACGTGGCGGTGATTTCCTTGTCCGGGATCGTATACTCCCGCTCGGTGCGGGTGGCGGGCAATGAGATCGACGACGCGATCATGCAGTATCTGAAGCGAAAGTACAACCTTCTGATCGGCGAGCGCACCGCGGAGCAGATCAAGATTCAAATCGGCTCGGCCTATCCCCTCGACAAGCCGCTGACGATGGAGATCAAGGGACGCAATCTGATCGAGGGGGTTCCCAAGACGATCACGATAGACGACAGTGAAATCCGTGAGGCGATTTCCGAGTGCGTGGCCACGATCATGAACGCGATCCGGGTTGCCCTGGAGCGAACGCCGCCGGAGCTGAGCGCCGATATCAGCGACCGGGGAATCGTGTTGACCGGCGGAGGAGGGCTGCTGCGTAACCTCGACAAGCGGATTCGGGAGGAGACCGGGCTGCCGGTGTCGATCGCGGAGGACCCGCTGGCGTGCGTGGCCCTGGGCACCGGGAAAATGCTGACCGAATTCAAGCTGCTTCGCCGGATCGCGCTCGAGTAGCACGCCACCAGCTCGCGGGGCTGGCAAGCCATGGAGCTGCTGAGACATCGGTACCGTAACCTGACGGCGCTCGTCCTGGCGATCCTGGTGCAGTTGCTGCTACTCGGCTACCAGGTCAAGAGCCGGGAGGACGTCCGGCTGATCCGCGTGTGGGCGGTCACGGCGGTGACCCCCGCAGCCCGGGCGTTGGAGGCGATTCGAAGCAGCGTGACCTCGCTGGTCCGAGATTATGTAGCCCTGGTGGGAGTCCAGCAGCAGAACCGCCGTCTGAGCGCGGAGCTAGGAAAGCTGAAACTGGAGAACCAATATCTCCGGGCGGAGTTGTCGCGGGCGGAACGCGCCGAAGCGCTGCAGGTGTTTCGGGCACACACTCCATCCCGAACGCTGGCGGCGCGGATCATCGGCGCGGGAACGGGCACCGATTCGAGAGTGGTTTTGGTTGACCGGGGTTCCACTGACGAGGTCGCGCGGGGAATGGCGGTGATCACCCCCGACGGCGTCGTGGGCCGGGTGAGCGCCGTCTATCCGACTGCCTCTCAGGTAGTGCTGATCACCGACCCGAGTTTCGCCGCCGGTGTCGTTTCACAAAAGCACCACGTGGAAGGCACGTTAAAAGGCCAAGGCGACGGCACCTGTATTGTCGATTACATTCAGAACGAGGAAAAGGTCGATCCGGGCGAGTGGTTTTTCACCTCCGGCGACGACCGGGTCTTTCCGCGGGGTCTGCCGGCCGGTCAAGTGCAGGCCGTACACAAGGGGAAAGCGCTGAAAGAGGTTCGCCTGGCGCCGAGCGGGCTGAGAGGCGGGCTCGAGGAAGTGCTGATCGTTCTCGAGGGCGTTCATCAGCCGGTGCCGGCGGCCCCGGTGGCGCAGCAGGCGCCCGATCTCCCACCACCGGAGTTTGAGCGAGGGAGCGCAACGGAGGCGGAGGCGGGTGAAGTTCTTCCGCAGACTTTCGCCACGGAGGCCGACCGGTTGATGGAGCGCTACGAGCAGATCGGCAAGGCTCAAGGCCATGTTTTCGGGGAAGGCGACCCGGGATCCCCTCCTCCGAACTTCAACCTGGAGCCCGATACCGCGCCCCAGAGCCAGGGCGCCGCGGGTTCAGTTCCCGCCGGGCCACCGCCGAGCGCTGACCGCCGCGAGCAATGACCAATTACGGCGAATTGCTCCTCAGTGCGAAACGGAAGCGGAAGAAAGCCTCCCGGTTTGGGCCGGTGGCATTATTCCTCGTGCCGGTGGCGGCCATTCTATTCCAGGTTTACGTGCCACTGTTTTCGGCTTACCTGGCCTATCTGGAACTGCCGCTGCTGGTGACGGTCTATTTCGGGCTGATGCGCCGGCGCCCGGCCGCCGGAGTTTTCTACGGAGCGGCCATCGGGCTGGCGCAGGACTCGCTTTCGCATCACCCGATCGGCATGTTCGGCATCGTCAAGACACTGGTGGGGTACTTCTCCGCCTCGGTAAGCGTGCGTTTTGACGTCGACAATCCGGTGGCGCGCTTCATCCTGGCGGATTTCTTTTACTGTTTTCACCAGTTCTTCTATTGGGTGCTGGGCAGGGCGTTGCTCGGCAGCGTCCTGGATTTCAAGGTAAGCCAAACGCTGCTGCTTGGCATCCTGAACGCGACCGTTGCGGTGCCGCTATTCGAGTTGTTGGATAAACTGAGAGATAGAGGATGAGATAAGAATGCTCCCGGTGGAGCGCGAACGGGAACGAGTGCCGGCGAAGCCGCTGTGGCGAGACGACACAAAGGCGGCAGGTGGAAAAATCGCTTTTTTTCAGTATCTTACGGTTGCAGTATTTCTATTCTTGCTGACCGGGTTCTGGGACCTGCAGGTTCGCAACCCGGAACTGTACAGCCAGCGGGCCGAACAGAACCGGATCAAGGCGCTGCCGATTCTGGCGCCGCGCGGCAAGATCCTGGATCGGGACGGGCGGGTGATCGTGGACAACCGTTCCTCGTTCAGCCTGATTCTGTCGCGGGAGAACCTGAAACCAGAGCAGCTCAAGACACTGGCCGAGGGGCTGCAGTTGGATTACCAGGAGCTGGCCGAACGTGTGCGCCGTTTCGACCGGAGCCGGCCGAAGTACGAGCCGATTATCATCAAGGAGGAACTGACACCGGCCGAGCTGGCGTTCATCGACACCCACCGGGGCATGGAGGGGTTTCCGGACGTGGAGCTGATTCGTTCGCAGAAGCGCCTCTACCCGCGGGACGGTCTGGCGGCTCACGTAATCGGCTATATCGGAGAAGTGAGCGAGGCGGAACTGAACCAGCTCGAGTTCGTTCAGTATCACCAGGGAGACGTGATCGGCAAGGCGGGCATCGAAAGGGAATACAACCGCGTGCTGATGGGGGTGGACGGGCAGCGGCGCGTGGTGGTGGACAGCCACGGGCGGGAGCGGCGGGTGATCGGCATCAAGGACGCGGTTCCGGGCAGAGACGTCCAGCTCACCATCGACCTGGATTTGCAGGTGGTGGCGGAACTGGCGATGCGGAACCGCCAGGGGGCGGTGGTGGCGCTGGATCCGCGCAACGGGGAGGTGCTCGCGATGGTGAGCCGGCCGGCTTACGATCCCAATAAGTTCGCCAGCCGAATCCGTTCGAAGGACTGGCAGGCACTGGTTTCCGACCCTACCAATCCGTTACTGAACCGGGCGATCCAGGCGCAACTGGCGCCGGGTTCGACCTTCAAGCCGATCGTGGCCCTGGCGGCGCTGGAGTCCGGCGCCATCAACGACGACTTCACCGTGGTATGCAAGGGCGGAGCGACCTTCTACGGGCGCTATTTCCGGTGCTACCGTCCCGAAGGTCATGGCCGGGTGGATCTGTACCACGCCTTGGTCGAATCCTGCGATGTCTTTTTCTACAACCTAGGGAACCGGATGGGGATCGATACGATCGCCAAATATGCCGAGCTGGTAGGGTTTGGCCGGAAGACGGGCATCGACTTGCCGCACGAGGCGGCGGGGCTGGTTCCGTCGACCGCGTGGAAGGTGAGGACCTACCGGCAAAAGTGGTACGCGGGCGAGACGATCTCGGTGGCGATCGGCCAGGGGGCGCTGACGGTGACGCCGCTGCAACTGGCGTACGCGATCGGGGGGCTGGCGCTCGGCGGCGTGTGGCAGCGGCCGCACCTGTTGAAGGATCGGTCGCGGAAGCTTACGCCGCGGGTGGCCGACATCAACGTTCGCCACGCCATCGAGATCGTGAACGGAATGTGGGGGGCAGTGAACGATGGAGGAACCGGAGTCCGGGCGCGCCTGCCCGGCATCGACGTTTGCGGAAAAACAGGGACCGCGCAACTGGCCTCCAATGCCGCGTTGCGCTCCTCCAAGCTGGGGAAGACCCTGAAAGACAATGCGTGGTTTGTGGGCTTCGCGCCGCGTCAGAACCCCGAGATCGTGGTGGTGGCCCTTTACGAAAACGGTGAGCACGGCCACCTCGCGGCGCCGATTGTCAGGGACGTGATCAAGGCGTACTTCGACAAGAAGGCCCGGCGCAGCCGGCAGCGCTTGCTGGCGTCGCTGGCGACAGGCTCCGGGGGAGCTTTGCCGGGGGGACGGTAGGAGATGGCGCGATACCGCTCATTCCGCGATCTGGACTGGCTGCTGGTGATTCTCAGCCTGTCGCTTTGCGCCCTGGGGATCCTGCAGATCTTCAGCGCCACGCACGGCACGGCCTGGAATGATGCGTGGTGGAAACAGACCCTTTGGGTAGGACTCGGCTTATGCGTGATGCTGTTGCTGGCATCGCTGGACTACCACAACCTGCTGGACCGGCTGGGGCTTCTGTATGGGATTTCGATTGTGACACTGCTTGGCGTGCTGGTGTTCGGCACCCGAGTGTTCGGCTCCCGGCGCTGGGTTCCGCTGGGCGGGGGTGTTCACATTCAGGTGTCGGAATTTGTCAAGCTAGTGATAATATTGCTAGTAGCCCGCTATTTGGCAGAGTTGAAAACCGAGCGGCTGCAGGCATCGGACCTTCTGAAGCTGGGGGGGCTGGTGCTGGTCCCAGCATTGCTGGTGATGAAGCAGCCGGACTTAGGTACGGCTCTGACGTACGGGGCCATCCTGGCGATGGGCATGTTCCTGGCCGGGCTACCCAGGCGTTACTGGGTGGCGCTCGTGTTGCTGGGGGCGCTGCTGTTGCCGGTGGGATGGAACCTGTTGGAGGACTATCAAAGAGCGCGGCTATATACGTTTTTGAATCCGGGCCGGGATCCACGTGGAGCCGGCTACCAGGTGATTCAATCAAAGATCGCCGTTGGATCCGGCGGGATGTGGGGCAAGGGTGTTACCCGAGGCTCCCAGACACAGTTACGCTTCCTGCCGGTTCCTCATACGGATTTTATCTTCTCCGCGTTTGGGGAAGAGCATGGTTTTGTCGGCGTGGTAGTAGCATTGGGATTATATTTCCTGCTGCTCATGCAGATTGTGCAAAACGCCCAGACGGCGCCGGATCGGGCCGGCATGTCAATCTGCATGGGGATCGCCGCATTACTGCTGTTTCAGTTGCTGGTGAACGTCGGGATGGTAGTGGGACGAATGCCCATAACCGGGCTCCCGCTGCCGTTGATGAGTTACGGCGGTTCCAGTACGTTAACGGTATTTGCGATGCTGGGGCTGGTCAACAACATTCGGCTCCAGAGATTTGTGAACTGAAGCGAGAGAACGTGGCTTCGCCAGGATTTCAGCGCAAACGGGTTTTGGTGCTGCACTGAAACACGGCAGGCTGCCGACAGGACACAGACGGGACCCGGCCCGAACTCGGGCGACCGTGTGTTTCCCGTGTTCTCAACGGCGGCCGGGTGGCGCACCGCCGGTTGACGTATCGAGCAAGTCTCCGTCGCCGGCTTACGCCAGAGAGTTTTGGGCGGTGGACAGACATCTTTTCCGGATAGTGAGGAATCTGCCGGAGGCGTTAAGCCTCACCCCTCAGCGTGCATCCTTCCGTAGCCTTCGCTCCAGCGCTTCGGTGCCGGAGAAATTACATGAGCAAGGATCTGATTATTTCCTCGAATCGCCACGAAACCAAAGTGGCGATTCTGGAGGACGAACAACTGGTAGAAATCTATTTCCAACGAGCCAACCAATACTCCCTGGTGGGGAGCATCCACAAGGGCCGGGTGACGCGCGTGCTGCCCGGCATGCAGTCGGCGTTTGTTGACATCGGGCTGGATCGCGACGCCTTCCTTTACGTCTCAGACTTCTTCGAGGACAGCGACGAATACGAACCCATCGTCTCGCCGGTTGGGAAACGAAACCGGAAGGCGCGCGCCCCGGCGGCTTCCGCGGGACCGGCACGGGAGCATTCGGACGGCCGGGACAAGAGAGGGCGGCGTTCCCGCCGGCGGCGAACCAAGGGTCACGGTCTGCCCGAGTCGAAATACGCTTCCGAGACGAGGGAGACCGAACCGGTGGCCCGCGAAGCCAAATCCGAAGATGAGGAGTTCCTGCTGCTGCCGGGCGAGTCGCTGGCCAAGTACGGCCGGGGCGCCGAGCCAGCGGAGATCGAAGAAGTGAGCGGAGAGGCCAAAGCCGGGCAAGCCGGCCCGGAGCCGGAGGAAGCCGAGCAGAACAGTGCCGCGGGAGAGCAGAGCGGAGGGAACGAGCCACCGCCGACCGCCGAGGAACCTCCGGAAGAGCCAGTGGAGGCGGGAGCTGGAGCGGCGGCTGATGAACCAGGTGAGGAGTCCCCGCCCGCCGGCGAGGGTCCGCCGCCGGAGGCCGGGCGGAGAGGACCGCACGCTGGCGTTGAACCGAAAGGCGAGCAACAGCGTGCTGTTGCGGCCGGTGCCGGCCGAGAAGCGGAGACTTCGCCGGGCCCGGTTGAGTCCGGCCAGGAACCGGAGACCGGCGGCGCCGGGGATGCAGGCGACGCTCCCAACAGCGGGCAGCCACAGGAGGAAGAGGCCGTCGCGGAAGGACGGGAATCTTCCGAAGAAGGCGAGAGTGAAGACGCCGAGATCCGGGACAGCATTCTCGGACCTCTGGCGGCAGCACGAGAAGCAGCGCCGGAGCAAGCCGAACACGCCGCCCCGGAGAGATCTCCGGAGGCTGAGCAGGTTGAAGGGGAGCGGGCGTCGGCCCAGGTGCGCGAGCAGGAGACCCGCTATCCGCACCGCATTTCACGCCGCGGCCGGCGCCGCGGACGGGCGAACAAGAACGAGATGAACGGGGGGCGGCAAGAGACTCACGAGAACTCGCCGGGGCGGGTGGAAAAGAACAACGATCACCCGGTTTCCTTGCCGGAGAAAGCCCCCCAGCCCCTGATCTCGGATCTGCTGAAGGAAGGGCAAGAGATCCTTGTCCAGGTAGCCAAAGAGCCGCTGGGCCGCAAAGGGGCCCGCATCACCTCGCACATTGCTTTGCCGGGACGTTACGTAGTCTACATGCCGACGCTCGACCATTTGGGGGTTTCGCGAAAGATCAGCAGCGAGGAGGAGAGGCAGCGGCTGCGCCAGATCCTGCAGACAAACCGCGCCGGCATGACCGGTGGTTTCATCATGCGGACCGCCGGCGAAGGCAAAAGCGAACGAGAGATTGCGGCGGACATGAAATTTCTGTTCAATCTCTGGATGGAGATTCGCGAGAAGGCCGAGAGGAAACCCGCCCCCGTATTGCTTCATCATGACCTGGAAGTGATCCAGCGAGTCCTGCGCGACCAGGTGACCGAAGATTTCCACGCGATCTGGGTTGATCATGAGGAAGCCTACGAAAGCGTGCTCAGGTTCCTGCAACGTTTTCAGCCGAGCCTGATCCCACGCGTCCGCATGTACACGCGGTCAACGCCGATATTCGACGCCTTCAACATCACCGAGGAACTCGAAAAGGCGCTCCGGCCGAAGGTGTGGCTGAAATCCGGGGGCTACATCGTCATCAACCAGACCGAGGCGCTGGTGGCGATTGACATTAACACGGGTAAATACGTCGGCAAGTCCAACCGGCTGGAGGACACGATCGTCAAGACGAACATCGAGGCGGTGAAGGAAATCGCCCGGCAGATGCGGCTGCGGGACCTGGGCGGCATCATCGTGGTCGACTTCATCGACATGGACGAGCGGAAGAACCGGCAGAAGGTGATGCAGGCGCTCGAAGAAGCGATGCGTTCGGATCGCGCCCCATACAAGACTCTCCAGTTCAACGATTTCGGCCTGGTGGCGATCACCCGGAAACGCGTCAAACAGAGCCTGGAGCACACGCTTTGCTCGCCGTGTCCGTACTGCGAGGGCGCCGGGTACGTGAAGAGCGTCGATACGATCATCGGTGAGATTTTGACCGAAGCGCATAAGCTCGCCGGGACGATGGAGGGGGCGGATGTGATGCTCCGCGTCCACCCGGACGTGGCGAAGGTGTTGAAGGCGAAGGGCAACAGCTACGTTGACGAGCTTGAGGAAATCTTCGGCCGGCCGGTGCTGATTACGGCGGATCCGCTATTGCACCACGAGAAGTTCGCCTTGGCATGAGCGTGCTGAACCCGCCGTTGGGATGGGTCCAGCACGCCTGCCTGCCCGGCAGGTCCGATTCTCAGATCCTGCCGGATCTCCTCCGTGGCCTGTGGTTGCCGCCGGGGACGGCCGACGTGACCTGCCAGCCGTGGTTTCGCTTTCTTCTTTGGCAAGTGGGGTTCCAGAATATCCCCGGTTCGTTTTCAACAATTTGGAAGACTGGCATGGCGGCACGAGGACGAGTTGGCGCCCCCAGGTGGGACATTGTGTCCTGGCGCCGCTGATCCCGCCTCGCGAGCGCCGGGCAGCAGGAAACCGGACGCTAAGGTTCATCCACGTCCAACCCAAGTTCGATCCCTCTGACGAGGGGAGCCGGCTCCCGGAGAGAATGCTTACCCGCGAGCGCCGAATTTCAGCGCATCGAGACGCTCGTCGGCGGCCTCGATCATTTCGTCGGCCAGGGTCACCGAGATCAATCCGTCAGCCGCCGCGCGACGGATAGCACTCTTCTCGGCGGTAATGAGGCGCATACGGGCGCTCCGCAACTCCTCCTCCGCCACTTCCGGATCGCGCTCCTGGACCTGGCTGATCTCGGAGCCGACCTGATCCTGCCTCTGTTTCAGCTCGGCGAGCAGCCGCTGGTAGACCGGATAAGTGATGAGGTGAGAGGCCAGCAGCTCATCCAGTTCCGACCGGGCGCGGGAGAGCGCCGCCTGACTCACCTTCAGCCGG
>CAZXVW010000057.1:0-21446 GCA_964644025.1 uncultured Solibacteraceae bacterium | reverse complement strand
CTCGAGGTTGCCGCATGACGATAATTCAAAAAACTGTCCAAGAAACCGGAGGCGGCACGATTTCAGTGGCCTCGGAGCCGGGCCGGGGTTCGACGTTTACTGTTCGTTTGCCCCTGGGCCAGGCTGGCTGAACGGGAAGCGGCACGCCGGCCCGTGACGAGCGTGGGCGCAGGAGCCGTTCCCCCAAAATTCCACAAACCGGTTATGATGTAGATTAAGTGTCTCGTACTTCAAAGTACAGTTCAAATTGGGGGCTACTTACACCCCCCGGGGGGTTGAATGACACCGTTCCTCTACGTTCTGATTTACGTTGGTTTCCTCAGTTTTCTGATTGCCAGCATCGTCCGGGCGGTCCGCTATGCCAGGCAGCCGTTTCACCTCCGCTGGGAACTCTACCCGGTGCCTCATGAGGAGCCCGAGCGCGTAAAACACGGTGGCTCCTATTTCGAAGACCTCAACTGGTGGACCAGGCCGTCGAAGTTCCACTGGGTCACCGAGCTGAAATTCATGGTGCCGGAGATCCTGTTTCTGAAAGGCCTGTGGGAGTTTAACCGGCCGCTCTGGTTTCGCTCCTTCCCGTTCCACTTCGGACTGTACCTGGTGATCGCCTCCGTCAAGCTTCTGCTCGTAAGCGCGCTGCTGGCGATCTTCGTCCCGAGCGTGATGGCCGGGGGCCTCGCTACGGCGCTGGCGATTCTTTACAGCAGTTGCGGAGCCGTGGGCGGCGGCCTGGTGGTGGCCGGCGCTTTCGGGCTGCTGTTGCGCCGCCTGCGGGACCCGGACTTGCGCAACTACACGGCGCCGGGCGACCTCTTCAACCTGGCGTTCTTCATCGTCTCGTTCGGTCTTTTGATTCTCGGCTACATCTTGCGCGGGCCGGAGTATCCCGGAACGCTGGCGCTGGCGAAGGGCGTACTGACCTTCGATACCAGTCTCCCGGTTCCGGCCCTCATGGCGGCGGGACTGATTCTCACGTCTTTGCTGATCGCCTACATCCCGTTGACACACATGGCCCACTACGTCGCCAAGTATTTCACCTACCACTCGGTGCGCTGGGACGACCTGCCGATTACCAAGGCGGCCGAACTGCAGAAAAAATTCGCTGAGTACCTGACCTATAAGCCGCACTGGTCGGCTCCCCACATCGCGGCCAACGGCACGAAGTCGTGGGCGGACATCGCCACCACCAATCCAACCGCAGGGGGACAGCAGAAGTGAGCAAGCGCGTAAAAATCAATGACATGGCCCGGGAGGACGGGCAGCCGCTGATCCATCTTACCAACGAAGAACTGATGCCGCTGCCGGCCCCGCTCGACGCCCCGTCCAAGGACCGCGACTGGAAGCCCCTCGCCGAGAAAACGCGCGAGCAGTACGAATGCGCGCTCGATGACACCTGCGCTGTCAATATCCCCAAGCCGAAGAGCAAGGAGGAGGAACGCGAGCTGGTCGGGAAATTCCTCGCCGGGCTGGAGAAGCTTTTCATCAAAGAGGACAACTGGACGTTCCTGCAGCCACTGATCCTATCGATGGAACATTGCGCCCGGTGTCAGACCTGCTCGGAGGCCTGCCACATTTACGAGGCCAGCGGGAACAATGAACTCTACCGACCGACCTACCGCTCCGAGATCATGCGGCGGCTCTACTTCAAGTACGTCAAGCACGGCGGCCTGGTGGCGGCTTTCCAGCACGGCGACATCAAGCTGAATTGGGCGCTGGTCGCCCGGCTCATCGAGCTTTCCTACCGCTGCAACATCTGCCGCCGCTGCGCGCAGACCTGCCCGATTGGAGTGGACAACGGCCTGATCACCCACGAGTTGCGGAAGCTGTTCAGCCAGGAGATGGGCATTGCCGCCAAGGAACTGCACGACAACGGTTCCATGCTCCAGCTCAAGGTCGGCTCCTCGACCGGCATGAACGCGATCGTCGTTAAAGACAACCTCGAGTTCATCGACGAGGACATGGAGGAGAAAACCGGGATCAAGGTCGAGACGCCCTGGGACGTCGAGGGCGCCGACGTG
Organism: uncultured Solibacteraceae bacterium; assembly: GCA_964644025.1. Lineage (GTDB taxonomy): Bacteria > Acidobacteriota > Terriglobia > Bryobacterales > Bryobacteraceae > CAZXVW01. Next base: position 19,428 of record CAZXVW010000057.1, on the reverse strand, counting down.
CTGCTGATCCACAACGCCGGTGAGATCCTCGCCTGGCCGGAGAACCCCGGCGCGTTCGCCGTGATCCTCAACGCCGCCGGCATCAAGTGGACGCTGTCCTCCGAGCTGGCCGGGTACGACTCGGTGAACTACGGCCTCTGGTACGACGACGTTCAGCTCGCCCGCGTCGCCCTGAAGCACTCCGAAGCCGCCCGGAAGCTGGGAGTGAAAAAGATCGTGCTCGGCGAATGCGGCCATGCGCACAAGTCGCTGTCCGTCATCGCCGACCGCATCCTGTTGGGCGACGCCAATGTGCCGCGGGAAAGCTCCATGACGCTGCTGCACGACATCGTCATGAACGGCCGGATCAAGCTGGACCCCTCGCGCAATGACTTCCCGGTCACCCTGCATGATCCTTGCAACCTTGTGCGGCTGATGGGCGTGGTGAATCCGCAGCGGGAGATCCTGCGCAAGATCGCGCCGCGGTTCCGCGAGATGGAGCCCCACGGCGTGGACAACTACTGCTGCGGCGGCGGCTCCGGCTTCGCCATCATGAGTCCCAACAATTTCGAGGACTGGCGCTTTCACGTCTCCGGCCGCAAGAAGCTGGAGCAGATCCTGAACGCCTTCTCCGACTGCGTGGATGACCCGAACGTCAACAAGTACATCTGCGCCCCTTGCTCGAATTGCAAGGGCCAGTTTCGCGACATGATCGCCTACTACGATCTCTGGAACAAGTACCACATCGGCTACGGCGGGCTGGTGGAGCTGATCGTCAACGCCATGGTTGATGTCAAGCCCGGCTTCATCGACTGGGAATGGCACTGATCCGGCGGCGGGGAAGCGCCCGCCACATCAATGGATATCCGGGAGATCGAACTCGCCCAGCTCCAGCGGATAGCGGCCGTGCTCGCGGACCAGCCGCACGACGTAATCGTAGCTCTCGCCGGAAACGTTGCCGGGCACCGAGTGGTCCGACTGGAAGATGAACCCGCCGCCCTTGCCGGCGTTGAGCTTGGTGAGCACCACGCGCCGCAGCTCGTCCCGGTCGCCGCGCGCCCACGTCAGCACGTCCATGTTTCCGCAGAAGGCGATCTGGTGACCGAAGCGCCGCCGCAGGTCGATCACGTCGAGGCCGGCCTTGGCCTCCAGCGGGTTATAGGCGTCGACGCCGATCTCGATGAAATCCGCGAAGATCCGGTTGACGTTGCCGCAACCGTGGTAAATCACCGGCAGGCCGCGGGAGTGAACCTCCTCGACCATCGCCCGCACGCCTGGTTTGAACACCCGTCGCCAGTAATCGGGTGAGAACATCATCCCCTTCTTGTAGGCGACGTCGCCCCAGATGACCATGCCGTCCAGCATGCCGTCGGCGGCCTTGAGTTGGGCCCGGACCAGCTCTAGGGAAAACGAGTTGATCCGCTCGACGAACCGGGCGATCTCGTCCGGGTACATGGCCATCCACAGCATGGCGTTTTCCGAGCCGATAATGCGCCACAGCGTTTCGTGCCCTTCGCAGACGGAGCCGTAGACGGGAAAGTCGCCGTAGAGGCCCTTCACCCTGCCGATCCAGGGGGGAATGTTGCGGGCAAATCCGTCGCCGACGCCGTCGATCTGGTTGTCCCCGGCCGAGAAGAAGCGCCGTTCATCCCAGGGATCGTCGAACTGGAAGGCGCGCATTTTTTCGATCGTGTCCGTGTCAAACTTCAGGAAAGCCGGCATCGGAAGATCCAACCGCTTGCGGATGACGGCTTCGAATCCCGTTCGGACGATCACCTCCTGGTCGTCTTCTTTGAGGATCTCGAAGTTCTTGATATGCGGGTCGAGATTCGGCGTGACCACGATCCAGTCCAGGTCGTAGTAGCGATATGGATCTGCGTCGGCGGCGAGTCCAAGTTCCTCTCGCCAGCGCTTGAGGAAGCTGCCCCAGAAGAAGTCGCTGATGGGAACCCGGTCCGGTTCGGTGTGCCGGAGCGTTTTGTTCATCCGCTCGAGCTTGCTCCGGCAACCCGGCGAACGGTCGCGATCCATGTGTTGTCCTCCTCTTAAATGTTCTCAGTTCCGGGCCGGTTCGACAGCCTGGCCCCCGGCCGGATTCGGCGCGATCACAGACCCAGTACCGGCCGCAGTGCTTCCACCTCTTTCATGCTTCCGGCGATGATGTTGAAGAACAGGCCGCGCGGCTCCAGCGAATCCATCAGCAAGCGCATTTCATCCGGGCTGAAAGAGCCTCGCACGAACAGCGGCCGGCGGCACTGCTGAACCCGCTGGAAGTACGGAATCATCTTCGTCAGCGGCAGCCCGGTGGCGTCATGATTGATTTCATAACACTGAATCTCCTCAATTTCCAGGAAGGCGTCCAGCAGAAACATGGACGTCGAATGCAGGTGGATAAAGCTGTTGGCGAAGCGGCTGGCGAGCATGCGGTCCACCGGGAGGAGAAATTTGCGGTAGAGTTCCGGCGAATACAGCCCGCTGGCATCCTCCTGCATCCGGATGATCGGGCCCGGAGCCCAGAGCGAGTATTGGGCGTCAAAATAGCCGCCGTAGAACAGCGGCAGCCGCTTCCAGATATCCTCGGTGATTTCCAGGAAGATCTCGCCCAGGCGCCAGAGCAGCTCACGAGACTTCTCCGGCTCGAACATCAGGTCCAGGATGCTCTCGGTGTGACCGCGCAGGATGGCGTGCAGATCGCTGGGACCGACCTCCGGGGAATGACTCACGGGAAATCGTCCCTGGGAGGCGCGAACCAGGGCGCCGGCAAACTCCATGTACTTGCCGTACCACGGATTGTCACGGTCCAGACGCACCTGCAAAGCCTCATCCCAGGGCAGGTGCATTTCCTCTCCAAGAACGTTTTCCGGCAGGATGCGCAGCTTCGCGCCCACCATCCCCGGCAGCCAGGGAACGGCGGCTTGCGCGGGGCAGGCACCCCGGATCACGTCGTCGTCCATAATCTCGCCTTCCCGGCAAATCCGGACGTGGTCTTCCAGAAAGGCGGCCGGGTCCACCATTTCGGGGGTCAGGTAAGCCGTGTCGCCCCACTGGCGGCAAGCTGAAAACTCCACGAACGGGAACCAGCCGACCAGGGAGAAGCCAACCAGCGGACGTTTCACGTCGTCCCTTCGCCAGAAGGCCTTGTATCGCTCGGTTTTTTCGGGGGCGTTTCCAAACGGAGCCATGATGAGCCTCATTCTGTCCCGGGACGGTTTCTTGCCGGCGAACGGCTGGCAGCCGCGCCGGCATGACCAAATTACCTCCTGAGTCGGGCGTGGCGCGCTTCCGTCAACAACGGCCCCGAAAACAGTCCGCAGCCGACCAGCATACCGGCCGGGGCTCCGGCGAGACAATTTGAAAAATTGGAAACCACGATTCAGAAACCAAGAAGCGGGACCGCGCACTGCATGAACTCATCCCCCCGGGCGGCCGGTGGAAATGAGCTGCTCAAGGTCCCACTTTACCCGCCGAGACGTCCTACGTGCCGGTCCGGGACCGGTCCTCGACGATCTCAGAGACCGCCCCGTCAACATCCTCAATGCGGATAATTAGCCTCCGGCGCAGCTCGGCGGTGGAATCGGGAACCGTGAAGCGGGCGCAGAGCATCCGGTCCATGGTTTCGTGAGGCTGGATCCGGTCGCGGACCATCAGCGAATCGTTGTATTGCGGGCCCAGCAGCGGATAGTACTTGAACAGACGCGCCACGGTGTTGGCCGAGACTGCGTCTCCGGCGAGGAGCTTGCCGTCGGGATCTTCCAGGTAGAGCCGGGCGTCGCGGACGATGAAGGGGTAGTCGGCGGGATTCTTGAACCGGAAATCGACGATGACGACACAACTTCTCTCGTCCATGCCCTGGATGCGCACCTTCTGGATGGAACCTTCCAGGGCCACGTGCGAACCACGGTTCCAGTACAGGATGATGGCGACCGCCACGATGACGATCGCCAGGCCCACGCCGGCATACTTGAGAATATCGCGGGTCATTTCAGGACGACTCCACGATGCGGAGGATGGCTTTCATCGAGTCGTGGGACGCCTGAATCTGGCCCTCTCCGAATATATGGGTTTCCAGGCCGCACTCGCCCTGGTAGCCGTCGCGGGCCAGCGCGGCAAAAATCGCCGCCCAGTCGAGCAATTGGCCATAGGCGGGTAGAACGCTCTTGCCCTTAATCTGCACGTTCCCGATGCGCTGCTTGGGCAGTTTGGCGTAGCCGTCCGGGAACGGCGGTTCCTGATAGCGCGTGCCGTTCAGCGCGTCCCAGTTGGCGCCGAGCCAGGGCGAAGGAAGCCGCTGCAGCAGCGCGGCCAGTTCGGCGCAGGTGGCCACGTTGGTCGACGCTTCGTTCTCCACCAGCAGGTGGATCTTCGCCGCCGCGGCGATCTCGACCATCTCGGCGAGGGTGTCCACGACGCGCGGCAACAGCGCAGGCGGGTCCTTCACTCGCCGGAAAGTGAAAACGCGGACCTTGTCGACTCCGAGGATATGGGCCGCCTCCAGGGCGTGCCGCAAGCTATCCAGGTGGGTCTTGTACTTTTGCGCTGCGTCCCGGTCACGGAACTTCTTATCTGCCGGCTCAGTTCCCGGCAGCGTGTATTTCAGCAGGCTCGTGTTCAGAAAGGAGACCCGGATGCCATTGTCGGCAAATTGGCGGGCCGCCTGCTTGAGTTCGGCGGCGGGCAATTCTGAATACCGTCTCTTCTTTGCGCCCGGCACCCCGCGGAGTTCGACCCACTGCAAGCCGTACTGCTTGATGAAGGCGATGGCGTCTTCCGGCGAGCGGGCAATCTCGTCGGTGATCGCGCTGATGCGCGAGCGTCCGATCCGGTTTCCCGCCAAGGCAGGTACGCTCGCGACCCCGGCCGCGCTGGCGAACAAAAATTGTCGTCTGTTCAGCATGTTCCTTCCACTCCCTCCCTATACAGCGTACCAGCCTCGTTCCACCACGAGGGCTTCAATCTCCCAGCAACTTGCCGTAACCTTGCAGCTCCGGAACATTGTCGCAAACAGCCTTTACGCCGGCGGCGATCGGGATCGCGAGCACCAGGCCGATGCCGCCCCACAGCACGCCGAAAAACATCAGCGCCACGGTCACCACCAACGGATTCACATGGACGCGCGAACCTACTACTTTCGGGTAGAGCAGGTTCAGAGCCAGCAAATGCAAAAAACCCACGACCGCGCCGATGATGAGAAACGGCGCCAGCCGGGTGTAGACCGACAGGGCCACGAAGAACGGCGGCACCATCGCCAGCGGCAAGCCAATATAAGGAATCAGGCTCAGGAAACCGCTCAACGGGCCCACCAACAGGAAGTATGGGAGACCCATGATCCAGAAGAACAAGGCGCTGACGATGGACAACAACACGCCAAGCACGAAATTCCCCAGCACGTAGGCCCGGGCCATGCCGGCTACGCCCTCCCAGCTCCTGCTGGCCGCCTGGCGGTCGCGGCCCTCGAACAACTGCAGATAGCTCCGGCGGAAATGGTCCTTCCAGCTCAACATAAAGTACACCAGGAAGGGCACGAACGAGGACATCAGGAGCACGTCGTAGAACGCTCCGAAGTAATTGTAGATGTAAGTGATCAAGGGCGTCCGTTCCCGCCGGATGCGCACTTCCTGGATCGGCGGTCCGGCCGGCACTGGTGGTTCAGCCGAACGGCGGCGGCGTGCGGCCGGCTCCTGTTCCGGCGCCGGCGCGGCCGGCGACTGTCTAGCCTCCGGCCGGGTGGGTATCAACAATTCATAGGCGGTTTGCTCGGCCCTTTCCAGGCGGCGGGAGACGCGCTCCACTAACTCGCTGATCCTGGCTGTATAGGAAGGCAGATCCTCGGCGAGCACAGAGAGCTGGGTATAGGCGCCGAGGCCGGTCAGGTAGAGCAGCAACACCGCCACCACGCACACCACGAAACTGGCGACGCTGCGCGGCAGCCGGAGCTTCATCACCAGTTCCACGAAGGGGTCCAGCAGAAAGGCGATGGTGACGGCCACCACCAGCGTGACGAAGAACAGTTTCCCGAAGTAGAGCAAGGCCACCGCGGCGGCCAGGGCGATGAGGGACAAGCTGAGGTTTTTCGGCTTCGGAGCCGGCGCCGATTGCGTCAACGGGGACACGAGACCAAAACCTTCCGCACTGCCGTTGCGAGCAGCCGTCGTCGCGCCCAGGCTTGCCGGGACAGGCTTTCCTCCAGCGGCTCGCTTATGGCTACTCTAACATGAGCCGCCCTATAATGAACACAGGCACGGGACCTGGCCAGCCGGTTCCGTACTCCAGGGTCATGCGCCGGGAATCCGCCAGTGGCAGAGTTCTTGCTCTCGATTTCGGAAAGCGCCGCATCGGTCTCGCGATCAGCGACCCTCTTGGGGTTACCGCCCAGGGTCTGGAGACGCTGGAACGCACCACGGTTCGCCAGGACCTGGCACGGCTGGCTGAACTTGCCCGGGACAAGGGTGTGGCGTTGATCCTGATGGGCGATCCACTGCACATGAGCGGGCGGAGCAGCCGCCAGTCGGAGCGCGCGCGGGAGTTCGCCGAGCGCCTGGGCCGGCAGACCGGTCTTCCGGTCGAGTTCTGGGATGAGCGTCTTACCACCGTCGAGGCCCAGCGGGTGTTGCGGGAAGGCGGCCTCAGCAGCCGCAAGCGGGCGCGGGCAGTGGACCGCCTGGCCGCGGTGCTGGTACTCGAGAGCTACTTGCAGTGGCGCTCGCTCAATGACAAGGACGGTTCCCGGCCGGCATGAGGCGCTTACGGATCATTGTGGCTGCGCTGCTGTTGTCCGGCGGAGCGGGCGCCTACCTTTATCACGCCGTCAGCGAGCCTTACGCCGGGTTCGAGACGAAAACCATCGTCCAGATCGAGCGCGGGCAGGACGCGCGCCAGATGGCGCGGTTGCTGGAGGGCCGCGGCGTTGTGCGCTCGCGGTGGCGCTTTCTCCTGGTGCGCCTGCTGCGCCCGAGAGCCATTCTCCAGGCCGGTGAATATGGTTTCGACCGCCCGGCCTCGGCCTGGGAAGTTTTTGACCGCATCGTTCGGGGCGACGTCTACTACTACGCGGTCACCGTACCCGAGGGCAGCACGATTTTCGACACCGCCCGCATTCTGGCCCGTCTGGACTGGATCAGCCAGGAGGAGGCGCTGGCGGCCGTCCGCGACCCGGAACTGATCCGCGACCTGGCGCCGGGGGCGGAGACTCTGGAAGGATTCCTGTTTCCGTCGACTTACTTTGTCACCCGGAATGCCTCGGCCCGGGAAATCTGTCAAATGATGACCGCCCGCTTCCGTCAGGTGTGGCGGGAACTGGGCGACGGGCCCGAGGCCGAAAAGACGGTCACGCTGGCTTCCCTGGTCGAGAAGGAAACCGCCGTGCCGGAGGAACGTCCGCTGGTCGCTTCAGTGTATTCCAACCGGCTGAAGCGCGGCATCCGGCTGGAATGCGATCCCACCGTGATTTACGCCGCGATCCTGGAGGGGCGCTATCAGGGGGTGATCCGCCAATCAGATCTCGCCAGTCCGAACCCTTACAATACGTACCAGCACGCGGGACTGCCGCCCGGGCCGATCGCCAGCCCCGGGCGCGCTTCGCTGGAAGCGGCGCTGCGGCCGGCCCGCACGGATTATCTTTTCTTCGTCGCCAAGCCGGGCGGCTCCGGAGCGCACGTCTTCTCCCGGACGCTGGCGGCGCACAACCGCGCCGTGGGAAGGTATCGCCGTGAAAAGCGGAAGGCAAACGGCCAGTAGCAGGCTGCGGGAGTACCTGGAACGGCGGGCGCCGGGCGAAATTTCTGAGGCGGAGTGGGCGGATTTGCGCGCCTGCCTGGCCCCGGTCTCGCCCGGCTATCTCCGCCGCCTGTTGCGCGCCTCGGGCCTTCCGCTGGCGCCGCTGGTGGAAGGGGTCCGCCAGGGGAGCTTCGAGGAACTCGAGCGCACGCTGCTCGCCCTGGGACGGGAGTACGCCGCGGCGCGCGAGGCCGGCGCGCGGGACCGCCAGGAGGCCTGCCGGCGCCTGGTGATCGAGGCCAAGGATCATGCCCGCTGGGCCGCGCGCCGGGCGGCGGATGCGGCGAAGAAGGCGGTCAAGAAGGAGATGGCGGACTGGATGCTGGTCTGGCTGGAGGATCCGTCCGTTTTTCCCACCTGGGTTCGCCTCAGGAAGCGGGCCAGAGGGGACCGCTGAGCTGGGGCGGCGTGTCCCTTCCCGGTCCCGGCTTGCCGGCGGGGGCGCGGTCTCCGGGCGGGATGACCCAGGGGCTTGCTTGCCGCGGCGGAGCGTGTTTATATTGGTGTTTTCTGCTGGGGAATTCCCCCGGGGAAGCCGCCATGACGGGCAACAACGAGTTCGATCCGAACGCCTTGCGGAAAGAGGCCGCGTTGTTTTACGGGCTCTTTCTCCGCGGCCATCCGGTCGAGCAGCTTCGCCAGGACATCGACGTGCCCAAGGCAACCCTGGAAAAATGGCTGCGCCCGCGCAGATACGAGCCGGGTTTCCGCGAGAACCTGAGGCGTGTCTACTACTTCCGAAAACAGGTCCTCGCCATCTTCGACGAGCTGGTCCTGAGCGAGAAAAACGGGGCCCGGCTCCAATAGTCCCTGACAGTCCGACATCATGAACGACGATCACAAGGCATCGGCGAAGCAGCAGTATCTCTCGCTGCCGACGAAACCGTTTGATCCGGCCGGCGCCTCTTCGCCTTCCGAGATCCTGACCCGAATGAAGGAAACCGCATTCCAGGGAAAGCAGCTTGGCCTCGCTTTTGAGGTCTGGAAGAAGATGCTGGCCGATGACTGCATGATCCTGATGGGTCTGTCCGGAGCGATGATTCCGGCCGGGATGAGAACCCTCGTAGTCCGGCTGATCGAGAACCGTCTCATCGACTGCCTGGTGTCGACCGGCGCCAATTTCTTCCATGACCTGCACGAAACCCTCGGCCACTTTCATTACCAGGGTTCGCCGCAGGCCGACGACGTCGAACTGGGCCGCCACATGGTGGACCGGATCTACGACGTGCTGGCCGACGAGGAAGTCTTCCGCGAGCACGATTTCTGGATCGGCCGGTTCGCCGGAACGCTGGATCAGTCGCGGCCCTATACCACGCGCGAGTTCCTTTACCTGCTGGGTCTGGAGCTGGCGAAGGAAGGAAAGCAGGAAGGCATCCTGACCGCCGCCGCCAAGGCCAAGGTGCCGCTGTATTGCCCGGCCATCGGCGACAGCTCGATCGGCATCGGGATCGCCTGTGACCGCCATCTGGGCGGCAACGCGCTCCTGTTCGATGTGATCGGCGACGTGATTGAGACTTCTTACCTGGTCAAGTGCGCTCCGAACACCGGCGTGCTCTACTTCGGCGGCGGCACGCCCAAGAATTTCATCCAGCAGACCGAGGTCACCGGGATGATCGCCGATTTCGGCGTTACGGGCCACAAGTACGCAATCCAGTGCGTGACGGACGTTCCCCAGTGGGGCGGCTTGTCCGGCTGCACCTTCCAGGAGGCGCAGAGCTGGGGCAAAATCGCCCGGGACGCCTCGATGGTTTCCTGCCATGTTGACGCCACGATCGCCCTGCCGTTACTGGCGAGCGCGATGCTGGAACAAGAGGAGCTGGTTCCCCGGCGCCGGCATCCCCGCTTCAAAATGGGCCGCACGCTGGACCTGGAGACCGGCTCTGCGGAGACCTCAGGCTGACGCCGATGGTCGAGGAGGTTACTGGCTTTGCGATATCCCGGCTTGCTCAAGCGCGGCTCCCGCGGTAATGACGTTCGGCGCCTTCAGCGCCGGTTGCTGGAACTGGGCTACCAGTTTCTGGGGCCTGCCCGGAAGGAGCTCACCGCGGACGGCGTCTTTGGTCCTCTCACCGAGGAGGCGGTCTGTGAATTCCAGATGCGGAACCTCGACAGCGAGGGTGCGCCGCTGGTGGTCGATGGCAAGGTCGGCCCTGTCACCTGGGAAGCGCTGTTCGAGGAACCGCGGACCGGCTTCATGGTTTCCCGGCCGCGGAAGACCAAGAGCGCCCAGTTCATGATCGCCACGCTGGAAGTAGCGCGGGGTCAAGTGGGCGTCCGCGAAGTTCCGAAAAACTCCAACCGCGGGCCGGAGGTGGAGCGCTACCTGGAGGCGGTGGGGCTGGGGCCGGGGCACGCCTGGTGCGCGGCCTTCGTCTACTGGTGCGCGCGGGAAGCGGCGCGGGAGACGGGGCGCGAAAAGGTGCCGCTGATCAAGACCGCCTGGACGCCCTCGCTGTGGAACTGGGCGAGGAAGCGGAGGAGTTTCATGCTGCCGGCGGCGGTGCTGGAGGGGAAGAAGAAACTCGATCCCGGCTGCTTGTTTCTCCTGCACGGACGGGTGAACGGGCGGGCGCGGGTCAAACACGTCGGCTTTGTGACGGGCGCGCACGGCGGGATGATCGAGACAATCGAGGGCAACACGAACAAACGAGGCAGCCGGGAAGGCGGGGGTGTTTACCGGCTCACGCGGAAGATCAACAGCATTTACCGCTTCGTCAATTACGGGTAGCTGTAGCGCGCTGCCCTTCCGAGGCCGCCCAGGCACGCAGGTTTTGCGTCCTGCGGGCAACCTTCCAAGCTGAAATTGCGCTGCGCCGGCCGTCCCCGTACCAGACGCCGCGGCCGAGCAATCCTTCCAACTGTCTATACCACAACAGGATAGGCGGACTCCGCAGCGGGTGCGGGAAAACGGCCCGGTGGCTGCACCGGTTAATGGGGAAAGGAGGCAACGGTCATGAAAAAGACCATCTTTTTCGGCTCAGCTCTGGCGGTTCTGTTTTGGGGAACCGCAATGGCGGCGCAGGCGCCGAACCCGGCGCCGGCATCCGGGCAGGCGAAAACTCAGAAACGCGTCCGGGTGGCCGACGGGACAGGCCCGTACCACGACGCCAGTCCCGCTGACAAAGGCGCCAGGACCCGGCAGGGTAACGGTTCGCAGCAGGCGGCGAAAGGCGCCCAGCGCAAGAACGGTCCCGGCGATGGCAGTGGCAACATGGGCGACAAGCCGAATGACGGGGCCGGTTACGGGGCCAAGTCCGGCAACCGCGGCGGTCCGATGGACAGGACGGGCTCTGGCAACGGCAGCCTGAACCGCGGGCGGTCCGGACCGGCCGGCGGGTGGAACACCGGGCCTTCCGGTGGTTTTGGTTCGGCAGGGCGCGGGCGCTCCGGCGGCGGCCGCCGCGGCGGGCGGCGCTAGTCTGCCAGGTTTCGGCGGGGCGCCTCGACCCATCGGGCCGGGGCGTTCCCGCTGATCTCTGCTCGACAGGAGGGAAACCATGAGACGGCTGATGGCAATGGGAGTTTTCGGAGTGTTGGTGGCCATGGGTGCGGCGATGGCTGAGCAGGGAAACTCTGCCGCGCAGCTCAGATTGCGGGAGCAGGTGCGCCATGAGCTGGCGATGCTGCCCTACTATACCGTCTTTGACAACTTGATGTTCCAGGTGAGGGGCAACCGGGTGATGCTGCTCGGCCAGGTGAGCCGGCCGGCGCTGAAGGCGGATTCCGAGCGGGTGGTCCGCCGGATCGAAGGCGTGGCGGCAGTGGACAACCAGATCGAGGTACTCCCGCTCTCTGCTTACGACGACCGGCTTCGGCTGGCCCTGTTTCGGGCCTTGTACGGCAATGACGTCCTCCAACGTACGTTGCTGAGCGCCGTACCGCCGGTTCGCATCATCGTGAAAAACGGGAACGTGACCCTGGAGGGGACGGTGGAGCACGAGACGGAGCGGGCCCTGGCGGGCCTGCTGGCAAACGGCGTCAGCGGAGTCTTTTCCGTAACCAACAACTTGAGAGTGGACCGCTAAGCGGGGAGGAGCGCGGGAGGAACCGCAAATGCGAGCGACTTCGTGATACACCTCACCAAAGATCCGGCGGCAAGCGGCGAGGCTGTTTTTCTTCGCGCTGCTGCCCCGGATCGCGTACCGTCACCGGCAACAAGGCGGCGGGGGGGAAGGCGAGCTGCCGGCCGTGCGCGGCAACATGACGATCGACGAGATCGTCTTGAAAACAGGCATCCCCAAGCAGTACCTGCTCAAAGAAGCCGGCCTGGCCGAGGACGTGCCGGCGCGCCAACCGCCCCGCGACTGGATCCGCGAGTATGGCAAAACGCCCCCTGACCTCCGCGAGGCGGTGGAATGCTATCGGGCGGAGAAACACTGGGCTTCCCCTCCTCACTGCTTCTCGGCGTGGGCGCGTCCGCTCCAACGGCTCCTCTCAGGTTGAGGCGGGCGCATTTTGTCCCTCCCGGACATCGTAAACTGGGAGAAATGCGAATTCCTCTCTACCAGGTCGACGCGTTTACCCGGAAACTGTTCGGAGGAAACCCGGCGGCGGTCTGTCCGCTGGAGGAATGGCTCCCGGCGGAGACGCTCCAGGCGATTGCGGCGGAGAACAATCTCTCCGAAACCGCCTTCTTCGTCCGCCGCGGCGATGAGTACGATCTTCGCTGGTTCACGCCCCGCTGCGAAGTGGACCTCTGCGGCCATGCGACGCTGGCTTCGGCGCACGTGATCCTCAACCACCTGGAGACGGGTAAGGACACGGTCACATTCACCTCTCGCGGCGGCCGGCTCGTTGTCCGGCGGGATGGCGAGAAACTGGTGATGGATTTTCCGTCCCGGCCTCCTTTGCCCTACGAGCCGCCCGCCGGATTGCTGGAGGCGGTGGGGGGCGATCCCCTGGAAGTATTAAAGGCCGACTATTCCCTGCTGGTCTACGAAACCGAGAATGAGGTCCGGGAGCTGCAGCCGGATTTCGGCCGGCTCGCCGCCATCGCCCCCGCGGTAATTGTTTCCGCGCCGGGCCGGGAAGTGGACTTTGTCTCGCGCTTCTTTGCGCCGGGGTTCGGCATTGACGAGGACCCGGTGACGGGTTCGGCGCATTGCACGCTGATCCCGTTCTGGAGCCAGCGGAAGGCTAAGCCGTGGCTGCGCGCGCGCCAGGTGTCGGCCCGGGGCGGGGAACTCGATTGCGAAGACCGGGGGGAAAGAGTCAAGATCGCGGGCCAGGCTGTGCTGTACCTGGAAGGGAACATCGTTCTGTAAGGCACGCGAGATGCGGGCGCCCTGGATTCCGGCGAACGTCATTTGGCCAGCTTGCTCACCACCGAGAGATCCTCGAGCGTGGTGACATCGCCCTTCACTTCCTTCGAGGTGACGATTTCCCGCAACAGCCGCCGCATGATCTTGCCGCTCCGGGTTTTCGGCAGGGCCTCGGCGAAGCGGATCTCGGCCGGCCGGGCGAACTTGCCGATCTCGTGGGCGACCCATTCGCGAATCTCGCCGCCGAGCTGATCGGGATCGTAGGCGCCCTCTTTCAGGGTGACGAAAGCGCAAACGGCCTGGCCGGTCAGCTCATCGGGTTTGCCCACCACGGCGGCCTCGGCCACGGCCGGGTGCTTCACCAGCGCCGACTCGATCTCCATGGTGCTGAGCCGGTGGCCGCTGACATTCATGACGTCGTCCACGCGGCCCAGGATCCAGAAGTAGCCATCCTGGTCACGCCGGGCGGCGTCGCCGGTGAAGTAGACCCCGGGGACGCGGCCCCAGTACTGATTTTCGTAGCGCTCGGCATCACCCCAGATGGTGCGGATCATGGCCGGCCACGGCCGGCGGATGACCAGGTATCCTTCGGTGTCCGTCGCGGCCGGGTTGCCGTCGAAATCCACCACGTCGGCATCCACGCCGGGCAGCGGCAGCGTGGCGGAACCGGGTTTGAGCGGCACAGCACCGGGCATGGGTGCGATCAGGATCGAGCCGGTTTCGGTTTGCCACCAGGTATCCACGATCGGGCAGCGCCGGTTGCCGATGACGCGGTGGTACCACTCCCAGGCCGCCGGATTGATCGGCTCGCCCACCGAGCCCAGCAGGCGAAGGCTGGAAAGGTCGTGCCGTTTCGGCAATTCCTCTCCCTGCCGCAGCAGGGCGCGAATCGCGGTGGGTGAGGTGTACAAGATGTTCACCTTGTATTTCTCCACGATTTGCCACCAGCGGTCCCAGCCCGGCGTATTCGGGGCGCCTTCGTAGATCACCGTGGTGGCGCCGGCCGAGAGCGGACCGTAGACGATGTAGCTGTGGCCGGTGACCCAGCCGATGTCGGCCGCGCACCAGTAGACATCGTCGTCCTTGAGGTCGAAGACCCATTTCATGGTCATTGTGCACTGGAGCAGGTAGCCGCCGGTCGTGTGCAGGATGCCTTTCGGCTGGCCGGTTGTTCCGGAAGTGTAGAGCGTGTACAAAGGATGCTCGGCGTCGAGCGGCTCGGCCGGGCAGGCGTCCGAGACGTCTTGTTCGAGCTGATGCCACCAAGAATCCCGGCCCTCCTTCATCTTGATCTCGGAGCCGGTGCGGCGGCGGACGATGACGTCGTGCACGCCAGGGCATTCCTCCAGGGCCTCGTCGACGGCGTCCTTCAGGCGGACTTCCTTGCCCCGCCGCCAGCCGCCGTCGGCGGTGATCACCAGGGTGGCGCCCAGGTCCTGAATGCGCGCCTTCAGCGCCTCGGCGGAGAAGCCGGCGAAAACGACGCTGTGGATCACCCCCAGCCGCGCGCAGGCGAGCATGGCTACGGGCAGTTCCGGGATCATCGGCATGTAGATGATGGCCTTGTCGCCGGCCTGGTAGCCGCGGGCCTTCAGCACGTTGGCGAAGCGGCCCACCAGGCGATGAAGCTCCGCGTAGGTGAGCGTGCGCTCGTCGCCCGGCTCGCCTTCCCAGATGATGGCGGTCTTGTTCCGGCGATGCGTTTCCAGGTGGCGGTCCAGGCAGTTGTAGGAGACATTGGTCTTGCCGCCGGCAAACCACTTCACGAACGGCGGCCGCCACTCGAAGACCCGGTCCCACTTTTTGAACCAGAAGATCTCCCGTTCGGCCAGTTCACCCCAAAATTCCTCGGGGGTGTCTCTGGCCTTTTCATACAGTTGCCGGTAGGCTTCCATCCCGGAGACGTTGGCCTTGCTGACGAAATCCGCTGGCGGCGGGTAGACGCCGTCTTCATTTTTCAGCATTCCCTCCTCAGGAGTGTTTCAGGGGAGATTGTAACAAAGTCAGGAAAACAGGTCGTCGATGGGGATCTGCAGCTCCGGAAACAGCTCGGCCCCATCAAGGGTTTCTCCGCTAACCACGGTCCGGATGAGTCTTCCCTGGGTCAGGACCACCACTGAGCGTTCTTCTGGTAGTACGAGCCATCCCAACCTGGCGCCGTTGGCGAGGTACTCTTCCATCTTCCGCATCAGCCCGGCGAAAGAGTCTTCCGGGGAGCGGATCTCTATCACAAGGTCCGGAGCGCGGTCCAGGAATCGTTGCTCGCTGGATTGGTCGTTCAGCACGACGGCCAAGTCGGGAAGCCGGAAGCGGAAACGGCCCCCGATCTTCAACCGGCAGCGGAGTTCGGTAGCTACATATCCCCCTGGGTGATGAGCCGCGTAGGATAGCAGCATATGAGTCAACCTCGCCTGGATCTTAGCATGCGGTTTTCCGCCCAAGTGTAACTCCACCAGTTGGCCGTCGACATACTCAAAGTGCTCGTGGGCGGGACTTGCAAGATACTCCTCGACCGGGACCCGATCGGCGATCGGCGGCGCACCCATAGCCAAAGTGTAGCACCAATTTGCCTCCGCCTTGACAGGAAACGTAGAATAACGAGGCTGATGAACCTCGGCCGGACACTCATTCTCCTGGGGCTCGCGCTGGTGGCTGCCGGGTTGCTTGTGTCGCTGGCCGGGCGCTTGCCGTTCAGGATCGGGCGGCTCCCCGGCGACATCATTATCCGCGGGAAAAACTCGACCTTCTACTTTCCGCTGACTACCTGCATCTTGCTGAGCGTACTCGGGAGCCTGATCCTGTGGCTGTTTTCCCGTAAGTAAGCGGCCGCTACTTCAGCGGATCGGCCCCAGCTTTTCCAGCGGCCAGTACACAAACACGGCTTTACCGTAGATCCGGTCGCGGGCCACGGGTCCCCAGTTGCGGCTGTCGTTCGAGGAACTCCGATGGTCGCCGAGGACGTAGTATTGACCTGGGGGGACAGTGATCAAGGGCCGGGAGCGGTGATCACGATATTCCTCGGGCACGTAGTCCTCCACCAGGGGCCGGCCGTTGACGATGACCGTGCCCCGCCGGATCTCGACGGTGTCTCCGGGTAGCCCGATTACCCGCTTGATGTAAGATTTGGCTGGGTCTCCCGGGGCCCAGAACACCACCATGTCGCCGCGGTGGATTTCGCCCAGGCCGAAGCGGTAGATAAACTTGTTGATGAAGATCCGCTCCTGGTCGGTGAGCGACGGCATCATGCTGGTGCCTTCCACCTTGACCGGCTGGTAGAGAAATAGAATGATCACCACGGCGATGAGCACCGATAGCGCCAGATCCCGCGCCCAGCTTAACAGGGCGCCGACGGCCGATCCGCGCTGCCGCGGAGGTGCTTCGGTCGGCCGGTTCCCGTTCTCCTGTGGCAGTTTCTCGTCCATTGCAGCCGCCCGGTTCTTCTTTCATGGTAAACCATGAACGCCGCCACGCATGGATCGGAAAGCCGGGCCGCACTGGTAATTCCCGCCCTCAACGAAGAACCCGTGATTGCGTCGACGCTGCGCGCCATTCCGCCCGGGCTGTTCGACGTGGTGATCGTCGCCGACAACGGTTCCACGGATCGCACCGGGGAGATTGCCCGGGCCGAGGGCGCCATCGTCGTGAAGGAACCCGAGCGGGGCTACGGGGCGGCGTGCCAGCGGGGAATCGCCGCGCTGCCGCCGGAGGTGAGCGTGGTCGTCTTCATGCAGGCCGATGGTTCGGAGAACCCCGCCGAGGCCGTCCGCCTTCTCCGGCCGATCTATGACGGCGCGGCCGATCTGGTGATCGGCTCCCGCGCCTTGGGCGAGCTGGAGCCGGGCGCCATGGAACTCCATCAGCGTTTCGGCAACCGGCTGGCCACTTTCCTGGTGGGTCTGCTCTACGGTCACCGCTACACCGACCTCGGGCCGTTCCGCGCCATCCGGCGCGAGGCGCTCAGGCGATTGCGGATGCGCGACCGCGGCTACGGCTGGACGGTGGAGATGCAGGTGCGCGCCATCCAGTGCGGGTTGCGGATCCGCGAGGTTCCGGTCTCCTACCGCAACCGGCGCGCCGGCCGCGGCAAGATTTCGGCCAGCCTGAAGGCGTCCATCCAGGCGGGAGTGAAAATCATCTGGACCGTGTTCCGGCTGGTGATAGACGGCCGGCGGTAGGTTCCACCCGCCGGGATGGAGCCCTCCTCAGTGGCGCCGAACGTGGTTTCTTTCACCCGGTGTTGGGCAGGATTACGGTGGCGTCAGTCTTGCGAAAGTCTTCATCGAGGGTGAGGATGGGGCAGCCTTCGTCCTTCGCCAAGGCGTAGGCAAAGCAATCTCCAAGGTTGAGTGGATACCGCAGGCGCGCCTCGGCAGCGATCTCGGCTTGCTCGGCCGTTGGGGGGACCAGCCGAAGGCCGCTGCTCCGCAGGGACTCGTGAATCTCGCCGAACAACTGCGGCTGCCGGTCCCGGATCAGGATCAGCGTTTCTGCGTAATTTACGGTGCTCATCCGGAGCCGC
The DNA here is from genome assembly GCA_964644025.1 of uncultured Solibacteraceae bacterium. Taxonomy (GTDB): domain Bacteria; phylum Acidobacteriota; class Terriglobia; order Bryobacterales; family Bryobacteraceae; genus CAZXVW01. The sequence continues at coordinate 1,896 of CAZXVW010000057.1, read as the reverse complement.
GGGGCGTTTTCGCTCAACTGGTCCACGGCCCACGGCCCAAACCGCTCGTTGAAGAAGACGGCCAGCAGGATCGATGTATCTACGACCACAATTCATCCTCACTCTGAAAACGCGGCTTGCTGCGAAGTGGGGCCTTCAGCCCGAGCCCCAGCCAGGCCCGGAAATCGCAGCCGGCGGCGTTCTCCCGCGCCACCGCCTCGCGCAGGGCCATGCGGATGGCCTCGGATTTCCGCTTGATACCTCTTCGCTGCATGTATAGCCGGAGATCCTTGTCAAATTCCGGCGTAACATTCAGGTTCAACTGCTTCACATGCACCATTATACAGATTGAAACTGTATTTTGTGCCCCCACGGCACCAATCCCCCACGCCTCCTGCTGAAGCGGAAGAGTTCGGTCCGGCGCCACGTCTCACCGGTAGTGCACTCGCGTCAGCTTGACCTGGAAGAATTCGAAGTAGTCATCCGTCCCGGGCCGCCAGCCGGCGGCGATCCGAGTCGGGACTGTGCAGCCCGCGAGGGTTTGTTCTTCGGAAACCGTAGCGCCGAATGGGATCGGCCGAAACGCGCCGCCGGGGGTGAGGTGATTGCCCCAGCGGTTGAGTCGGACCTTTTCCAGGGCGCCGTTGGGGGCGATGGAAAACAGGATCTCGAAGGCTTCGCCGTCAGCGGTCAAGATGACCTTGGCGGTGCTGTCATCGACGGGCTCCCACTCGGCGCCGTTGCATGGCAACAGCACCGCGGGCAGCCAGACGGCGGCTTCCACGGCCAGGCGCCCCCGGGCCGAGCGGGTGATATCCGGACCGGAGGCGCGCATAACCGGGACCAGGCCCCAGAGCCGCCAGTCGAGCGCTCCTTCGCCTTGGAAGTACCGGTCGCTGCCGGTAATCCGCACGATGCCGCCGATCGATGCTTTCCAGACGAAGCCGCCTGGCAGCGCGAGAACCTGGCTGGCCCGCAGGGGCATCCATTTCGCTTTGGGAGAGCCACGGAAACGGCCCGTCATGTCCAGTTCCACTGAATTGGTCAGGGGGGTTCCGGGCTGCATCGCATGCAGCAGGTACCGGCGGCCGGGTTCGGGAACGCCCGCCACCATCTCCTGGCGGAAGGTTTCGCCGCTCGATTGCCGCAGCAGCGGCTGCCAGATGTTCTCCGGTTTCATTTTGTTGCCTGAGAGACGCCGCCGGCCCGGCTCAGTCGCCGAGCGGCCGGCCCGTCACCAGCCTGGCCAGCACCGGCACCGGGACGGCGCCCTCCTTGAGCATCGTTTCGTGGAAGCGGGCCTCCTATGGGTGCATCGGCCTTCGTTTTGAGTCAATGATGATCGCTGCTGTTGACCTCGGCTCTCGTCGACAGGGAGAGTCGCAACAAGCATCATCGGCCTCATTGTTACGGGAGTCGTTCCAGGGGTTTGCACTTCCGGAGATCCACGGAAAACTGTTTAGGGCGAACTGAATCTTTCGGAAAGCTGTCATAACATGTCAGTCGTGCGGATGGAGCGTCCAGCGCCAGGTTTTCAATGTGCCAAAGTTGCCATGTGACTTGGTTCTGTTGCTGGCATTCTAAGTATTCTTCGCGCTCGCGTGCCGTCAGCTCTACAACGTGCTTCTCGCGGCGATGGGATTTCACCTCGATGCGCAGTTCCTTGCCCTCCTTGGTCGCTTTCAAGTCAAACCCTGGGTTCTCTTGCGACATCTCCTCCACGTGCCAGCCATTTTCTTCGAGCTTTCGTTTGGCGAAGCTCCTCCCGCATTGCTCCACTTTCAACTTCTGTTCTTGAGACAACCGCGTGTCGTCACCGTCCGTTGCACCGCCGGTGGACTCACCAGTCCCTGGTCTTCCGCCACCTCCTGGCGTGAACGGAACTGTGACCAGGGTAAGGTCTGCTGTTTGAGGATC